>NZ_JAKDLO010000067.1 GCF_030452765.1 Intrasporangium sp.
GGTGCCACCCGGCTTGACCCCCGAGTTCGTGAAGAGCATCCGGTATGCCGTGAGCCACGCGGTGGGCAGGCACGCCGCAGCCTCCCACGACATGCCTGCCGGCTTCGGGACGAGGTTGGCGGAGGGCGCGATGACCTGCTCGGCCATCGTGCCCTGGTGCAGCTCGGACAGGAGGGTGCGGCGCGGGTCGAAGGTCTCGTCCCCGCGCCAGCCGTCCGAGGAGACGACCGAGTGGACGATGACCTCGTTGCCGTCGGCGTCCAGTCCGGCCGCGTCACAGCCGAGGATCATCGGCAGACGGTCCGCGGCCAGCCCGACACCCTTGAGCGACCAGACGTCGTGGTGGTTCAGGCCGGTCGCCCGGACGGTGACGAGCGACCAGCCGGCGGGCGGCTCGGGGGCGGGACGATCGCCCACCACGAGTCCGGACAGGGGATCGCTCTGCGACTGGGTGGCGGCGTAGACAGCGAGCATGCCGTGAACACTAGCCAAGCGGCCCATGGGAGAACAGGCCAGGTGCACGAGACCCTCCGGGGGCTCCGCCCACGAACGACGGAGCCCCAGGCTGAGGTGTCAGTGCGCCGCGAGCCGGCGGACCGCCGCCGCGACCGCCGGGGCGACGCGCTCGTCGAAGACGCTGGGCACGACGAGGTCCGGCGTCGGGTCCGGCACGAGCGCGGCGATGGCGTGCGCGGCTGCCAGCTTCATCTCCTCGGTGATCTGCCCCACACCCGCGTCCAGCGCCCCCCGGAAGATGCCGGGGAAGGCCAGGACGTTGTTGATCTGGTTCGGGAAGTCGGACCGGCCGGTCGCCACGACCTCGGCGAACCGATGGGCAACGTCGGGATGGACCTCCGGGTCCGGGTTGGCCAGGGCGAAGATGATCGCGCGCGGCGCCATCCGCAGCAGGTCCCGCTCGACGATCGTGCCGCCGGAGACCCCGATGAGCACGTCGGCCGCCTGGAGGGCATCGCAGATCCGGCCGGTCCGGTCATGCCGGTTGGTGACCTGGGCCAGCGCCTGCTTGTGCGGGACGAGGTCGGCCCGGGACGGCTCCACGATGCCGCGCGAGTCGACGACGATGACGTCACCGACCCCGGCCAGCAAGAGGATCCGCGCAACGGCGACGCCCGCGGCGCCGGCTCCTGACACGACCACCGTCAGAGCCTTCAGGTCCTTCTCCACGACCCGCGCGGCGTTGACGAGTGCCGCGAGCGCGACGATCGCGGTGCCGTGCTGGTCGTCGTGGAAGACCGGGATCCCGAGCCGTGCCTTGAGCCGCTCCTCGATCTCGAAACAGCGCGGTGCCGAGATGTCCTCGAGGTTGATGCCGCCGTAGGTGGGGGCGATCCTCGCGACCGCCTCGACGATCTCGTCGACCGTGCCGGTCTCCATGCAGACGGGGACCGCGTCGACGCCGGCGAAGTGTTTGAAGAGCACCGCCTTGCCCTCCATGACCGGCATCGCGGCAAGCGGCCCCACGTCACCGAGCCCCAGTACCGCTGTCCCGTCACTGACCACCGCGATGGTGTTGCGCCGGCTCGTGTAGTGGTCTGCGAGGACCGGGTCGGCGGCGATCGCGCGGGAGATCTCGGCGACCCCCGGCGTGTAGAGCAGCGACAGGTCGGCGGCGTCCTCGAGGCGACTCGTCGCGTGTACGGCGAGCTTGCCCCCCTCGTGGACCCGGAACACCGGGGCATGCGGGTCGAAGGACAGGTTGACAGGCAGTGCACTCACCGTGGAACACCTCGATCGCGTGAGTTGGGCGCCATTCACCCGTGGTGACGGCACACACATGAAGGGCCGACGCCCTGCTGGATCTCCGAGCCGGGGGTCTGGCCTCAGGTACTGCGCGCGACGGGGGTTACCCGCGGAAGGCACCAGTGTGCCACGTAGCCCCGGCCGATGCGAGATATTGACGAAGCGCGGCGTGTGACGGCGGTCTCACGCTGCGCGGGCACGAGTCTGCACGACCTGGACAAGCGCATCGACGACCTTCGGATCGTACTCGTAGCCGAGTCCGAGGAAGATCCGCTCGACCGCGGCGTCACGTGCCGTCCTGGACCGGGCCCCGCCGGTGAGGTCGTCGAAGGCGTTGGCCACCTTGAGGACGCGGCTGGTGAGGGGGATCGGCTCGTCGAACTCCCGCATCTGCCGGTAGGGGGTCGTCTGGTGCTCCAGGATGGCCGCGGCCTCCTGCATCACCCCGGTCTCCCGGACGATCCGGACCGTGTCGCGCTCGATGCGTCGCTGGTCGGCCGGAGCGGCGTGGAGCGTCGCGCCACCGGGGATCGGCTCGATCAGGGCCACCTGCCCGATGTCGTGCAGCAGGGCGGCGTACTCGAGGTCGAAGACCTCCCGCTCGGGGATGGCCAGGACCGAGCCCATCGCGACGGCCAGGTCGGCGACCCGGCCGGCATGGCCCGACGGGGTGTAGCCGGTCACCTCGGTCAGGCGCGAGAGCGTCCGGATGCCCTGGCGGTAGGTCTCCCGGACGGCGACGTAGCGGCGGAACGCGAACAGCGACAGGACGAGGGGGGACAGGAAGAGCGGCAGCGCGGTCAGCCCCAGGGGCAGCACCGCGACGGCGATGAGCACACCGGTGACGGCGAGGGCGACGGCGAGCGCGACCGACGAGGAGAGGTCGTCGAGGAAGCGCCTGCGCCACGCCGCCGGGCCGCGCCCGGCGACACGGCTCGAGAGGACGAGCAGGTCGACGAGGAGCGCGACCGCGACGATGACGAGCATGAGGGCCGCGCGTCGCGGTGGCGAGAGCGGGTCCACGTCTGTCCCACGTCCCGGCCCCTCCCCGAGGTAGACCACGCGATACAGGAGGGTCGCCACCACGAGCGCGGCGAACCGGCCGAGCAGTTCCAGGGCCTCGATCTCGCCCTCAGCCAGCCAGCGGGCCAGCGAGCCGGCGGCCATCGCCGCCCCACCGACGAGCAGGATGACCGCCCACGAGTAGCCCACCACGTGACCGGCCGGGATCTCCGTGGTGAAGGCGAAGCCGAACCCGGCGGCACTGGCGATGGGAGTGGTCGCGCGCAGGCCGGGTGCGGACAGGCGGTACCACTCGCCGGCCATGATCGCCACACCGAAGCACACCAGCACGACGATGTCCTGCGCACTCATGCCGGCACCTCCTGCCCGGCGGCGTCCTGCGCCGGTGGCCACGGATGGCGCTGCAGCGCAGCGCCGAGGGCGGCGACGACGGTCGGGTCGAAGCGACGACCGGACTCGGCCTCGATCCGCGCCAGCGCCTCACGGGTGTCGGCAAGCTCGCGGGTCAGCGCCTCGAAGGACGCCGCCACGGCCACGATCCGGGCCGAGACCGGGATCTCCGAGCCGGCCAGGGAGCCGGTGCTCCCGTCGTAGGCGTCGTCCTGGTGCTCGATGCCGGGCCCGGCGGGCTCGAGGAACTCGATGCCCTCGACCATCCGCCGGGCGAGCCGGGCCCGCGCCCGGCCCGGGTCAGCCGCCACGTCACCAGTCAGCGAACTGCCGCGCCCGGCCCTCTCGACGGCCGACTCGAGGCCGAGGTCACCGAGCCGGTGCAGCAGCGCGACGTGCTGGGCGGTCGAGACCTGCTGTGCCGGCAGGCCGAGGTCCTCGGCGATCCACTCGGCCAGCAGCGCCGTGCGGCGGCACTGTGCGACCTCGAGCGGGCGCTTCGTCCCGAGCGCCGTGACGAGGGCATCGACGGTGCGTTGATGCGAGCGGCTCTCGTCGACGTACTGGATGAAGGCCCACCGCGCGACGAGGAGCGGCGCGAAGATGTAGAGCGCGCTGACCGGCCCGAGCCCGGCCGGGTACCACAGGACGACGAAGAGGAAGCCGATGATGCCGTAGCCGACGTAGGAGGGTCCGGTGGTCGCGAGCATCTGGCGGACCATGTGCACGAAGGGGTGCCCCTGGTCGATCCGCATGACCGCGGCCAGCAGCACGGCGTTCGAGACACAGAGCACGACGTCGGCGACCAGCAGCGGCCCGCCCACGTGCAGCCCGATCTCGGCGGCACCGGACAGGGGGGCCACCTCGACCGCGCCACCGGCCAACCGGTAGCTGAGCCCGGCCAAGGTCGCGATGATGGCGATCATCGCCATGTTGTAGAGCCACTGGTACCAGTGCGGGGTGCGGCGCACCGCCGATAGGACCGCGGTCGCGCCGACCAGCCACGCACCGAACGGGCCGACGATGACGCCGGACGCGAGCAGCACGACGCTGAGGAACGAGATCGCGGACCGGGCGCCGACGTCGGGCACGCGCAGGTTGAAGCTGACCAGCCCCATGACGACGAAGAGCGCCGTCTGTGCCCAGGGCGGCGGGCCGTCCACGACGAGCAGGGCCACCCCGAGGGCGAGCGCCCCGAGAGTGACCGCAAGGACATACGCCAGCAACCCGTTCAACGTGGAGGGCGCCGGGACCCTCCTCGCAACCACGCTCGTCACGCTAGCAGGCCGGAATGCAGAGGACTCCCGGACCCAGGCGCGGGCGGAAGTCCTCAAAAGCTGGATCGATGGTCTCCCCTTGGATCAGGGACCCCACGACCAGACGCTGAAGACGCTCGTGAGCGTCGGGATGATGTTGGTCGGCGCAAAGGCCGAGAAGAACGCGCTGAGCATTCCTGGGCTCCCTTCCATATTAGTGGTCCGTGCCACCGACCCGGCTGGGCACCCGGGCCGGGAGGGGGCCCGGACTCGGTCTCCCTCGCACCACCAAGACTGCCTGCGGACACTCGCACTTAGCGGGAAAGTGGAGAAAACTTTACCAACTTCTTAATGTTGACACCCCCGGATTCGCGGTTGACACCACGGATTCGCGCCATTCCGCCCCGGTGTGCGAGGATTCGAGGCCGCGCCGCCCGAGCGCGACGACCTCCGCCCCCGTCCACGGGGACGACCCGACAGATGGAGCCACGATGAGCAAACGCGCCCGCAAGCGTCGCTCACGCAAGGGCAACGCCGCCAACCACGGCCGCAAGCCGAACGCGTGAGACCGCAAGGCCCGCTCCCCGGCCGGGGAGCGGGCCTTGCCCAGGTCGGCTGGGGCAGGCCTCAGCCCGGCCCCTCGATGCGGATCACGGTCAGCGAGATACGCGTCATGATCGTCGTGCGCAGCGAGTCGGGGGCGGGCTCGCGTGAGCAGGCCCGCTTGACGAGCGCCTTCATCGAGGTGTCGAGGTCGTACTCCTTCAGGCACGGCCCGCACTCGTCGAGGTGGGCCCGGATGCGCAGGGCCTCCTCCGGGGACATCTCGCCGTCGAGGTACTCGAAGAGCCGTAGGAGGGCCTCCGAGCAGTCGGTGGGCTCGTCGATCATCACTGCGCCCCCTTCGCACCCGAGGTCAGGAAGCCCTGCTCCGCGGCGTACTCGGAGAGCAGCTCGCGCAGCTGTCGCCGCCCGCGGTGCAGCCGGCTCATCACGGTGCCGATCGGGGTGTCCATGATCTCGGCGATCTCCTTGTAGGAGTATCCCTCGACGTCGGCGAAGTAGACGGCCAGGCGGAAGTCCTCGGGGATCTGCTGCAGCGCCCGCTTGATGTCGCTGTCGGGCAGGTGGTCGAGGGCATCGGCCTCGGCGGACCGCAGACCCGACGACGTGTGGGTCGCCGCGCGGGCGAGCTGGTAGTCCTCGATGTCGGCCGAGTCGGACTCCAGCGGCTGGCGCTGCTTCTTGCGGTAGGTGTTGATGTAGGTGTTCGTCAGGATCCGGTACATCCAGGCCTTGAGGTTCGTGCCGGGACGGTACTGGTGGAAGGCCGCAAAGGCCTTCGCGTAGGTCTCCTGGACGAGGTCCTCGGCATCGCTCGCGTTGCGGGTCGTGCGCAGGGCCGCGCTGTAGAGCTGGTCGAGCAGCGGCATCGCCTCGCGCTCGAAGCGGGCTCGGCGCTGCTCGGGGCTCTCCGACCCGACCTCGACCGTGGCGTCGGATCGCGCTTGGGCGGCCCGCCGTGCGTCGGTGTCGATCAGCTCGACCGGCGGGGCCTGGCCGGGCTGCTTGTCGTGGGTGTCCTTGCTCATCGACATCCAGCCTAGCCCGCCGGTACCGGAGCCCCTCGTGCCCTCAAGCGCGTTCGGGAGGGTCAGGCAGGGCACCATGCCGGGTGCAACGCGGGTCAGCCCGGGAGCATTCCCGCGACGGTCTCGAGGGCTCTGCGCAGCTCGTCGGTGGAGGATCTCGGGAAACTGTGCGCGCCCTTGACCTCGAGCACGCGGGTCCCCGCACCAGCGTACGGTGCCAGCTCGGCCGACCTGCCGAACGGGTCCTTCGTGCCCTGGATCACCCACGACGGGTCGGGAGCCAGGGCGAGCTCGTCCGCGCGGAGCCGGTCGGCCCTGCCGGGTGGGTGGAGCGGGAAGCTGAGCAGCAGGCTCGCCTGCGCCGCCAGGACGGCCGCGGTGCGGCACGCCACGCGGGCGCCGGCGCTGCGTCCCCCCACGACGAGCGGCCGCGGCAGCCGACCCCGGCCGGTGAGGAGGGCCTCGACGATGGGGACCCAGGCCGCGTCGAGGGTCGGCGGGCGAGTGGCGACCCGGCGACCGGCGACGAGCCACGGCTGCTCGACGAGCGCGACGGCCCAGCCGTGTGCGACGAGCACGTCCCGGGCCAGCATCAGGTCGAGGGCGCGCAGCCCTCCCCCGGCCCCGTGACCGAGCGCCACGGTCCCGCGGGCGCGGGCTGGGCGGCATACATGGGCCCTTCCGGGACCCTCCGGGGTCGCGATCTCGCGCATCCGCTCCCTCGTCATCCCCCGACCACCTCACCGGTCGTCGGGTCGATGACGCCCTCGAGCTCGTCGGGCCCGACGCGCTCGAGAAGGCTCGAGCCGTTCGCGCTGGTCGACCCGACGGCACGCCCGATCGGGTAGGCCTCGAAACGGCCGGGTGGCGCGGGCTCGAGCAACCGGCGCACGACGTCGGGATCGTGCTCGTCCGGGTCGAGCCACCGCTCCCACTGCGGCCGGTCGAGGACGAGCGGCTGTCGGTCGTGGATCCGGTCGAGCCCCGGCTCCGCCCCGGTGGTGATGATCGTGAAGGTGGTCAGCCACGCGTCGGGCTCGCCGTCGGGCACGGAGCGGTCGCGCCAGAACTCGTACAGGCCGGCGAAGGCGATCCCGGCGCCGTCTGCCCGGTGCACGTAGAAGGGCTGCTTGTGCGGCTTGCCCTTCGCGTCGCGTGCCGTCGGCGACGCCTGCCACTCGTACCAGCCGTCGGCAGGGACGATGCAGCGGCGCGAGAGCGCCGCCTTGGCGAAGGCGCCCTTGCCGAGGACCGACTCGGCTCGGGCGTTGATCATCCGCAGGCCGGTCCTCGGGTCCTTCGCCCAGGCGGGCACCAGGCCCCAGGTCAGCAGACGCAGCTGGCGCGTCGGTGCGGCGTCGTCGGCGCCCCTGGGGCGGCGGGTCAGCACGACCGGCGCCTGCTTCGAGGGCGCCATGTTCCAGTCCGGCTGCCCCGGTGGCGGGGACTGGGGCGACTTCAGGATGCTGCGGGCCGGGTCACGGGTGTGGTCCTGCTCGACCTCGAACTGCTCGACGAGCTCGTCCGGACGAGCACTGGCGGCGTACCTCCCACACATGACCTCAAGCCTAGGCAGTGCCGACCTTGGCGGGACCTGGCAGCGACGGGTGGGTAAGTGGTTACGGTAGATGTCCACGGATCGTCGAGGTCCCGGCACGCTCCGGGACCGGAGGAGGACCCCATGCTCGTCCGCCGCATCGCCCGGCCGTTGCTCGCGTCGGTGTTCGTCGTTACCGGGCTCGATGCCCTGCGCAACCCCGGTGCGCGCACCGCCGCGACGACCCACCTGCTCGAGCAGGTGCCGACGCCGGCATCGCTGCCCGATGACCCCGCCCTGCTCGTCCGCGTCAACGGCGGCATCCTGCTCGCCGGCGGGGCGCTGCTCGCGACCGGGCACCTGCCGCGCCTCGCATCGACGCTGCTCGCCGGCTCACTCATCCCGACTACCGCGATCGAGCACGCGTTCTGGGAGGAGACCGATCCCGACCGCAAGAAGCAGAGCCGCAGCCTCTTCCTCAAGAACGTCGGCCTGCTCGGCGGGCTGCTCCTGGCAGCGGTCGACACCGAGGGCCGCCCGAGTCTGGCGTGGCGCGCCAAACACGCCGGGCAGCGTACCGGGCGCGAGCTGAAGCAGGCGAGCAGGTCGGCCAAGCGTGAGGCGAAGCAGCTGGCCCGCTCGGCCCAGGACGTCGTGAGCTGACGTGCCGGACGCCGACCACGCAGCCGCGAGCACCGCACTGCTCGGTGCCGGCGACTGGGCCGCCCCGGTCGCCGACGAGCCCCTTGATACGACGGTCTCCTTGCCCGGCAGCAAGTCGCTGACCAACCGCTACCTCGTCCTGGCCGCGCTCGCGTGTGAACGGTCCCGGCTGCGAGCGCCGCTCCGCTCCCGGGACACCCTGCTCATGGCCGAGGCCCTGCGCCGCCTCGGGGTCGGTATCGACGACGTGCGGGACGAGTCGGACCACGGGCCGCAGCCGGTGGCCGACTGGCTCGTCAGCCCACCCGAGCGGGTCAGTGGCCACACCACGATCGACTGCGGGCTGGCGGGTACGGTGATGCGGTTCCTGCCTGCGGTTGCCGTCCTGGCCGACGGGCCGGTCCAGCTCGACGGCGACCCACAGGCGCGCACCCGCCCGATGGGCACGCTCGTCAAGGCGCTGCGCGACCTCGGCGGCACGATCGACGACGCGGGCACCGGCCACCTGCCGCTCACCGTCCACGGTGCCGGTGGGGTGCCCGGTGGTGCGGTGACCATGGACGCCTCGGCCTCCTCGCAGTTCATCTCCGCCCTCCTGCTGGCCGGGGCCCGCTACCAGTCCGGTGTCACGGTTCACCACGACGGCAAGCCGGTGCCGAGCCAGCCACACATCCTGATGACCGTCGAGACGCTGCGCGACACCGGAGTCGTCGTCGACGACTCCGAGCCGAACACCTGGCGGGTCGAGCCGTCGGACATCAACGGCCTCGACGTGGTCGTCGAACCGGACCTGTCGAACGCCGGGCCGTTCCTCGCGGCAGCTCTCGTCGCCGGTGGCAGTGTGCATGTGCCGGGGTGGCCGCAGCACACGAGCCAGGCCGGCGACCTCATGCGCCAGATCCTCGACGCCATGGGCGGCCACGTCCTGCTCGACCGCTCCGGCCTGACCGTCGTCGGCAGCGGCGAGCTCGTCGGGATCGACATCGACCTGCACGACGCGGCGGAGCTGACCCCCACCGTCGCAGCCCTGGCGGCCCTCGCCTCGACTCCCTCGTGGATCCGGGGCGTCGCCCACATCCGGGGCCACGAGACCGACCGTCTGGCGGCCCTCGCCACCGAGCTGCAGGCACTGGGCGGACGGGTCGCCGAGGACGAGGACGGGCTGCGGATCACACCTGCCCCGCTGCACGGCGGGCGGTTCCACAGCTACCACGACCACCGCATGGCGACCGCTGGGGCGATCCTCGGGCTGCGCGTGCCGGGGGTCTCGGTGCAGGACATCGGTACGACGGGCAAGACGCTGCCCGACTTCGTCGGACTCTGGGACCGCATGCTCGGGTCCCGTCGATGAGCTGGCGTCATCTCGACGAGGGTGACATCCGCGTGCGACCGAACCGTCGCGGGTCCAGGCCTCGCACGAAGGAGCGCCCGGCCCACGCCGACGCGGTCATCGGGCTCGTCGTCGGTGTCGACCGGGGTCGGTACACCTGCCTGGTGCGCGAACCACACGCGCACGGCGACAGCGAGCGCACCGTGCTCGCGATGAAGGCCCGCGAGCTCGGACGCAGCCGGATCGTCGTCGGCGACCGGGTCGGGCTCGTCGGGGAGACGTCCGGCAGGCCGGACACCCTGGCGCGGATCGTGCGGGTACAGGAGCGCAGCTCGGTCCTGCGACGGACCGCCGACGACTCCGACCCGGTCGAACGCGTCATCGTCGCCAACGCCGACCAGCTCGTCATCGTCACCGCCCTGGCCGATCCGGAGCCGCGCCCGAGGATGATCGACCGGTGCCTCGTGGCTGCCTACGACGCCGGGCTCCATCCGGTGCTCGCCCTGACCAAGGCCGACCTGCTCGACCCGCACCCGTTCGTGCGCACCTATGCGCCGCTCGACGTCGACTACGTGGTGACCGCACGGGACGAGCAGGACATCCATGGCCTCGCCGGGCTCCGGGAACGCCTCGCGGGCCGCATCTCGGTTCTCGTCGGGCACTCGGGCGTGGGCAAGAGCACGTTGGTCAACGCTCTCGTCCCCGGCGCAGGCCGGGTCACCGGGGCGGTCAACGACGTGACCGGTCGGGGACGGCACACCTCGACCAGCGTCGTCGCGCTCCGGCTGCCCGACGACCCGGGATGGGTGATCGACACCCCCGGCGTGCGGTCCTTCGGGCTGGCGCACATCGATGCCGACCGGATCGTCGACCACTTCCCCGACCTGGCGCCCGGCACCGACGAGTGTCCCCGGGGGTGCACCCACGACGAGCCGGAGTGCGCGCTCGACAGGTGGGTCGCCGACGGACACGCGGGCCCCGCGGGACCGGCCCGGCTGGAGTCGCTGCGCCGTCTGCTCGAGAGCCGCTCCGCCGCCGACGAATGGTGAGCCACTAGGCTCGCGCGACGTGACCACCTACGACGACGACCTCCGGCTCGCCCACGTCCTCGCCGACGCGGTCGACCGGCTCACGCTCGAGCGGTTTCGCGCGGCCGACCTGGTCGTCGAGTCCAAGCCCGACCTCACCCCGGTCACCGACGCCGACCGCTCCGCGGAGGAGCTGATCCGGGCCCAGCTGAAGCGGTCCCGCCCACGCGACGCCATCGAGGGCGAGGAGTTCGGGCGTACCGGCCACGGTCCCCGGCGCTGGATCATCGACCCCATCGACGGCACGAAGAACTTCGTCCGCGGAGTCCCCGTCTGGGCCACCCTCATCGCACTCGTGGACGAGGACCGCCCCGTCGCCGGGCTCGTCTCGGCGCCGGCCCTGAAGAGCCGCTGGTGGGCGACCACGGGGTCGGGCGCCTGGGCGGGGCGGTCGCTCACGTCGGCCCACCGGATCGCGGTCTCGGCCGTGGCTGGCCTCGAAGACGCGTCGTTGTCCTACTCCTCGCTGTCCGGATGGCGCGAGCTGGGCCTTCGGGACGCGTTCCTCGATCTCACCGACGACTGCTGGCGCACCCGCGCCTACGGCGACTTCTGGTCCTACATGCTCGTCGCCGAGGGTGCCGTCGACGTCGCGGCCGAGCCGGAGCTCGCGGTGTACGACATGGCTGCCCTCGTGCCGATCGTCGAGGAGGCCGGCGGGACCTTCACCGGCCTCGACGGCCGGCCCGGGTGTTGGAGCGGCAACGCCGTCGCGACGAACGGGCACCTGCACGAGCAGGTGCTGAGCCGGCTGGCTGCCCGCGACGTCAGCGGTCGCGCACGACCGTGACCGAGCCGAGCCCCAACGCCTCGATGCCCGCCACGTGCTCCGCGGCGTCGCCGACGAGCACGATCGTCCATCCCGCGCCGGGTCGGTCCGGGTCGACGCCGGCCTCTCGCGCGAAGCGGGCGAACGCCGCCTCGGCCCGCGCCCGCTCGACGGTCGCGAGGTCGCGCAGGTTGTCCGTCGTGAACTGCGTCGTGCGCCCGTCGAGCGCCATCGTGATGGCCTCGTCGGCGACATCGTCGGCGGTGGCGAAGCGCCCGGGAGCCGTCTTGCCGATGAAGTCGACCCCGGACCTGACCTCCGGCTCCGTGAGGCCCCGGCCGCCGGATGCGAGCAGGTCGACGAGCAGGCGCAGCGACTCCACGGTCGCGTCGGCCCGCACCGACCCGGTCGTGAGGAAGAGCCCACCGGACCGGTGCGGCCGGAAGCCCGAGCGGATGCCGTACGTGTAGCCCTTCTCCTCACGAAGGACCGCGTCGATCCGGGCGTTCGGGGATCCACCGATGGCGAAGCCGAGGACCGGGTATGGCGCCCAGCCCCCCTCGACGGACCGGTCCGGGCCTGGCGCAGCGACGAGGATCTCGGTCTGCACCGACCCTGGCCGATCGACGACGACGATGCGGCAGCGGTCCTCGGCCAGAGCCGCCGGGCGGGGCGGGACGGCAGGCCGCCGGGCCGACCCCGTGTCCCAGCCGCCCAGCGCGCCGCCGACGAGCACGGGCACGTCGAGGCCGGCCAGATCGCCGGCGACGACGAGTGTGGCGCCACTCGCCACGACCTGCTCGGCGTGGAAGGCGGCGACGGCCTCCCGCGTGATCGCGGAGACCGTCTCGCGGGTGCCGCCGACGGGGCGGGAGGCCCGGTCGGAACCGGCATAGAAGGCGTGGACGAGCTCGAGCAGCCCCCGGTTGGCCGCGACGGCGCGCTCCTGGTCGATCTCCGCGAGCCGGGTGCGCATCTGGCGGGCCACTTCGGCCTCGGGGAAGACCGGCTCGGTGAGGATCTGGCGCAGCAGGTCGAGGGCCGGCTCGAGGTTGCCCTTGACGACCTCGAGGCCCATCGTCAGGCCGCTGTCGCCGATGCCCGCCCCGAAGCTGACGCCCTTGCGCTCGAGCAGCCGGGCGAACTGCTCGGCGCTGTGGTGCGCGGTCCCCTCGTCGAGGGTCCGCGCCATGATCGTCGCCACGCCCTCGATCTCGGGTGGTTCGACCGCGGGCGGGATCGGCAGTCCGACCCGGATCGACACGACGTACTGGCCGGGCAGGTCATAGGTCAGCAGGGTCGGCCCGCCGGGGAGGGCGGTCGTGCCGGCATCCGGGAAGCTCCACGGTCCCGGCGGCGCGACCTCGGGCCGGGCGACGGCGCTCACGCCCATTGGCGCGCCTCGTCCCGCCGCTGCGGGCCTCCCTCGCCGGCGCTCGGTCGGGTCCTCGCGTCGGTCGGCGCTCACGCCGCCGCCTCCGCGTCGGACTCGGCGAGGAAGCGGACGACCGCCCGGCTGTCCGGGCGCAGCCACTGGACGGCGGCGCTGCGCACGTCGTCAGGCGTCACCGCACGGACGTGGGCGACGAGCTGGTTGACGTAGTCGGGGTCGTCGTGCAGCAGCGCGTACTGGCTGATGTGGTCGGCGCGTTCGTCGAGCCCCGACAACGAGCTGAGCCAGGCACGTTCGGTGTCGGCGACGACCGACTCCATCTCGGCATCGTCAGGACCCTCCTCGACGAACCGCGCCACCTCCTCGACGAGGGCCTGCTCGACGGCTTCGGCATCCGCGCCCGCGGCGACGTCGACGGTGAGCGCCCCGAGGCCGGCTCCGTCGACGAGGCCCATGGTCCAGCCGCCGACGGCCGTGGCTGTCTCGTCGCGGCGGACCAGGCGGTGCACCAGCCGTGAGCTGGCCAGCCCTCCGAGCACGTCGACGGCGATCGCACAGGCGTGGTACTGCGCGGTGGTATCGACCGGGAGCCGGAAGGTGACGTAGAGCCGGTCGTTCGGCACGCCGCCCATCCGGTCGAGCCGGGCCGGGGTCTCCAGCGGCGGCAGCTGCGCCAACAGTGGCCGGCGGTTCAGCTCGATCGGTGGCAGGTCGCGGAAGTACCGCTCCGCCACGGCGAACCCATGCTCGGGGGTCAGGTCGCCGGCCAGCGTCAGGACCGTGTTGTTCGGGCCGTAGTGAGCGCGGAAGAAGGCGTGGACGTCCTCGAGCGTGGCGGCGTCGAGGTCCTCCGTCGACCCGATCGTCGCGTGGTGGTAGGGGTGGTCGGGCGGGAAGACGGTCGCGTAGACGTCGGGCAGCGCGGTGCCGTACGGCTGGTTGTCGTAGCGTTGCCGCTTCTCCTCCTTGACGACGTCGCGCTGGTTGTCGAGGTTCTCCTGGCTCACCGCGTCGAGCAGGTGCCCGTGCCGGTCGGCCTCGAGCCAGAGTGCCAGCTCGAGGGCGCCGGTCGGGACCGTCTCGAAGTAGTTGGTCCGGTCGAACCACGTCGTCGCGTTCAGCCGGGCACCCTGGTCCATGAGCAGCGAGAAGTGCTCTCCCGACGCGACGTTGCGGCTGCCCTGGAACATGAGGTGCTCGAAGAGGTGGGCGAAGCCGGTCCGTCCCGGGCTCTCGTGCCGCGACCCGACGCCGACCCACAGGTTGACCGCCACGGCGGGGACTGCGTGGTCCTCGGACACGACGACTCGCAGCCCGTTCTCGAGGGTCGTGCGGGCCAGCGGATAGGCGGTTCTCGTCACGGAACCGACCCTATGCGATGCCCGCTCGAGTGCCTACGCAGGCGTGTTGATGCCACCGGCGACGGCTCGTCGCGGCCGCTCAGTCACCGGAGCGGCGACGCAGCCAGGCGTCGAGCCCGACGGCGACGAGCCCGGCGACGCCGAGGCCGATGAACAGGCCGAAGGCAGCGAGATAGGCGACCTCCGTCCCGGTGTCGTAGTTCGGCACGTCCTCGCCGAAGACACCCACCAGAGCCCCGACGATGAGCCCGAGCACGGCCCCGGTGACGAGGAACCGGAGGAAGTTGGGCGTGCGACGAGGCTGTCGGCGGGGCTGGGCGCTCACCCCTCAAGCGTAAGCGACTCGAGGGGCAGCAGTCCGTCCAGGTGGGCCCGCTGCCCGCTGGCCCGCACCGCACCGGACTCCACCGCCGCGGCCCACTCGAGGTCACCGGTCACGAGCCGCAGCCAGGTGCCCGCATCGGTCTCGATGACGTTGGGCGGGGTGCCCCGGCGATGGACCGGCCCGCTGATGCACTGGACCACTCCGTATGGCGGCACCCGCACCTCGACCGTCCGGCCCGGCACGAGCTCGCCCAGCTCCTCGAGAGTGAAGCGCACGGCGGTCGCGGTCGTGGCGGCATCCGCGACGAAGCCGGCTGAGCGGCATACCTGGACGGCGGCGCGGCCGTCCGCGATGGCGATACGGCGACGGGGCGGCACGGCTCAGCTCCTCCATCGAGGCAGCACCTCGGCAGCGACCGCCTCAGCGGTCGCGATCTCGCCGCGGAACGGCTCGGTCGCGCGCGGCCACGGCACGACGACATCGGTGAACCCGAGCGCGGCTGCCCGCCCGACCGCTTCCTCGAACGCGGTGACGCCGACCAGCGCATAGCTCGGCAGGTCGTCGAGGTTGAGGACACGGCGGAGGGTATGCCGCTCACGGCCCCTTGCGGAGAGGGCGTCGTCGAGGCGGTGGCCGGCGTCCGACACGCGGCGCCACCACTCGGGCATGGAGCCTTCCCCGGGGCCGCCCGCCGTGATCCAGCCGTCGCCGACCTCGGCGGCGAGCCTGATGGTCCGTGGCCCGTTGGCCGCGACGAGGAACGGCACGTGGGGACCGGCGGCTGTGCCACGGACCGGCCCGGCGGCCGTGCGCACCTCGCGGGGCCGGTACCACGCCCCATCGGCAGTCACACGGTCCTCACGGCTGAGCCGGTCGAGCAGGCGGACGAACTCGACGAACCGGTCGGCCCGCTGGCGCACGGTCAGCTGTTGTCCGAGGATGCCCGCGTCGAGGTCACCACCCGCGCCGATGCCGAGCAGGAACCGACCGCCGGAGATGTCGTCGAGGGCGTAGACCTCACGCATGAACTGGACCGGCTCGTGGTTGTTGGGCGTCGAGACGAAGGTGCCGAGGCCGATCCGGCTCGTCACCGCCGCGGCGGCGGTCAGGGTCGGCAGGGCCGCGTACCACGGCGAGTCGGGCAGTCCGCCCCAGGTGATGTGGTCGAAGGTCCAGGCGTGGTCGAAGCCGAGGCCCTCCGCCGCCCGCCAGAGCGGCGCGGCATCCGACCAGCGGTGCTCGGGCAGGATGGTCACGCCGAATCGCATGGCTCCGACCCTAACCACGAGCACCACCACGAGAGAATGCGAGGCATGACGAAGTGGACCCCGGCCGCAGTGCTCCGATCCTGCGCCGGGTCGGCTTCACCCGCTTCGGCGAGCAGCCGCACATCCGTCTCGACCTCCCGGGATGACCTCGTGGCTTCGGGACGCGCGGGGGACGCGCGGATCAGCCTGGCGCGGGACGAGCACGGCGGGGTCACGGTCGTCGTCGACGGCCAGCCCCAGTCGTACGTCCAGCCGGACGACCCGCGCCTGCTCGCCTTCGAGTACGTCCAGCACCTGGCGCTCGCCATCGAGGCATGCTGCCCGCACCCGCCGACTCGACTCGCCGTCACCCACGTCGGCGGGGCAGGGCTCACGCTGCCCCGCTGGGTCGAGGCGACCCGGCCCGGTTCGCCGCAGATCGTCCTCGAGCCGGACGAGGCGCTGACCGCGTTCGTCCGCGAGGCGCTCCCGCTCCCCCGCCGGCATCGCATCCGGGTCCGTCCGCAGGACGGCCTCACCGGGGTGTGCGCGCTCGAGACCGGCTCCGCCGACGTGCTTGTCACCGATGCGTATGCCGCTGGGCGCGTGCCAGCGGAACTGACCTCAGCGACATACCTGCGTGCGGTCGCGAGGGTCGTGAAACCAACCGGGCCGGCGCTCTGGAACCTCGCCGACGAGCCCGGGTTCCGCTGGGGCGCAAGGATGGTCGCCGCGATCCGGGCATGCTTGCCGGAGGTGGCGATCGTCGCGACGCACGAGGTGCTCAAGGGCAAGCGGTTCGGCAACACCGTGGTCATCGCCGGGCACCGGCCATTGCCGATCGGGGACCTGAGGCGTCGGGTCGCCGGGGCGCCGCTCCCGACCGGGCTGCGTGATGGTGACTCGCTCCGGCGAATGCTCGCCGGTGCCAAGCCTTTTGACGATCAGGGCGAGATGGGTCCGCCTGCTCCCGAGGCCAAGGGCTGGCGAGTCGTGTGAGCGAGTCCCATCGCGAGCAGATGGTCGGCCCGTGGCAGGTGCCCGTTCCCAAGAACACAACAAGTCCGGCATTGCCCTCACGCTCACGCACGGCCGGACGCTCCCATGGGCACTTGTTGTGTCCTTGGGTACAGCCAGAGGGAGCTCAGCCCACCCACACCCGCGCGTTGCGGAACATTCGCAGCCACGGGCTGGCAGCGTCGACCGGGGCCGAGGTCCACGACATCTGCACGTTGCGGGTCACCCGCTCGGGGTGCGGCATCATCGCGGTGAACCGGCCGTTCGGCGTCGTCACGGCGGTCAGGCCGTCGGCCGAGCCGTTCGGGTTGTGCGGGTAGGTGACCGCCGGGTGGCCTAGGTGGTCGACGAAACGCAGCGACCGGTGGACGGTACCGGGGTCGCCCTGAGCGGCGAAGTCGGCATAGCCTTCACCGTGCGCGACTGCGATCGGCATGCGGCTGCCGGCCATGCCCGAGAAGAAGATCGACGGTGAGTCGAGCACCTCGACCTGGGTGAGGCGGGCCTCGTACTGCTCGGACCGGTTGCGGGTGAACAGCGGCCACGTCCCGGCGCCCGGGATGAGCGTGGCGAGCGCGCCGAACATCTGGGCTCCGTTGCAGATGCCGAGGCCGAAGGTGTCGTCGCGGCCGAAGAACTGCTCGAACTGCTCGGTGAGCCGCTCGTTGAACAGCACCGAGCGCGCCCAACCCTCCCCCGCGCCGAGCGTGTCACCGTAGGAGAAGCCGCCGCATGCGACGATCCCGAGCGCGTCGGACAGGTCGAAGCGACCCGCCTGCAGGTCGCTCATGTGCACGTCGTAGGTGTCGAAGCCGGCCCGGTCGAAGGCGAGGGCGGTCTCGACGTGGCTGTTGACGCCCTGCTCGCGCAGCACCGCGACCTTGGGGCGCACCCCGCGGCTGATGAACGATGCGGCGAGGTCGTCCATGGGGTCGAAGGCCGGGGCCACGACGAGCCCCGGATCGTCAGCTGTCCCGAAGGCGGCGTGCTCCTCGTCGGCGCAGGCCGGGTTGTCGCGCAGCGCGGCGATGCGCCACGACACCTCGTCCCACGCCTGGGCGAGGTCACGGACCGACTCGTCGAGCCCGGCTGCCCCGGCCACAGCCACCCGGACCCGCCGATCCGCGTTGGTGCGCCCGACCACGGACGTGAGATCACCGAGGCCATGCTCGGCGAGCACCTCGCGCACCCTGGCCACGTCGTCGCCGCCGACTCCGAGCACGACGCCGAGCTCCTCCGCGAACAGCGCTGCGAGCGAAGGCACCTCGAGGTCGAGGCCCGTCGCTCCGGCGAAGGCCATCTCGCAGGCGGTCGCCCAGAGTCCCCCGTCCGAGCGGTCGTGGTAGGCGACGGGCACCCCGCGGGTCCGCAGCTCGGCGAGTGCGTCCGCGAGCGCGACGAGCCGCGCCGGGTCGTCGAGGTCGGGCACCTCGCGACCGAACCGGGCGGACACCTGGGCGAGCATCGACCCGCCGAGACGGTTGCGGCCCGCGCCGAGGTCGACGAGCACGAGAGTTGAGTCGCCCGACGGCTGCGGGGTCCAGGTGCCGCGCACGTCGGGCAGCGATGCGAACGCCGTGACGACCAGCGACACCGGCGAGATGACCTGCCTCGCCTGCCCATTCACGGGGTCGGCCCACCTGGTGCGCATCGACAGCGAGTCCTTGCCGACCGGGATCCCGATCCCGAGGGCCGGGCACAGCTGCATCGCAACCGCCTCGACCGTGTCGTAGAGTGCTGCGTCCTCGCCCGGCTCACCGCACGCCGCCATCCAGTTCGCGGACAGCTTGACGCCGGCGAAGCCCGGCCCGGCAAGGGGCGCCGCGAGCAGGTTGGTGATGGCCTCCCCGACCGCCATCCGACCCGACGCGGGCGCGTCGACCGCGGCGAGCGGCATACGCTCACCGCTCGTCATCGCCTGGCCGGCGAACCCGACGAAGTCGGAGAGCGTCACGGCGACGTCGGCGACGGGCACCTGCCACGGACCGACCATCTGGTCGCGGTGGGTGAGCCCGCCGACCGTGCGGTCGCCGATCGTGACGAGGAAGCGCTTCGACGCGACGGTCGGGTGTCGCAGCACGTCGTATGCCGCTGAGCGGAGATCCAGCGCAGCGACGTCGAGCTCGTCCCCCACTCGCGTCACGCGCGTGACGTCGCGCGTCATCCGCGGCGGCTTGCCGAGGAGTACCTGCATCGGCATGTCGACGGGGCGGTCGTCGTCGGGGTGGTCCTGCGGGCCAGGGGCCACCACGAGCTGTGCGTGGTCGCGCGCGACGCCGACGACGGCATACGGGCACCGCTCACGGTCGGCGAGCGCGGCGAACCGCTCGATCGACCCGGGGGCGACCGCGAGGACGTAGCGCTCCTGGCTCTCGTTGCTCCAGATCTCCTTCGGCGAGAGACCCGACTCCTCGAGCGGCACTGCCGACAGGTCGAAACGGGCGCCGAGGCCGGCCCCGTCGACGAGCTCGGGGAAGGCGTTGGACAGGCCGCCCGCGCCGACGTCGTGGATCGCGAGGATGGGGTTGTCGTCGCCGAGCTTCGAGCAGTGGTTGATGACCTCCTGGGCGCGACGCTCGATCTCGGGGTTGCCGCGTTGGACGGAGTCGAAGTCGAGCTCGGCGGCGTTGGCGCCGGCGGCCATCGACGAGGCGGCGCCGCCGCCCATGCCGATGCGCATGCCGGGCCCGCCGAGATGCACGAGCAGCGTGCCTGCGGGGAAGCTGACCTTGTCGGTCTGGTCGGCGTCGATGGAGCCGAGGCCGCCGGCGCTCATGATCGGCTTGTGGTAGCCGCGGCGCACGCCACCCACGGTCTGCTCGTAGACGCGGAAGAAGCCGCCGAGCCCCGGTCGGCCGAACTCGTTGTTGAAGGCCGCTGCGCCGATCGGCCCGTCGAGCATGATCTCGAGGGGAGTCGCAAGGTGGCCGGGCGCGCCGTATCCCTCACTCTCCCATGGCTCGTCGGTGCCGGGCAGGTGCAGGTTGGAGACCACGAAACCGGTCAGGCCGGCCTTGGGCCGGCTGCCCCGGCCGGTCGCGCCCTCGTCGCGGATCTCCCCGCCGGCTCCGGTGGCGGCACCCGGGAAAGGGCTGATCGCGGTGGGGTGGTTGTGGGTCTCGACCTTCATGAGGACGTGGACCTCCCCGTCGCGGGTGGCGTAGCGGCTCGGGCCATCGCCCTGCCCCTCGGGCAGCCAGCGGGTGACCGGTCCGCCGGTCATGATCGAGGCGTTGTCCTCGTAGGCGACGACAGTGCCGGCACCGGCTACCTGCTCGGCGTGCCGGATCATCCCGAAGAGCGAGCGGGACTGGGCCCGGCCGTCGACGATGAAGTCGGCGTTGAAGATCTTGTGGCGGCAGTGCTCGGAGTTGGCCTGCGCGAACATGGTCAGCTCGACATCGGTCGGGTTGCGCCCCAGGCCGGTGAACGCCTCGACGAGGTAGTCGATCTCGTCGTCCGCGAGGGCCAGGCCCCACGCCTTGTCGGCGTCCTCGAGGGCGGTGCGCCCCCGTCCCAGGACGTCGACCCGCTGCATCGGCTCGGCCCTGCGCTCGTCGAGCAGCGCGGCGGTGGCCGGGAGGTCGGGCAGGGCCGACTCGGTCATCCGGTCGCGTAGGACGTCGGTCGCGGCGACCCACTGCTCGTCGGTGAGGGGGGTGCCGGAGCCGAGGCGGTAGTCGGTGACGCGCTCGACGCGCTGCACGCCGAGACCGCAGTTGTGCGCGATGTCGGTCGCCTTGGAGGCCCACGGCGAGAGGGTGCCGAGGCGCGGTGCTACGACGACGGTCGCGAGGCCGGCGCTCTCGGGCTCGGGTGCAGCCGGCGGTCCGTAGGTGAGCAGCCGGGTGACGGTCTGCCCGGTCGCCTCGTCGAGCGGGCCGACAGTGGCGACGAGGTGCACGTACCGGGCGGTGACGGCCGTGACCGAGGGCACGACGGCCTGGAGCCGGACGAGGAGCGCGGCGGTTCGGAACGGTGAGAGGGCGTTGCCGCCCGGGACGGTGGTCAGCACGAGGTCGTGCGACGGGGCCATGGCGTGCGGTCTCCCAGGGTGTGCTGAGTGGCGAACGGCAACGACGGACGCGCCGCCGGGTCAAGGCTACCCGGCAGGGCCGCGGGGCTTGACCCGCAACCGCTCGGCGATGACCTCGACCTCATGCAGGCCGCCAGCCACCTCGTGCATCAGGTGATAGGCCTCGTCCTGCCGGTGCGCAGTGTCAGTGCCATGGCTTGATGGTATCGCTTTGATACCATCTCACCGCTGAAGCGCCACTCACTATCCCGCCACGGCAGCAAAGGTGACGCTCGATCAGCCGCAGCGCCACTCACTATCCCGCCACGGCAGCAAAGGTGACG
>NZ_JAKDLO010000246.1 GCF_030452765.1 Intrasporangium sp.
GCGACCCCACCGCCTGGACCTGACCCCCGACGAACTTACGATCCTGACCACTAAGGCTTGGCCGGTCCGCGCTTGGGTGATGGCGAACCCGTTGTCTTCTGTGCCAAGGAGATTTTACGATCAACACCGGACGTTGCGGAAAACCGCTCCGGAGTACTTGGAATCGTTGGCTTTCCTCAGCGGCGGGTTGTGCCAGGCACTGGCCCCAACCGGGCCGCTTCAGGAGCTCTTTCTCACACCCTGGCCGCCCTTGGGTGCATCAACCCATCCAGGAGGGGGTCGCCGGTGGCGAGCAGGGCGCGTGCGACAGCGGCAGTGCGTGGGTCGACCCGTAGGCTCCCCGGCGTCGGTGCGGCCGGCAGGAAACGATGCTGACCGTGGTCGCAGTCTGGGCGGCTGCCAACGTGCCATCTGGGAGCCCGGCTGAGCGGCACGCGGCTTGCTCGGGCCCTGGTCCCTACCCTGGCGTGCCGGGGCGCCCAGCACGTCCGCGTGACTGGATCGTTCGCGAGGGCAGGGCTGACAACGTCTCGGCCGCAAGAGCCTGTTCCCGGCTGGCCTCACGGGCGGCGAGCTCGATGAACGCATCGGCGGCCGCAATGCGGTAACGGTCGCGATGCCAAGCGATCCCGACGATCCGCGGGTTCACCCCCGCCAATGGCATGGTGCGGACTCCGGCGCGGAAGGGATCCACTGACAGCCACGAGATGACGGCGGCGCCGACGCCCAAGGCGGCCAGACCGAGGATGGTGCCGTTGTCGTTGGACCGGAACACGATCTGGTGGATGAGCTCGGGGTGACCGAGGCGGTTCTCGATGGAGTGGACCTCGCGCATCTGGGCGTAGGTCACCAGAGGCACACCGGCCAGGCCGTCCAGGGTCACCGGGGCATCGTGGATCAAGGGGTTGGCCTCTGCGACCACGACCACATAGGGGTCCTCGAGCAGCTCGCGGTGGGCGAAGGGTCCCTCGGGCATCGGAGCAGCGACGAAGGCGAGGTCGATCCGGCCCTGCTCGACCAGGGCGAGCAGCTCCCCGTCGTCCTCGGCCTCGGTCAGCTCAACCGCCACCCGTGGCCAGGCGCGGCGGAACTCACGCAGGATGCGTGGCAGGATCCGGACCCCGACGCTCTGGTAGCAGCCGACCCTCAGTACTCCGGCCTCGCCGTGTGCGAGGGCGTCCAGATCGGCTCGAGCGCTGGCCAGGCGGGCGACGATCGCGTCTGCATGTCCGACGAGGACGCGGCCGGCTGCGGTGAGCGACACGGTCCCGGAGCCGCCGGGTCGTTCGAGGAGCTTGTGTCCGACCGACCGCTCGAGGCTGGCGATCTGCTGGCTGATCGCGGACTGGGTGTAGCCCAGGCTCTCTGCCGCCCGGCTGAAGGATCCCTCACGCCCGATGGCAGCAAGCGCCACGAGGTGGCGCAGTTCGAGAGCTCGCGGGGATGGGACCTGGACCATCCAGCCAATATAAGGAACAGTAATCGATACTAGCAATAGCGTGAATTGTGCTTATCCGATCCTCCCAATACGATCAACGAACCGTCAGGCGGGCTCCCGCCTTGACGCCGCGCCAGTGCCGTCCGTTCGGCAGGCCCACTCCCACTCCCAGGCCAGGAGGCCAGCATGTCTTCCGTCACCGTCAACAGCCCTGCCTACGCCGATGTCGTCGACCTCGACAGCTACCCGATCCACGACCTTGACAGCGACCGTGGTCGCGAGCTCGTCGGCCGCTGCCGACAGATGCTCACCGACGAGGGTGTTTGCCACCTCCCAGGTTTCATCACCCCCAGCGCCGTCGCCGTGATGGTCGAACTCGCCACCGGACTGTCGGACAAGGCGTGGAAGTCCGACCAGACCCACACGATCTACTTCGAGCCGGCCGCAGCCGATGTCCCTGCGGGCCACCCCAGGGCGCGCACCGTCCGCTCGGCCAAGCACGGCATCGCCTACGACCACATTCCGTCCGACGCGCCGCTGCGGCGGCTCTACGAGTCCGACGACCTGACCGAGTTCATCCGGCGGGTGCTCGACAAGCCGGTCCTCTACCGCAGCGCGGACCCGCTCGATGCGCTGCAGATGACGACCTTCGAGCCGGGCGACGAGCTGGGCTGGCACTTCGACCGTAGCGAGTTCTCGGTGACGGTGATGTACCAGCAGGCCGACAAGGGGGGCGAGTTCGTCTACGCACCAGGCTTGCGCTCGGACGAGGACCCCAACTACGGCGGCGTTCAGCGTGTCCTCGAGGGGGACACGGCAGGGTTGAAGGTGCTGCCGAGCGCCCCTGGCACGCTCGCGTTCTTCCACGGGCACAACGCCCTGCACTGGGTGACCCCGATCGAGGGCACGACCCCCCGGATCAACTCCGTGCTCACCTACGGAGAGGTGCCCGACATGCGCCTGAACGACCTGACCTCAGAGCTGTTCTACGGCCGCACCTCGTCCTGAGGCCCAGCCCCCCTTGGAAGGTGCACCCTTGATGACCTCGATGACACATTGCCGACTCCGTAGCCGCGCCACGGCAACGGGCGTCCTCGCCCTCGCGACCGCGCTTACCCTCGCAGCGTGCGCGACCACCGGGGACACCACCCCAACGGGCTCGACCGCCGGGCCCGGCTCATCGCAGCCCGGGGCTGCCAACGGAGCCGACCCCGGCGTGGTTGCGCTGCTTCCGCCGGCCGTGAAGGACAAGGGTGTGCTCGCGATCGGAATGGAGGCGCAGTACCCACCCTTCGAGTTCTACGACACGGACAACAAGACCGTGATCGGGTTCGACGCCGACGTCGCATCCTCCCTGGCGAAGCTGATGGGCCTGAAGCTCGAGATCCACGACGCAGCCTTCGACTCGATCATCCCGTCCCTCGCGAGCGGCCGGTACGACCTCGGGATCTCCGGCTTCACCGTGACCGCAGAGCGGGCCAAGCAGGTCAACTTCGTCACGTACTACTACGAGGGCGACGGCCTCATGGTCAAGGCGGGGAACCCGGGCAACCTGACCATCGGTGACTCCCTGTGCGGTGTCAGGATCGCGGTCCTCAAGGGCAGCACCCAGGCCCTGAAGTCAGTCCCGGCGCTCGACAAGGTCTGTACGTCGGCCGGCAAGCCCGCGATCGCGGCCACCGTCGTCCCGGGCTCGAACGACCTGGGCCTGTCGCTGCAGAGCGGTCGCGTCCAGGCCGTCCTCACCGACGGCTCCAACGCGGGATACACCGCGAAGCTGTCGGGCGGCAAGTTCGAGGTTGCGACGGGGCAGCCGTACAACCCGGCGCCGTTCGGAATCGCGTCCCCCAAGGACAACGACCTGGACAAGGCCGTGCAGAAGGCGCTCGAGGTGATGATCTCGAACGGGACCTACGCGTCCACACTCAAGAAGTGGAACATGGAGGCCGGCGCCGTCCAGGCACCGAAGATCAATGAAATCAGTGGCTGACCCCCAGGTCCCGGCCGGTTCCGCGGTCACGGCGTCGCCCAAGGCGACGCCGCTGACCGTGGTCCCGGTGCGCCATCCCGGCCGATGGGTTGCCATCCTCGGCGTGCTCGTGCTGGCGGCAATGCTCGTCAGCACGATCCTGACGAACCCGAACTTCGAGTGGGGCGTCGTCGGCAACTTCTTCACGACGAAGGCGATCCTGAGCGGCTTGGGCATGACCCTGCTGCTCACCGTCGTCGTCATGGCGATCGGCATCGTGCTGGGCATCGTGCTCGCGGTGATGCGCCTCTCGCCCAACCCCATCCTGTCCGGGGCGAGCGGGCTCTACATCTGGTTCTTCCGTGGGACCCCAGTCCTGGTGCAGCTCCTGCTCTGGTACAACCTCGCCGCCCTGTTCCCCCGGATCTCCTTCGGCATTCCGTTCGGGCCGGAGTTCATGGTGGTGGATGCGAACGCGGTCATCACCCCGTTCGTCGCGGCCCTGCTCGGGCTGGGGCTCAACGAGGGCGCCTACATGGCCGAGATCGTGCGCGCGGGCATCCACTCGGTAGACGAGGGACAGGTCGAGGCATCCCAAGCCCTGGGCATGCGACGCCGCCTGACGATGCGCCGCATCGTGTTACCCCAGGCCATGCGCGTCATCATCCCGCCTACCGGCAACGAGGTCATCTCGATGCTCAAGACGACGTCCCTGGTCAGCGTGATCTCGCTCGCAGACCTGCTCTACTCGGCCCAGATCATCTCGGCGCGAACCTTCCAGATCATCCCGCTGCTCCTCGTGGCATCCATCTGGTACCTCATCGTCACGACGATCCTGACGATGATCCAGAGCCGGATCGAGCGCCGTTACTCGCGTGGGACCCGCCGCGCGGAGCCCATCTCCATCTGGCAACGCCTCTGGCGAAACCTGACACAGTTCCACGGAAAACCGCCCTCTGACACACCGCTGTCGAGCACGGGAGGGATCCGGTGACCACAAGCATGACCACAAACACCATGCCGACTACGACGCCGATGGTTCAGGCCGAGGACGTGCGCAAGCACTTCGGACACCTTCAGGTGCTCAAAGGCATCACCCTGCAGGTGGAGCGCGGCGAGGTCTTCTGCATCGTCGGACCGTCGGGCTCGGGCAAGTCGACCTTCCTGCGCTGCATCAACCACCTCGAGAAGGTGGATGGTGGCCGTCTCGCCGTCGACGGGGAGCTCGTGGGGTACCGCCAGCAGGGCGACAAGCTCCACGAGCTGAAGGAACACGAGGTCGCCGCGAAGCGCGAGCAGATCGGCATGGTGTTCCAACGCTTCAACCTGTTCCCCCACATGTCCGTCCTGGACAACATCACCGAGGCGCCGATGCGCGTCAAGGGCGAGCCCAGACACGCCGCAACCGAACGAGCGCAGGTGCTGCTCGAGCGGGTCGGGCTGGCGGACAAGCACGCCGCCTTTCCCAACCACCTCTCCGGCGGCCAACAGCAGCGCGTGGCCATCGCCCGGGCCCTGGCCATGCAGCCCAAGCTCATGCTCTTCGACGAGCCGACTTCCGCGCTCGACCCGGAGCTCGTCGGTGAGGTGCTCGACGTCATGCGGCAGCTGGCCGACGACGGCATGACGATGGTGGTGGTGACCCACGAGATGGGCTTCGCCCGCGAGGTCGGCGACCAGCTGGTCTTCATGGACGGTGGTGTCGTCATCGAGTCGGGCCACCCGCGCGAGGTGCTGAACAACCCCCAGCACCAGCGGACCAGGTCGTTCCTGTCGAAGGTCCTCTGACCCCCCTCTGCCCCCGAGTGACAGGTTAATGCCGGACTTCCGAAGATGACGGGACGGGGCCCACGGTTCGTGTCAAACATCGGATGACCT
>NZ_JAKDLO010000068.1 GCF_030452765.1 Intrasporangium sp.
ACTGTTTCCCCCAAACGATAGGCGTCGGCTCCCACACGCGGGCACCAGTCGAGAAAATTGTGACTGGTGAGGCGAGTGAGACGAAGGTAAGCACCAATGGGCACGACCGGCAGGCGGTGTGAGTGCTACGGCCGAGGTCCCCGGCCGGCCGTCGACGCGACCGGGGCACCTGTTGAGGTTCAGCCGCGCGGGGTCTCCGGGTGGCTGGCCGGGGAGGCATCGGACGCCTCTTCGGTGAAGGCCGAGTGCCGGTCCTCGGGAACAACGTGGCGAGCCTTTGCGCCCTGCTCGATGAGCTTGTCGAGGCCTCTGTCCACCTGGGCTCGTACGGTGGTGACCTTCTCGGAGTGCTTGCCGTGGGTCTTCTCGTCGAACGCCTGCCCGGCCTTGGCGAGCGCTCCGTCGATCGTGTCGCGGTTCTGCGTCGTCAGATCGGCCAGGGCACCGAGCGCGGTGCGGGCCATCTCCACGGCGGCATCGCCGAAGTCCTTGGCCTTGGCCGTGAAGTGGACTTCCTCTGCCTTGTGCTTCATCTGCTCACTGAATGTCATGGACTCATCCCGTCTGTGCTGCGCCTCAATGCTGCGCCTCAATGCTGCGGCTTGATGCTGAGACTGCTGTCAAGCACAGCATCCGCCACCTGGGCGAGTTCTGCTACGGGGGTCGACCCTGAACGATCCCGGACCCGACCCCGAGATCCGTCGAACGGGCCGCGTCGAGCACGAGGCTGGCGTAGCGTGAGCGAGAGGCAGGCGCGGGCCCGACAGGCCCGTGATTTTGGGCCTGCGGTCCTGGACGGGGGGTCATGGCGCAGACGGCAACGAGCACGGGGCCGGCATCCCTGACCGGAGGCCTCGTCGTGGTCTGGCTCGGCGCGCTCGTCGCACTGATGGCTGCGTGGGTGGGGGCCACGGTCGTTCCGTACTTCCAGTACGACCTCGACCGACTACCGCTCGCCGCCTTCGAGAACGGGATGTCTGGTTTTCCGCGGCCGTGGTTCCCGACCGACAGCAGCGTAGGTGGTCTGCTGGCGATCCTTGCCATGCTGATGCCTATCCCAATGGCGTTCTGCAGCGTGATCGCGGGCGCCCTCGTTCTCGCGACCGGCCGGAAGGACCTAGCGCCTGCCGAGTGTCGGCTGATGTGGGCGGTGGTCGTCCTGGCGGCCGTCATGCTCGCGGTGATCTTCTCGCCGCTCGGCCTTGCCCTGAACGCCTGGTGGTGGCTGGACTGACCATGACACAGACAACGACCGAACGACTGCCCACCGTCCTGACCGTCCGTGTCGTCGGCTGGTGGCTCGCGGTCGTGGTCGTGTGCGCGGCCGCGTGGGTGCTGTGCTTCGTGGTTCCCTACTACGTCAACGACCTCGACGAGCCGTTGCCGCCCGACTACTCGGGGCCCTTCTACGACCCCGATGGACTCTGGCCCAGCACGGTGAATCCCGCCGGGGTGTTCGGCTTCCTGTGGAACGTCCTGTGGGCGGCGGCCAGCATGGTTGCCTTCTCGTTTCACCCATCGTCGCGGTGCTAAGCACCCTGCTGGTCGGCTTCAACGTGGCGTTCCCTCCCAAGGACCTGAGCCCTGCCGCGCGCCGACTGCTCTGGGCCCTCGTGATCACGGCCGCACTGCTGACCGCGCTGATCTTCTCGCCTTTCGGCCAGGCTCGCCTCGACTGGGCTCTCGACTGACGTCGGGACAGCGTGTGCCGGCGAAGATCACCCGCGGTCAAGCACCATCCTGGCGCTCTCACCGGCCCGGGCGAGTGCCTCTCGGACCGGCTTGGACCGGTGTTCGTCGGACAGGATCTCGACACCCCACGGCCCGTTCCATCCGGCGGTCCGCAGGGAGGTGATCATCCCGGCCAGGTCGAAGGCGCCCTCGCCGCAGTACCGGCGACGATGAACCGTGTCCTCGAACAGGGTTCCGGTCACGTGCTCGTCGGCATCGTTCAGCTCGACGCCGACGATGCGATGCTGCGGCACCGAGGCGAGGTCGGCAACCGGCGTGTTCGCGCGGGCGATGTGCCACACGTCGATGACGACGCCACCCGCGTCGTGCCCGGCCTCCTCGACGAGGCGTAGGCCGTCGTGCAGTGTCCTGATGTTCGACCAGGGGAAGAACTCTATGCCCAGGCGTGCGCCGACATCCTGCGCCTGTGCTGCGAGCCCGGCGAACTTCTCGGCCCACCGGCCGCGGTCCCAGGACCGTCGTCACCGTCGGGTGTGATCTTGATGTGACGGGCGCCCAGAGCCTCGGCAGCCTCGAGCAGTTCGTGCCGGACCCGGTCGGACTCGGGTTGCCGGGCCCCGTCATCCCACCAGTGCGGGATTCCCTCGAGCTCGAGGTGGGCGATCCCGTTGTCGGCGAGCATGGCCTGGATCCCGGTCAGCCGGTACTGCGCCACCGCGGCGGGCAGGTCGTCGGACAGCAGGCCGAAGCCGGTGAAGCCGGCCGATGACGCGGCCTCGATCCGTTCGCGCAGGGTCAGCGGGCTGCGCAGGTCCGGTCGGTCGGAGGCAGCGTCACCTGCGCTGGTCCAGCAGGTGGCGAGCAGCTCGTCCGGAGTATCACGCACGATGTCGCCCTTCCAGGTCGTATCCGGGCACTCGATCGCACGAGCACCGGTGGGGCAGGTGGGGCTTGAACCCACGACCGACGGATTATGAGTCCGCTGCTCTGACCGGCTGAGCTACTGCCCCGGTCGACCGCTGTCGGGTCCGCACCGGTCGCGGGGGAGTCTATCCGGCGCAGGTGTGCCCTGCCGCGCTGGATAGTCTCGAAGCGTCCGAACCACGACGAGGAGCACCATGACCGAGGGCATCCGGGTAGCCGCCATCGACGACGTCGAGCCGGGGGAGGCGCTCCTGCTGTCCCTCGAGCTGACCGGCACCGAGGACCCCATCTCGCTCTTCCGCGACGACGACGGCACGTACTACTGCATGGACGACACGTGCTCGCACGAGGAGGCTTCCCTCTCCGAGGGCTGGATCGAGGACTGCGAGGTCGAGTGCCCGCTGCACTCCTCGCGGTTCTGCCTCAGGAACGGACGCGCCATGTGCCTGCCTGCCACGGAGCCGGTCCGGACGCATCGGCTGGAGATCCGGGATGACGACATCTACATCTTCCCGGGGGTGCCGTCCGACACCGCGGGCGAGTGAGCGTCGTGCGGTGCGTCCACTGGTGCGACTGTTCCGGATGGGGCACAATGGGCGGCGGCTCACGCGAGTGAGCTGAGCGGCATACAACACGACAGCACGGCACAGCCGACCCGGGAGCGCGAGGTCGTTGGGGAAGACGTCCCTTGCACTCGAGGAGGTCCGGATGTCTGCCGCGATGTCGCGCACCATGACGCGCGGGGTGCTGTTCGTCCACGGCACCCCCGCTGCGCTGTGCCCTCACATCGGCTGGGCCGTCGAGTCGGTACTCGAGCGTGCCGTCACCCTCGACTGGATCGCCCAGCCGGTGCAGCTCCGGATGGTGCGGGCGGAGCTGTCCTGGACCGGCCCGGTCGGCACCGGCGCGGCGCTGGCCAGCGCGCTGCGCGGCTGGCAGGGGCTGCGCTACGAGGTGACCGAGGAGGCCTCGCTTGTCTCGGACGGCTCCCGGTGGACGTACACGCCGAGCCTGGGGATCCACCACGCGTGGATGTCGGTCTCCGGTGACGTCGTCGTCAACGAGGACCGCCTCCGTGAGGCGATCGCGCGCAACGTCGGCGACCCGGAGGGCCTGCAGGACGAGATCGGCCTGCTCCTCGGTTCACCGTGGGACGACGAGCTCGAGCCGTTCCGGTACGCCGGCGAGGGCGCCCCGGTGCGGTGGCTGCACAAGGTCGGCTGACCTGGCGAAGGCCCGGGCGGTTCGTGCGCCCGGGCCTTCGCCCACTTGTTCGTATGCCGCTGAGCTGACTTTCGTAGGCCGCTGAGCTCGCGTTCGTGTGACGATGAGCTCAATAGGTGCGGATGGCGAGGGCGACGTTGTGGCCGCCGAAGCCGAAGGAGTTGTTCAGGGCGAGCAGGTCGCCGTCGGGCAGCTTGCGGTTCTCCGTGACGACATCGAGCACTATCTCGGGGTCCTGGTGCTCGAGGTTGATCGTCGCCGGGATGACCCGGTGGTACAGCGAGAGGATCGTCAGGACCGCCTCCAGTGAGCCCGCCGCGCCGAGCAGGTGACCGGTCATCGACTTCGTGGCCGTGATGGCGATGTCGTCGGTCAGGTCGCCGAAGGCGCGGCGGATCGCGTTGTACTCCGCGACGTCGCCGACCGGGGTTGAGGTCGCGTGGGCGTTGATGTGGACCACGTCGCCGAGCGAGGCCCCGGCGTTCTCCACGGCGAAGGTCATCGCCCGGGCGGCGCCCGAGCCCTCCGGCTCCGGGGCGGTGATGTGGTGCGCGTCGGCCGACATGCCGACGCTTGCCAGCTCGGCGTAGATCCTCGCGCCGCGGGCCTTGGCGTGCTCCTCGGACTCGAGGACGATGACCGCGGCTCCCTCACCGAGGACGAAACCGTCGCGGTCGACGTCATACGGGCGGGACGCCTGTTCCGGCGCGTCGTTGCGGGTGGACAGCGCCTGCATCGCGGCGAAGCCCGCGATCGGCATCGGGTGCACAGCCGCCTCGGTGCCACCGGCGACGACGACTTCGGCTCGGCCCGAACGGATCATCTCGATGCCGAGCCCCATGCTCTCGGCTCCCGACGAGCACGCGCTGACGGCAGTGTGCGAGCCGGCGCGGGCGTGCAGCTCGAGGGACACCGCTGCAGCGGGGCCGTTCGGCATGAGCATCGGCACGGCGAGCGGATAGACCCGGCGCGGGCCCTTCTCCCTCAGCACGTCCCACTGGTCGAGCAGGGTCCAGACGCCGCCGATGCCGGAGCCGATCGCGGTGCCGAGGCGTTCCGGATCGATCTCCGGGGCGCCGGCGTCCTGCCAGGCCTCACGGGCCGCGATGAGGGCGTACTGGCTCGACGGGTCGAGACGCCGGGTCTCGACCTTCTTGAGCACCTCGCTGGGAGGGGTGTGGATCGTGGCCGCGAAGTGGACGGGCAGCTCGTACTTGGCCACCCAGTCGAACTCCATGGTCCGGGCGCCGGAACGTCCGGCGAGGATGGCGTCCCAGGTCTCGGGGGTCGTGCCCCCGACGGGAGTCGTGGCGCCGAGCCCAGTGACCACGACGCGCCGGTCGTGAGTGGACGGCATATGAGGTGCTCCTCTGTCGAAGAAGTGAGGGTTGCTGGTGCAGGGTGGTGACCCGCGGCGCGACCGACCCTGGGAGCGGGCCGGTCACGCCGGATGTCGTCAGCCCAGGCCGTTGGAGATGAAGCTGACCGCGTCGCGGACGGTCTTGAGGTTCTTGACCTCGTCGTCCGGGATCTTCACGCCGAACTTCTCCTCGGCGTTGACGACGATCGTCATCATCGAGAGGGAGTCGATGTCGAGGTCGTCGGTGAAGGACTTGTCGAGCTCGACCTGGTCGGTGTCGAGGCCGGTCTCCTCGTTGACGATCTCGGCAAGACCCTCGAGGATCTCCTGCTCGGACTGTGCCATCTGATTGCTCCTTGTGTTGGGGGTGCTGGTGCTGCGTTGGTCCCGATGACCCGCGGGACCAGCGGGTGAACGGGTGTCGTCAGGGAAGGACGATGACCTGCGCAGCGTAGACGAGTCCGGCCCCGAAGCCGATCTGGAGTGCGAGACCGCCGCTCGGGATCTCCTTCTCGGCAAGCATGCGGGTCGTCGCGATCGGGATCGAGGCGGCCGAGGTGTTGGCGGTCGTGACGATGTCGCGGGCGACCGGGATGTCGGCGGGCAGCTTGAGCTGCTTGATCATCGCGTCGATGATCCGGATGTTGGCCTGGTGCGGGATGAAGGCGTCGAGGTCCTCGGCGGTGATGCCGGCTGCGTCGATGGCCTTCTGCGCGACCGGGGCCATGCCCCAGACGGCCCAGCGGAAGACGGCCTGCCCAGCCATGGACAGCGTCGGCCACTGCGCCGCGTCGGGGGTGGCCTCCTCGCCGGCTTCGTCCCGGGGTGGGCCGCCGGCGGCGTCCGTCATGGTGCGGCCCCGGAAGCAGCCGCGGATACCCGTCCACGGCTCGGTCTGGCTGATCGTGTCGCGCTGCTCGCCCTCCGATCCCCAGACCGTCGGGCCGATGCCCGGGGTGTCGGACGGGCCGATGATGCAGGCACCCGCACCGTCACCGAAGATGAAGGCCGTCCCGCGGTCGTACGGGTCGGTGAAGTCGGACAGCTTCTCGACGCCGATGACGAGGACATGGTCGGCCGTGCCGCTCTTGACCATGTCGCTGCCGACGCCGACGCCGTAGCAGTAGCCGGCGCAGGCGGCTGAGATGTCCATCGCGGGGGCGTTCGAGCCGAGTTTCGCGGCGAGCTCGGGGGCGGCCGCGGGTGTCTGGTAGGGGTGGGTCACGGTCGCCATCAGGACGAAGCCGAGCTGCTCAGGGGCGATCCCGGCGTGCTCCATTGCCTGGCGCGCGGCCGCCTCCGCCATGTCGATGACGCTCTCGTCCGGGGCTGCCCAGTGCCGGCTGACGATCCCGGACCGCTCGCGGATCCACTCGTCGCTCGAGTTGATCTGCGCGACGATCTCGGAGTTGGGCACGACCCGGGCGGGACGGTAGGCGCCGACGCCCATGATGCGCGAGTGGCGGGCCGGAGCGGGGGCGACGATGGTGCCGGTGCCCTTGGGGGCAGGGGCTGTTGCGGAGGTACTCACGAGGTGGCCTTCTCAGTTGGTGGAGTGGGAGGTTGCGGTGTGCTCGCGGATCAGGTCGCGGGCTGCGTCGAGGTCCTCGGGCTTCTTGAGTGCCACGGCGGGCACGCCCTTCATGGCGCGCTTCGCGAGCCCGACGAGGGTGCCGGCGGGGGACACCTCGATCAAGCCTGTCACGCCGAGGTCGAGCATGGTGCTCATGCACAGGTCCCAGCGGACCGGGTTGCTCACCTGGCCGACGAGACGCCGGACGACGTCGGTGCCGCTCGTGACGGCCTCGCCGTCGGCGTTGGACAGCAGCGTACCGACCGGGTCGTCGGGGGTGATCGCGCCGGCCAGCCGGGCGAGGGACTCGACAGCCGAAGCCATGTGCGAGGTGTGGAAGGCGCCGGCGACCTTGAGGGGGATGACCCGGGTCTTGGCGGGCGGGTCGTCGGCGAGGGCCGACAACTGCTCGAGGGTGCCGGCCGCGACGATCTGGCCGCCACCGTTGACGTTGGCCGGGGTCAGGCCGTGCCCTTCGATCACGGCGAGCACCTCGTCCTGGTCGCCGCCGAGGACCGCCGACATCCCGGTCGGGGTGACGGCGCTCGCCGCGGCCATCCCGCGGCCACGCGCGCTGACGAACTCCATCGCCGGCTCCTCGGCGATCACGCCGGCGGCGACGGCCGCGGTGATCTCGCCGACCGAGTGGCCGGCCCAGACGGCGACGTCCGGTGCGGTCTCGGCGCCCAGGAGCGCGCCGAGCGAGACGAGCCCGGCGGCGACGATGAGCGGCTGGGCTACGGCGGTGTCCTTGATCGTGTCGGCGTCGGAGACCGTGCCGTGCTCGACGAGGTCGAGCTGGGCGCCCTGGCCGAGCCGGGTCAGGTGGTCGCGGGCGCCGGGCAGCTCGAGCCAGGGTGCGAGGAAACCGGGGGTCTGGGAGCCCTGTCCAGGGCAGAGGATCGCAAGCACCCCCCTAGCATTCCCGAAACCAGGTGCATTTGTCGCCTCCGAACGCCACCAAGTCGAGAGCTATCCTTTGGAGGTTTCCTCCAAGACGGCTGGGCGCAGATGCCGCGGCGCCGCCGGTTCTGGAGCGTTGAGCGTGCCGAGGGCCAGTGCGATCCGCACCGCCCAGGCCTCCCGGGGGGTGGCGAGGTCGTAGTCGATGAGGTCGCTGATCCGGCCGAGTCGGTAGCGAACCGTGTTGGGATGCACGAACAGGCTGCGGGCCGTCGCCTCGAGCGAACCCCCTTGGTCGAGGTAGGCCGCGGCGGTCTCGAGCAGGGGCGCCTGGGCCGGCTGGGCCAACGGCTTGTGGATCCGGTCGACGAGGATCCGCCGGGCGCGCTGGTCACCGGCCAGGGCGCGTTCCGGTAGCAGCGCGTCGGACTCGACGATCCGTGGGGCCGCCGGCCAGGCAGGGGCAGCATCGAGCCCGCTCAGCGCGGCCCGGGCCGAGCGTCCGGCCGCAAAGAGGTGCGGCACGGTCGGCCCTACGACGATGGGGCCGTCCCCGAAATGGTCGGCGATGTCGGCGACGATCTGTCCCGGTCGCCCCGTGCCGCCCAGGATCACCATCAGGTGTCTGCGCTGGACGATGGCCAGCGCCTCGACGCGGCCTCGTCGCAGCGCCCGGCGGATGGCGTCGACGGCCACCGCTGGTCCCGTGTCCGACTCGGGCGCCGCGCCGACGACGAACGTGACCTGGGCGACGCTGCCCCAGCCGAGCGCCGTCGCGCGTGACTGCATGGAGGCGTCCGCCTCGCCACGAAGGACGGCGTCGACGACGAGCGCCTCGAGCCGGGCGTCCCAGGCACCGCGGGCCTCGGCCGCGTCGGCGTAGATCTCGGCCACCTCGAAGGCGATCTCGCGGGAGAAGACGAGGACCGACTCGCGCAGCGGGGCCTCGTCGCCCGGCTCGGCGAGCTCGTCGACATGTGCCTCGACGACGTCGACGACGGTGCGGATGAGGTCGATCGTCTGGCGTAGGCTGACCGACCGGGTCAGTTCGCGTGGGGCGTTGCCGAAGATGAGATCGGCCGATGGCGCCAGGTTGCCGTGGGCGCGGAACCACGCGATGAACTCCGCGATACCTGCCCCGACCACGAGCCCGACCCAGGAGCGCTCCTCTGCTGTCAGGCGCCGGTACCAGGAGTGCTGCTCCATCCCCGCCGTCGCAGCGGCCGTGAGGATGCTCGTGCTCCGGTCCACGGCCCGCGCCGTCGCCGGGGTCGGTGACGTGCGTCGCTCCTCGCTCACGCGGCCAGCCTACGGCTGCGTTGTATGCCGCTCACAAAGCTTGTTGTGCCACCGCATTACCGCTCGCCCCGGCACCACCGCGGACCCCCACGCGGACCCCTGCGCAGGCGACGTGCTCGGCCAGTGGCGCGAGCGACGGGCGTGGAGGCGCGATGCCCCGGACCACGATGCCGGGCCACGCCACGCAGTGGCGGTCAGTTCGCCAGGTGGGATCCCGTTCGGTGAGATACTCGGTGCGTCCACCGTCGCCGGACCGCTGATCTGCGATGCACCCGGTTCAGCGACCGCTGGAGTCGCGTTGTCCTTCCGCCCGTCCCTGTCCATCAGCCGCGTCACCTGCCCTACCGCAGCCCGCGCGGGTCGCGGGTTCGCCCGCCAGGAGGTTCTCATGATCAGGCTGCTCATCCGGGCCGCCATCTTCGTCGTGTCCGCCGCCCTGGGGCTACTCGTCGCGGCGTGGGTGCTCGACGGGTTCAGCATCTCCGCGAGCGGTCTGCTCGTCTCGGCCGTGGTGTTCGCCCTCGCGCAGAGCATCCTGTCTCCCTTCGTCCTGAAGATGACGAACCGGTACGCGCCGGCGCTCATGGGTGGCTTCGGCCTGGTGTCGACGATCGTCGCGCTGGCCGTGGCGACCCTCGTCTCCGGAGGTCTGCGCATCTCCGGGGTGTCTGCCTGGGTGTTGGGCGGCCTGATCGTCTGGCTGGTCAGTGCGCTCGGCGGATGGCTGCTTCCCCTCGTCCTGCTCAAGAAGCGGCTCGCGGCCACCGAGTGAGCGCCGGCCCCATCGCGTTCGTGCTCGGCGGCGGAGCGCCCCTCGCGTCTGATCCAGGTGTGCACGCGCCCAAATCGACAGTGCACAAATCATGATCGACAGTGCACAAATCATGATCGACAGTGCAGAAGTTGGGATCGACAGTGCAACCCTTCGCCGCCCTGATCTGACCGCGTGCACTCTCGATGACGACAAGTGCACTGTCGATGTGGGGTCAGTCGGTGCCGAACTCCATCGCGGCGCGATCGAGAGCGTCGTCCTCCCGGTCGACGTTGGCCGCCGCCGGGTTGGCCGAGATCGCGACAGCACCGCCGGGCGTGAGCTCCCCGACCAGCTCGGCGGCACGGACCCCGAGCAGGCCGGCGGCGGCATACCCCTCGAGCTTCGAGCGGGAGTCGGCGATGTCGAGGTTGCGCATGGTCAGCTGCCCGATGCGGTCGACGGGGCCGAATGCCGCGTCCTCGGTGCGCTCCATCGACAGCTTCTCCGGGTGGTACGAGAAGGTGGGTCCCGCGGTGTCCATGATCGACCAGTCGTCGCCGCGCCGGAGCCGTAGCGTGACCTCGCCGGTGACGGCCGAGGCGACCCAGCGCTGCAGCGACTCGCGGATCATGAGGGACTGTGGGTCGAGCCAGCGGCCCTCGTAGAGCAGGCGCCCCAGGCGGCGTCCCTCGTTGTGGTAGCCGGCGATGGTGTCCTCGTTGTGGATCGCGTTGAGCAGCCGCTCGTAGGTGATGTGCAGCAACGCCAGCGCGGGCGCCTCGTAGACGCCGCGAGACTTCGCCTCGATGATCCGGTTCTCGATCTGGTCGGACATGCCCAGCCCGTGCCGCCCGCCGACGCGGTTCGCCTCGAGTACGAGCGCGACCGGATCGTCGTAGCGCACCGCGTTGATCGCGACGGGACGGCCCTGCTCGAACCGGACGGTGACGTCCTCGGGCTCGATCTGCACGGAAGGGTCCCAGAAGCGCACGCCCATGATCGGCTCGACGACCTCGACCGACTCGCTGAGGAACTCGAGGGTCTTCGCCTCGTGGGTGGCGCCCCAGATGTTCGCGTCGGTGGAGTAGGCCTTCTCGGTCGAGGTGCGGTAGGGCAGGTCACGAGCGGTGAGCCACTCGGACATCTCCTTGCGGCCACCGAGCTCGCTGACGAAGTCGGCGTCGAGCCACGGCTTGTAGATCCGCAGGTGCGGGTTGGCGAGCAGGCCGTAGCGGTAGAACCGCTCGATGTCGTTGCCCTTGAAGGTCGAGCCGTCGCCCCAGATCGAGACGTCGTCCTGCTGCATCGCGCGTACGAGCAGGGTGCCGGTGACGGCCCGGCCGAGCGGCGTCGTGTTGAAGTACGTCTTGCCTCCGCTGCGGATGTGGAAGGCGCCGCACACGATGGCCGACAGGCCCTCCTCGACGAGCGCGGTCCGGCAGTCGACGAGGCGGGACAGCTCGGCACCGTACTGCCCGGCCCGGCCCGGGACCGAGTCGATGTCGTCCTCGTCGTACTGGCCCAGATCGGCCGTGTAGGTGCACGGGACCGCGCCCTTCTCGCGCATCCAGGCGACAGCCACAGAGGTATCGAGACCGCCGGAGAAGGCGATCCCGACTCGTTCACCGACAGGGATGGAGGTCAGTACCTTGGACACCGTGTAAGTATATGCATGAATGCGTATACTTATCCAAGTCCGTCTGGCCGCAGCTCATCGTTGGGGGCGTGACTGCGCCTGCACCGCACGTCTGCGGGTGCCCCAGCGGCTGGTGGCCCGAAGGACAGTCGGTGGCCGTATCCACAGCCACCTCCAGTGATGCCGGTCGTACACAGCTCCATGGGGAGGCGTTGTCGTCCGAACCGGCTTCCCCGGATCGTCGGGACATGAACCTGAACCTTCTCGCCCGAGACGGCATCTTCTCGACCTCGGAGGCTGCGCGGCACGGCCTGGACCAGCATGCGCTGCGTCGCCTTGCCGCCCAGCAGAGCTGCGTCCGTCTAACCCGTGGCTGGTTCGCGGTCGTCGGCGACACGGCTCCGTCCCGCGAACAGCTGCATGCCCTGACTGCCCGCGCACTCGGCAGGCAGTTCAGCCACCGCGCGGCCGTCAGCCATTATTCGCGGCTCATCCTTGCGGAGCTGCCGACGTTCAGGCCGGATCTAGATGTCGTGCATCTCACGTCGGTGGTTGACATGGTCCGGCTTGAGCCTGACGGCACGCTTAGCCCGCGCAGTCCGTCCGTGCGCCGCCGTGGCGTGGTGATCCACAGACCGATCGGGCTGCGCATCCCGCGGGAGGACACGCCTCGACCGTTGACATCGTGGTGCCTTCCCGTTGCCTACTCCGTCGTGCAGGCTGGGTTGCTCGGTGGGCCTGAGGCCTTCCTCGTCCCGGCCGACGCCGCGACGCGCAACGGACTTGTCGCGGCTGAGCAGCTGGGCGAGGCCGTCGATCGGCTGGCCGGTCACACTGGGATTGGTCCGGTGCGGGCGTCCCTGGCCCTCGTGGACGGTCGCCGGGAGTCTCCGGGCGAGTCGCGGACCGCCTACCTGCTGGCAGGGCTCGGCTACGACCTCGAGCCGCAGTTCGAGGTCGCAGCAGGCGGGCACCGCTTTCGGGCGGACTTCCGGATCAAGCGAACCAAGGTCCTCGTCGAGTTCGACGGCGCAGTGAAGTACGCGGACGGTGACCGGCGGACCCTTTTCGACGAGAAGCGCCGCGAGGACGCGCTGCGGCGAGCGGGCTGGGTCGTCGTCCGGGTGGTGTGGGCGGACCTGTCCCGGCCCGATGTCGTCCGCCGGCGGATAGCGGATGCCGTGGCGCTCGCAGCCTGACTGCTCGACGGCCCAGCGACTGCCCCTGTTGCGCCTGACTGCTGGGCATCCAGCGGTCAGGCGCAACAAACACAGTCGCTGCACCCGCCCGTGCTGGGCGGGCTCGGTCGGTGCCGCGCCGCTACGACTCCCCACCGGCGTTGCCGGATGTGCCGGCCGTGACGTCGTCGAGGCGGTACTTGGCGGCCGCCTTGGCCGGGAAGTCGGCGTCGACCCGGCCCTCCGTGGCGAGCATCTGCAGCGTGCGCACCGCCACCGACGGGCCGTCGATGTGGAAGAACCGGCGTGCCGCGCGGCGGGTGTCGGAGAAGCCGAACCCGTCCGCCCCCAGCGTCGCGTAGGGGCGGGGCACCCAGTCGCGAACCTGGTCCTGCACGGCGCGCATGAAGTCCGAGACCCCGATGACCGGGCCCTCGGTGTCCCTCAGACAGCGGGTGACCCAGGCCTCGCGTGCGGGCTCCTCGGGGTGCAGGAACGCCTGCTCGTCGCAGTCGAGGCCCTCGCGCCGCAGCTCGTTCCACGAGGTCACGGACCATACGTCGGCCGCGACACCCCAGTCGTCGGCGAGCAGCTGCTGGGCCTCGAGGGCCCACGGGACGCCGACGCCCGAGGCCAGGATCTGGGCGCGGGCAGGGGTGTGCTGCCAGCCCTCGGTGGGCGCGTCGGCGATCTTGTGCATCCCCTTGAGGATGCCCTCGACGTCGACGTCGGCCGGCTCGGCGGGCTGCTGGATCGGCTCGTTGTAGACCGTCAGGTAGTAGATCAGGTTGGCCGCGTCACCCTCCTGCCCCTCGCCGTACATCCGGCGCAGGCCGTCCTGGACGATGTGCGCGATCTCGTAGCCGTACGCCGGGTCGTAGTGGACGACGGCCGGGTTGGTCGACGCGAGCAGCGGGCTGTGCCCGTCGGCGTGCTGCAGGCCCTCGCCGGTCAGGGTCGTGCGGCCGGCGGTTGCGCCGATGAGGAAGCCGCGGGTCATCTGGTCGGCGGCGGCCCAGAGCCCGTCACCGGTGCGCTGGAAGCCGAACATCGAGTAGAAGACGTAGACCGGGATCATCGGCAGGCCATGGGTGGCGTAGGACGTACCGACCGCGGTGAACGAGGCGACCGACCCGGCCTCGTTGATGCCCAGGTGCAGGATGTGTCCGTCGGTCGCCTCGCGGTAGGCCAGCATGAGGTCGGCGTCGACCGGCGTGTAGTTCTGGCCGCCCGGGTTGTAGATCTTGATCGTCGGGAAGAACGCGTCGATCCCGAAGGTGCGCGCCTCGTCCGGGATGATCGGCACGACGCGGTCGCCGAACTGCTTGTCGCGCAACAGGTCCTTGAGCAGCCGGACGAAGGCCATCGTCGTGGCGATCTCCTGCTTGCCCGACCCCTTCTTGACCTGCTTGTAGGCGTCGTCGCCGGGCAGGTGCGGCGCGGCGAACCGGACCCGGCGCTTCGGCAGGGTGCCGCCGAGCTCGCGGCGCCGGTCGACCGAGTACTTGACGGCGGGGTTGTCCGGGCCGGGGTTGTAGAACGGCGGACGGTAGGGGTCGGCCTCGAGCTGGGAGTCGCTGATCGGGATGCGCAGCGAGTCGCGGAAATGCTTGAGGTCCTCGAGGGTCAGCTTCTTCATCTGGTGGGTCGCGTTACGGCCCGCGAAGTGCGACCCGAGGCTGTAGCCCTTGATCGTCTTGACGAGGATCACGGTGGGCTGGCCGGTGTGGTCCATCGCGGCCTGGTAGGCGGCGAAGACCTTGCGGTAGTCGTGACCGCCCCGCTTGAGGTTCCACCAGACCTCGTCGTCGGTCCAGCCCTCGACCATCTTGAGGGTGCGCGGGTCGCGGCCGAAGAAGTGGTCGCGGACGTACCTGCCGTCGTTGGCCCGGAAGGTCTGGTAGTCGCCGTCGCTCGTCGCGTTCATGATGTGCACCAGCGCCCCGTCACCGTCGGCGGCAAGGAGCTTGTCCCAACCACGGCCCCAGACCACCTTGATGACGTTCCAGCCGGCTCCCCGGAAGAACGCCTCGAGCTCCTGGATGATCTTGCCGTTGCCGCGAACCGGGCCGTCGAGGCGCTGCAGGTTGCAGTTGATCACGAAGGTGAGGTTGTCCAGCTCCTCGTTGGCTGCCAGCTGCAGGACCCCGCGCGACTCGGGCTCGTCCATCTCGCCGTCACCGAGGAAAGCCCACACCTGCTGCTGACTCGTGTCCTTCAGGCCCCGGTTGTGCAGGTACCTGTTGAACTGCGCCTGATATACGGCGTTCATCGGGCCGATGCCCATCGAGACCGTCGGGAACTCCCAGTAGTTCGGCAGCAGACGTGGGTGCGGGTAGGACGGCAGGGCGCGCACGGTGCCGTCGACGTAGTGGCTGTGCTCCTGCCGGAACCCGTCGAGTTCGGCCTCGGACAGGTGCCCCTCGAGGAAGGAGCGGGCATACATGCCAGGGGAGGCGTGGCCCTGGAAGAAGACCTGGTCGCCGCCGCCGGGGTGGTCCTTGCCCCGGAAGAAGTGGTTGAAGCCCACCTCGTAGAGCGTCGCCGCCGAGGCATAGGTCGAGATGTGGCCACCGACGCCGATGTCGGGGCGTTGGGCGCGGTGCACCAGGACGGCCGCGTTCCACCGGATGTAGCGGCGGAACTCGCGCTCGACCTCCTCGTCGCCCGGGAACCAGGGCTCGCGCTCCGGCGGGATCGTGTTGATGTAGTCCGTCGCGGTCAGCGACGGGACACCGATCTGCTGCTGGCGGGCCCGCTCGAGCAGCTTGAGCATGACGTAGCGCGCGCGGGTGCGCCCCTTGTTGTCGAGGACCGCGTCGAGAGAGTCCAGCCACTCCTGCGTCTCCTCGGGGTCGATGTCCGGGAGCTGGCTGGGGATTCCGTTGAGGATCGGTCCGGCTTCGGGTGCCACGTCGCATGTCCTTTCGTCGCGCCGAACGCGCAGGACCGGTCGGCTCTGCACGCGCCTCGTCCCATCCTTCCCCAGATGGTGTGTCACGTCACAACCGACTCGGGGGCTGCGGCACGCAGTCCGCCGCACCGCAGCCGAGAGCAGAGCCCGCACGGGCGTTGCCGCACGGTACCGTGCTCCCCACGGGGTCACCGACCCCACCGGCAGTCAGGACGAACGAGAGGGTGGTGACCCGAGCATGACCGCGGGAGCGGCGGCACTGGGAAAGCTCGGCTTCGCCCAGGGGCAGGTCATCCAGGAGTTCGGCTACGACGACGACGTCGACGACGACATCCGGTCGGCGATCGAGGATCTCGTTCAGGGCCAGCTCGAGGACGAGGACTTCAACGAGGGCGCCGACGGCATCCTCATCTGGTACCGCGACGGGGACGAAGACCTCGGCGACCTGCTCGTCGACGGCCTGACCAACCTGTTCGACCAGGGCTTCCTCGTGCTGATGACGCCCAAGGCGGGCCGCGAGGGCCACGTCGAGGCGAGCGAGGTCGAGGAGGCGGCCGCCGCGGCCGGCCTGCAGACCGGCGGAGTGGTCAACGTGTGCCACCACTGGACGGCCAGCCGGCTCATGTCGCCGAGGGGTGCTCGACGCTGACTGGCACACTTGGCGCCATGAGCGATCTCGGCCAGGTTCCGGATGTCGGCGACCTGGCGCCGGACTTCACGCTGCGTGACCACCACGGCGTGTCGGTCTCGCTCGCCGGGCTGCAGGATCGGACCAACGTGGCCCTCGTGTTCTTTCCCTTCGCCTTCTCCGGCATCTGCACGGGTGAGCTGCGCGAGATCCGCGACGGTCTCGAGGACTTCCAGCACGACGGCATCCAGGTGCTCGCCATCTCGTGCGACCCGATGTACAGCCTGCGGGCCTGGGCGGATGCCGAGGGCTACTTCTTCCCGCTGCTGACCGACTTCTGGCCCCATGGCGAGGTGACGCGACGGTACGGCGTGCTCGACGAGAAACGGGGTGCACCGCTGCGGGCGACGTTCCTGCTCGACACCGAGGGCCGTGTCGTCTGGCGGGCGGTCGGTGCCCTGGACCAGCGCCGCGACTTCGGACCCTATCGTGCGGCCCTCGCCGACCTGCGATCGAGCACACGCTGAGGCCCCCGGTCCTGCTGCCCACCTGACAGAATGACCTTCGGCCGTGCGGTGCCCTCGCGGGCTCGGTCCGGCGGGGGCCTGTAGCTCAGGTGGTAGAGCACCGCGTTTACACCGCGGGTGTCGTCGGTTCGATCCCGGCCGGGCCCACATGCCAGATCATGTACGACTGCGTGAGGTCGTCGCACGGCTCGAAGCGCTGTACCCACCGGCGAGCGCGGCTGCCTGGGACCGCGTCGGCCTCGTCACAGGCGACCTCGACCAGCCGGTCCGGCGGATCCTCTTCGCGCTCGACCCCACTCTCGCCGTCATCGAGGAGGCCACCGCTTGGGGGGCAGACCTGCTCGTGACGCATCACCCGCTCCTGCTGCGTGGCGTGCACTCGGTCGCCACGACCGGCGCGAAGGGCGCCAGCGTGACGCGGCTGGTCGTGGCGGACATCGCGCTCTACGTCGCCCACACCAATGCTGACGTCTCCGACCCCGGCGTCAGCGGGGTGCTCGCGGATGCGCTCGGGCTCGGTGGCCAGCGTCCCCTGTCACAGATCGAGGGGTATGCCGCTGGGCGGGTCGGTGAGCTGCCCGCACCGCTGTCCCTGGTGGCGTTCGCCACCCGGCTGAGCGAGGTGCTGCCCCCGAGCGTCGGCGGCATCCGAGTCGCCGGCGACCCCGACGGTGCGGTCCGCACCGTGGCCGTCCTCGGCGGTTCCGGCGACGACCAGTTCGACGCGGTGCGAGCCAGCGGCGCTGACGTCTACGTGACCGCCGACCTGCGCCACCACCCCGCCCTGGAGGCCCGCGAGGAGGCCCGCGGCAGCCGGCCCTACCTGATCGACGCAGGTCACTGGGCGACCGAGTCGCTCTGGCTCGAGGACGCGCGCCGGCGCCTCCTCGACGCGCTGGGCGAGGACGCCGGGCAACCCGTTAGGGTCGAGTCCAAGGTGTCGACCATTCGCACCGAGCCGTGGAGTTTCGTGGTGGGTGCCGACATGCCCGGCACGCCAGACCTGGATCCGGAGGTGCGTCCTGAAAGCTGACCCGTCCCGCCAGTGGCGCCTGCTCGACCTGCAGGCGGTCGACATCCGGCTCGACCAGATCGCCCACGCCAGGGCGCACCTGCCGCAGACCCCGGCGATCTCCAGTACCGAGTCGGAGCTGTCCGACGTCGAGGTCGACCTCGTCAACGCCCGCACCGCGGTCGACGACGTCCAGCGCGAGCTGACGAAGGCCGAGCAGGACGTCCAGCTGGTCCGAGACCGTGCCGCCCGCGACCAGGCCCGCCTCGACTCCGGTCAGGGGTCTGCGAAGGACCTGACGTCGCTGCAGCACGAGCTCGTCTCCCTCGCCCGGCGTCAGGGCGAGCTGGAGGACCTGCAGCTGGAGGTCATGGAGCGTTCCGAGTCGCTGACCGGGCGGGTCGCGCAGCTGGAGCAGACCAGGGCCGAGATCGCCACCCGTCTCGATGCGCTCCGAGCCGAGGAGGCTGCGGCGCTGCGAGAGCTGGAGTCCGAGTCCGGCGAGGTCACCTCGAGGCGCCCGGACCTCGTGGCGGGCGTCGGCCAGGACCTCGTCGCGCTCTACGAGAAGATCCGGACCACCAGCCGGGGCGTCGGCGCGGCCGAGCTCAAGCACCGCCGCTGTGGTGGCTGCCAGCTCGAGCTCGGCACGGTCGACCTCGACCGGATCCGCAAGGCCCCCGAGGACGAGGTCGTGCGCTGCGAGGAGTGCCGCCGGATCATGATCCGCACGGGAGAGTCCGGGCTGTGACGAGCGCGGGACGTCGTCGTCTCGTCGTCGAGGCGGACGGCGGGTCCCGTGGCAACCCCGGAGTAGCCGGCTACGGCGCGCTCGTCCGCGACGGCGAGACCGATGCGGTCCTGGTCGAGCTCGCCGAACCGCTGGGGACGGCGAGCAACAACGTGGCCGAGTACTCCGGTCTCATCGCCGGCCTCCAGGCCGTCCTCGACATCGACCCCGCGGCGCAGGTCGAGGTGCGGATGGACTCCAAGCTCGTCGTCGAGCAGATGTCCGGGCGGTGGAAGACCAAGCACGCGGACATGCGGCGCCTCGCCGGGGAAGCCCGGGAGCTGACTGCCCGGATCTCTTCCAGTGGTGGGTCGGTCGCCTTCTCATGGGTGCCGCGCGAGCAGAACGCCGCGGCCGACGCGCTGAGCAACGAGGGGATGGACGGGCACAGTGTGCACCGCGACCGGGGCGTCTCCGGCCTCGACGCCGTCGACCCCGAGCCGCTTCCGCAGGGGGGTGAGGCGACGGCACAGGGCTCGCCGCAGGCGGAACGGGTAGGCACGGCCCTGCGGCTGCTGCTGGTCCAGCTGCCCACCGACGAGTCCCGGGCCGCGCAGGTCGCCGCCGGGGCGCTCGAGCTGCTCGGGCCGGGTACGCGTGTCGTGGCCGGCAACGATCCGCTCGCGAGACAGGTCGCACGGCACATCGCGCGAGCGGTCCGCGCGGACGTGCTCGACTCCGACGAGTGGGCGGGTGTGAGCGGCACCGCGGGCGCAGACCCGCGGGTGACAGCGGCATACCGCCGCCTGGGTGAGCAGGGTGGCACCGTCGCCGCGGTCACCACCCGCCGGGGGGTGCTCAGCGTGCTGGCCGAGGTGCTGCATCTGGCGCCGGAGCAGTTCTGGGTGGTCGCGACCGCCCCGGGCAGCCTCAGTGCTGTCGAGGTGCGGCCCGACGGGACCGCGTCGGTGGCATTCACGAACCGGACGGCCCACCTGCGCTGAGGGCGGCTGTGCCATATTCGGGCGCATGAGCTATGCCGGTGACCTCAGCCCGACCGACACCTGGACGGCCCTCGAGGCCGAACCGGACGCCGCCCTCGTCGACGTGCGGACCCGTGCGGAGTGGACCTACGTGGGCATCCCCGACCTGACGAGAATCGGGCGTGAGGTCGTGCGGATCGAATGGGTCGGCTATCCCGAGGGCCGGGTCAACGACCGGTTCACCGAGGAGCTTGCGGCAGCGGGCATCGCGGTGGACACGCCGGTCTACTTCCTGTGCCGCTCCGGTGTGCGGTCGATCGCGGCGGCCGAGGTGGCGACGGCGGCCGGATGGCATCACGCCTACAACGTGCTCGACGGGTTCGAGGGGCCGCACGACACCGAGCACCACCGCACGGTCTCCGGATGGAAGGTCGCGGGACTGCCGTGGGTGCAGGGATGACCGGGGGACCCGACACCTGGCACCCGGACACGCTGGCGGTGCGGGCCGGGCAGGCGCGCAGTGGGTTCCACGAGACCTCCGAGGCGCTCTACCTGACGTCGGGGTTCGTCTACGAGACCGCCGAGGCGGCCGAGGCCGCGTTCGTCGGCCCGAGCGACCGGTTCATCTACTCGCGCTACGGGAACCCGACGGTGCGGATGTTCGAGGATCGGATCGCGCGGATCGAAGGCGCCGAGGCGGCCTTCGCGACTGCCTCCGGCATGGCAGCGGTGTGGGTGGCCCTCGCCGCGCTCGTCGGCAACGGCGACCGGGTTGTCTCGTCGCGCTCGCTCTTCGGCTCGTGCTTCGTGATCCTCGACGAGATCCTGCCGCGCTTCGGGGTGGAGACGGTCTTCGTCGACGGCCCCGACCTCGAGCAGTGGCGCGAGGCGCTGTCCGTGCCGACGAGCGCCGTGTTCTTCGAGACCCCGAGCAACCCGATGCAGGAGCTCGTCGACATCCGCGCGGTCTCCGACCTCGCCCACGCCGCGGGTGCAACGGTCGTCGTCGACAACGTCTTCGGCACGTCGGTCTTCTCCAAGCCGCTCGAGCACGGTGGGGACATCGTGGTCTACTCGGCCACGAAACACATTGACGGGCAAGGGCGGACGCTGGGCGGCGCAGTGCTCGGGCCTCGCGAGTTCATCGACGGGCCGGTGCAGAACCTCATGCGGCACACGGGTCCGGCGATGTCGCCGTTCAACGCGTGGGTCCTCGTCAAGGGCCTCGAGACGATGTCTCTGCGGGTGCGACGGATGGCCGAGAGCGCGCTCGAGGTGGCTCACTTCCTCGAGGGCCACCCGCGAGTGCGGCGAGTCGTCCACCCGTTCCTCGACTCGTATCCGCAGCACGAGCTGGCGAAACGGCAGATGCTCGGTGGCGGCACGGTCGTCACGTTCGAGATCGACGGGGGCAAGGCCGAGGCCTTCGCGTTCATGAACGCCCTGCAGATCGTCGACATCTCGAACAACCTCGGCGACACGAAGTCGCTCATCACCCACCCGGCGACGACGACGCACCGGCGGCTCACCCCCGAGGCTCGCCAGACGGTCGGCATCACCGACGGGGTCGTGCGCATCTCGATCGGGCTGGAAGACGTGCGCGACCTCATCGGCGACCTCACGCAGGCCCTCGGCTGAGGATGGTGTCGCCGCGGTGCCAGGCGGCGGATGGTGTGGTCGGGCGGCGTCACGGGTCATGGGCCCATCCTTCCAAAAGGCCCAGGAGGACGGTCCGGTGCTGCCCC
>NZ_JAKDLO010000069.1 GCF_030452765.1 Intrasporangium sp.
TGCTCTCGAGCTGGTCGAAGGCGGGCGCCTTACGGTGAATACCCCACCGCTCCTTCACCTCGAACGTCTCGCCCTCGGCCAGGTTCATGACCGCGCCGGTGGCGTTGAAGACCTTGCCCAGGGTGATGTCGCCCACGGGGACCGTGATCGGGCCGCCGGTGTCCTGAACGGCCGAACCGCGCACCAGGCCATCGGTCGGCTGGAGCGAGATGGCCCGCACCATGTTGTCACCGATGTGCTGGGCGACCTCGAGGTTGATGTTCTTCGTTTCGCCGAGAAGGGTGACCTCGGTGGTGAGCAGGTTGTACTGCTGGGGCATCGCGTCGCCGGGGAACTCGACGTCGACGACCGGGCCGATGATGCGCGAGATGCGCCCGACGCTGCCCTGTTCGGACGACACCGCGTTGTCGCTGAGCGTTGCGGTCATGGTGTTCACGCTTCCTTACCTGTGGGCGTTACTTCTTGGCGTCGGCGAGGGCGTCTGCGCCGCCCACGATTTCGCTGATCTCTTGGGTGATGCTGGCCTGACGGGCCTGGTTGGCGAGGCGCTCGTAACGCTTGATGAGGTCGCCCGCGTTGTCGGTCGCCGACTTCATCGCCCGCTGCCGTGCGGCCAGCTCGGAGGCCGACGCGCTGAGCAGGGCGGTGTAGATGCGGTTACGCACGTATTTCGGCAACAGCTGGTCGAGCACCTCGGCCGCACCGGGTTCGAAGTCGTACTCGGGCGCGATCTCGCCCTCCTCGTACTGGTTCACGCTGAGGTCGAGCCCCTCTTCGCCCGCGTCGCTGGCGTCGACGACCTCGAGGGGCAACAGGCGCAGCACGTGGGGATCTTGGCGCACCATCGACCGGAACCGGGTGAAGACGACGTGGATCTCGTCGTGGCCGCCCTCGTCCCAGTCCTTGAGGAAGTCGGCCGTGATGCGGTCGGCGATCTCCTTGGCGTTCTCGAAGGTCGGGGCGTCGGAGAAGCCGGTCCACTCCTGCGCGAACTCGCGGCTGCGGAACTTGAAGTAGCTGACTGCCTTACGACCGACGAGGTAGGGAACCACCTCCATGCCCTCACCCTGCAGGTGGTTCATCAGCTCGACCGCCCGCTTGATCGCCGAGACGGAATAGGCCCCGGCGAGCCCACGGTCGGCCGCGATGATCACGACGCCCGCGCGCTTGGCGTCAGAGCTCGAGGTGGTGAGCGGGTGGTCCTCGTTGGTGTTGGTCGCCACTGCACTCACCGCACGGGTCAGAGCGGTCGTGTAGGGCATGGCCTCGGTGGCCCGCTGGCGCGCCTTGACGACACGGGCGGCCGCGATCAGCTCCATCGCGTTGGTGATCTTCTTGATGGAGCTGACGGACTTGATGCGCTGGCGGTAGATCCGCATCTGCGCTCCCATGTGCTCCGCCTCTCTGTGTCTGAGTGTCTGGGTCGTGCCGTTGTTCGTGGTTGGTCGTTCTTACGCGTTCGTCTACTGACGGTCCGGATCAACGACCCAGCCGGGCCGGATGCCGCTGGGCGAGATCGCGCTCAGCCCAGCGGCATCCGGGCTGCGATCACTTGTTCTTGATGATCTTCGCCTGGTTGATGGCATCGTCGTCGAGCTCTTCGACCTCTTCGGTGCCGGCCTGCAGGCCGTCACGCCCGGTGCCACGGAAGTACTCCTTGACGTCGGCGACGACCTTCTCGAGGGCGTTCACCGTGTCGTCGTCGAGCTTCTTCGTCTCACGGATGGTCTGCAGGATGCTGCCGTCTCGTCGGAGCGTCTCGAGCAGCTCGGACTCGAACGGGCGGATGTCTTCGACGGCAACATCATCGAGCTGGCCCGCAGTACCGGCCCAGATGGAGACGACCTGCTCCTCGACCGGGTAGGGGTTGCTCTGCGGCTGCTTGAGCAGCTCGACGAGGCGGGCGCCACGGGCGAGCTGGGCCCGGGAGGCCGGGTCGAGGTCGGAGGCGAACATGGCGAACGCCTCCATGGCCCGGAACTGGGCCAGGTCGAGCTTGAGCCGGCCGGCGACCGACTTCATGGCCTTGATCTGCGCCGCGCCGCCGACACGGGAGACGGAGATACCCACGTCGATCGCGGGGCGAACGTTGGCGTTGAACAGGTCGGCCTGCAGGTAGATCTGGCCGTCGGTGATCGAGATGACGTTGGTCGGGATGTAGGCCGAGACGTCACCAGCCTTCGTCTCGATGATTGGCAGGCCGGTCATCGAGCCGGCGCCGAGGTCGTCGGACAGCTTGGCGCAGCGCTCGAGCAGGCGGCTGTGCAGGTAGAAGACGTCACCCGGGTAGGCCTCGCGGCCCGGCGGGCGGCGCAGCAGCAGCGACACGGCCCGGTATGCCTCGGCCTGCTTGGAGAGGTCGTCGAAGACGATGAGGACGTGCTTGCCCTGGTACATCCAGTGCTGGCCGATGGCCGAGCCGGTGTAGGGGGCCAGGTACTTGAAGCCCGCCGAGTCGGACGCGGGGGCCGCGACGATCGTGGTGTACTCGAGGGCGCCGGCCTCCTCGAGGGTGCCGCGGACCGACGCGATCGTCGAGCCCTTCTGGCCGATGGCCACGTAGATGCAGCGGACCTGCGCGGTGGGGTCGCCGGACTCCCAGTTGCGCTTCTGGTTGATGATCGTGTCGATCGCGACCGTCGTCTTGCCGGTCTGGCGGTCACCGATGATGAGCTGGCGCTGTCCGCGGCCGATGGGCGTCATGGAGTCGACGGCCTTGATGCCGGTCTGGAGCGGCTCGTGGACCGACTTGCGCTGGACCACCGTCGGCGCCTGCAGCTCGAGCGCGCGCCGCTCGGTGGTCTTGATCTCGCCGAGCCCGTCGATCGGTTTGCCGAGCGGGTCGACGACGCGGCCGAGGAAGCTGTCCCCGACCGGGACCGAGAGGACCTCGCCGGTGCGCTTGACCGACTGGCCCTCCTCGATGCCGTCGAAGTCACCGAGCACGACGACACCGATCTCGTGCACGTCGAGGTTGAGCGCGAGGCCGAGCGTGCCGTCCTCGAACTGCAGCAGCTCGTTGGTCATGGCCGAGGGCAGGCCCTCGACGTGAGCGATACCGTCACCGGCGTCGGTGACACGGCCGACCTCTTCCCGGGAGGCCGCGCCGGGCTGATAGGACCGGACGAACGAGTCCAGTGCGTCCCGGATCTCCTCCGGACGGATCGAGAGCTCCGTCATCTGATGATCTTCTCCTCGTCGTGGCCCACCAGTGCGGGCCGCAGGTTTGTTGCTGCTGATGTCTGCTGGTTCCAAGCTGTGTGGCGCTCGAACCGGATCGGTGCTCCGTGTCTCGCTCGTGTCCGCACAGCGTGGCTCAGGCGCCCATGGCGCGGCGAGCGCCCTCGAGCTTGCGCAGGACGGTCCCGTCGATGAGCTCGTCACCGATCTCGACCTTGATCCCGCCCATGACCCTGGGGTCGACGACGGTGTTCACGTGGACCTTCCCTCCGTAGATCGTCGCGAGACCCGCGGCGAGGCGATCGCGCTCCCGGTCAGACAGCGGCAGGGCGGACGTCACGGTCGCGGTCTGCTGCTCGCGGCGTCTCGCGGCGAGGTCGAGGTAGGTCTCGATGGTCCGGTCGAAGCGGCGGCCCCGCGGGTGGGAGACGGCCTGCCGGGCGAGCGTCAGGGTCTGCTCGGCGACCTTGCCCGACAGCAGGTCGTCCACCAGCCCGACCCGCGAGTCGGTCGGAGCGGTCTGCGTGGCGAGGGCGGCGTGCAGGCCGCTGTCGGCAGCGACCAGCCGCTCGAAGCGGAACAGCTCGTCCTCCACCCGGTCGGCGCGGTCGCCGGCCTCGGCAGTCGCGATGACAGACTCGACGGCGAGCGCCTCGATCGTGTCCGTGAGGTCACGCTCGGTGGACCACCGCTCACCGCTGACGACCGAGAGCACCCGTACCGTGGCGTCGCTGACCTTGCCGGTGAAGAGCCGCTCGGCAAGGGCCTGCTTCTCCGCAGCCTCGCGCGAGCTGTCGGCGAGCGCGCGCCGAAGCGTGGAGCTCGAGTCGAGCGTCGCCAGCACGGCGAACAGCTCGTCCCCGAGCAGGCCCGGGGTGGCACCGGCCACGAGCGCGTCGCGGAAGGCGTCACGGCTGGCAGTGGCGGCGGCGCGGGAGGAGCCCTGCATCAGGCGTCCTCGCCCTCGACGGCGCCGACCTTCTCGCGGACGATGTCACCGGACTCGAGCTCGGCGAGGAAGCGGTCGACGATGCCACGCTGACGCGTCTCGTCGTGAAGCGACTCGCCGACGATCCGGCTCGCGAGGTCGGTCGAGATCCGGCCGACGTCGCCACGCAGCGAGACGAGGGCCTGCTGGCGCTCCGCCTCGATCTGCTTCTGGGCGGTCTCGGTGAGCCGGGCAGCCTCGACCCCGGCCTGCTGCTTCATCTCGGCGATGATCTGGGCGCCCTGGGCTTTCGCGTCCTCGCGGATCCGGGAGGCCTCGGCACGCGCCTGCGTCAGCTGGGCCTGGTACTCGTGCAGCGCGGCCTGGGCCTGGGCCTGGGCCTCCTCGGCCCTGCTGATGCCGCCTTCGATGGCGGCGGCACGCTCGTCGAAGACCGTCTCGAGGCGCGGCCAGATGAACTTCTTGAACAGCCAGTAGAAGATCGCGAAGGTCACCAGCCCGAAGATCAGCTCCAGCGGGTGCGGCAGGATCGGGGGCGCCGAGCCCCAGCCGCTTCCCTCGCCTGCGGCGGGGAACGTCAATGCGTGCATGCGCATCTCCTCAACATTTCACGAATGGCCGATGGTCGCCGGAGTCGACTGTCGTCGGCCGCGCTCAGGACCGGAAGACGAAGGCGAGGGCCAGACCGAAGATGGCGAGTGCCTCGGCGATGGCGAAGCCGAGGAAGGCGATCGGCTGGAGCATGCCGCGGGCCTCGGGCTGGCGGGCGACGCCGTTGATGAAGGCAGCGAAGATCAGGCCGACACCGATACCGGGGCCGATGGCGGACAGGCCGTAACCGAGGATGGCGATGTTGCCGGTCATGTGTATTCCGTTTCCTTTGTGTCGGTCCCGCTGGCCGGTGCCAGCGAGGCTGTGTCGAACTGGTACTTCCGGGTGGTTCGGGTCGAGTCTCGGTCAGCGGCTGCCCGGTCGTCAGTGTTCGTCGGCCAGCGCGCCACCGATGTACAGCGCGGCGAGCAGGGTGAAGACGTAGGCCTGCAGGACCTCGACGACGAGCTCGAAGACGGTCATCACCACGGCCATGATCCACGTCACGCCACCGGCGATCGGCAGGACGATGCCGCCGTTCGTCAGCATGTACCACCCGCCGCCGATGAACAGCAGCATCATGATGTGGCCGGCGAACATGTTGCCGAAGAGTCGGAGGGCGAGCGTGACAGGCCTGGTGAACAGGTCGGTGATCAGCTCGAGGAAGAAGATCATCGGGACCATGGGCTTGGGCAGGCCCGAGGGCACCAGGGACTTCCAGTAGCCCATGAAGCCGTGCTTCTTGATGCCCAGCCAGTGGTACATGACGAAGACGATGATCGTCAGAGCGGCCGGGAAGCCGATCCGGCCCATGGTGGAGTTCTGGAACGGCGGGACGACGCCGAACAGGTTGTTGATCAGGATGAAGACGAACAGCGAGAAGAGGAACGGGACGAACCTCATGAACTCCTTGCTGCCGATGAGGTCCCTGCCGATGTCGTTGCGCACGAAGGTGTAGACCGCCTCCGTGGTCATCTGTCCCTTGCTCGGCACGAGCGCCCGCTTCTTCGTGGTCGCGTGCAGCCACCACCAGAGCAGGCCCACCGAGATGACCGCGAGCAGGCTGGCCCGGGTGAACGCCCATGCTCCCTCGCCGATCAGGGGGATCCAGAAGTCCTCGGTGCCCGGCGGCGTGAAGTCCGTCGGCACGACGGCGGCCACGATGCTCACAGGGAACTCCTTCGACTGCGCGGGGCGCGACGGGTGGTCAGGGATGTGAAGCGGCGGATGCCGCTCCCAGCGGACGGTGATCCCGGTGTGCTAGCGCGCGTCCGACACGCACCGTTCAGTGGGTACCGTACCGGAACCAGACAAGGTACAACGACAGCGCCATGCCGCCGACCATGCCGACTCCGACGATCCACGATGTCCCGAGCCAGCGGTCCAACAGGTAGCCGAGACCTCCGTAGAAGAGCGGCCCGGACAGCAGGTAGGCGACGACGCGCCAGGCGGAGTCTGCCGTCGCCGTGTTGAGCGCCCGCTGGCGCTCCCTGGCCTCCTCGTCGGACGATGAGGGTCCGGACGATGGTGTCGTCATACCGGCCTCCGATCTCAGGACCCATCCTGCAGCTCCCGTCGCGGATCCGGGTCGAGCGAGGAGCCGTCGTCGGGGTCGTAGACGAAGATCCGCAGTTTCTTGTAGGCGCGCATCTCGAAGAAGAGCCAGACGACGGCGCACACGGTGATGCTCACCCCGACCGCGAAGCCGGAGAGCCAGCTCGCGTCACGCACGAGGAACATCGCCACGCCCAGAGCGGCGACCTTGAGCGTGTAGGCGACCATCACGACGATCATGGTCGTCGTGGGCGGCAGGTCGGCGGTGCGCTTCATGATGAGCAGGGTCAAGCCGAAGAAGCCGATGACGAGTACCGCGCCGAAGGCGGCCGACCAGGCGGCCATCGGGCTGGAGAAGAAGGCGACCACGACGCAGACCACGGCCGCTGCGAGAGTCGGCAGGAGGCACCCGCGAAGCAGCTGCGTGAACGCATCGGACTGCGATGCGTCGTGGCCGGAGTGGGCGCTCAAGGAGGACCTGCCTAGTGCGTCGGCGGCGTCGTGGTGAATGTTCGAACTCGTTGTGGATCAATGGGTTTCGCGCCTCGGGTCAGGAGCTCTCGAGGCTGGTTCCCAGGCTCCCCCTCAGGGCTTGTGAAGGCTATCACAAGCGGTTCACCGGCCTCCACTTGGGCAGCCAGACGGTGAGCACGACGCCGACGACCGCGGCGCCGAGCACGACGAGGACCGGGGTCCAGCCGCTCCAGATGACCAGCGAGACGGAGCCGAGCGCCACGATGGCAGCCCACATGTAGAGGATGAGCACGGCCCGCCGGTGTCCATGGCCGATCCGTAGCATCTTGTGGTGCAGGTGCTTGGCGTCCGGTTGCCAGGGCCGTTGTCCGGCTCGGGTGCGGCGCACGACGGCGAGCACCATGTCGAGCAGTGGCAGCAGGAGCACCGCGAGAGGCACCAGGACGGGCAGGAACGCGGCGGTGACCTGGTTGGCAGTCACGTCGCCCGGATCGACGTTGCCGGTCAGGGTGATCGTCGCCGCGGACAGGAGCAGTCCGAGCGTCAGGGCCCCGGAGTCGCCCATGAAGAGCCGGGCCGGGTGGAAGTTGTGGGGCAGGAAGCCGGCGCAGCAGCCGACCAGGGCGGCGGAGACGAAGGTCGCGGTGGAGAAGACGTTGGCCGGGACGAACGAGCGGGACACGATGTAGGAGTACATGAAGAAGGCGAGCGCCGCGATGCCGACGACACCGGCGGCCAGCCCGTCGAGGCCGTCGATGAAGTTGACCGCGTTGGTCGACACGATGACGACGAGCACGGTGACGGCGACCAGGACCGGGGTCGGCAGGATCGTGACCCCGAAGACGGGCAGCGAGAGCAGCTGGACACCTGCGTAGGCCATCAGGCCCGCGGCCAGGACCTGCCCGGCGAGCTTGGTGAGCCAGTCGAGCTCACGGATGTCGTCGAAGGCACCCAGGAGGCAGACGATCCCTCCGCCCGCGACGATGCCGAGGATCTGTCGGTCGGAGAAGAGCGTGCCCAGGTAGGGCAGCGACCGGGCAACGATCGTGGCTGAGACGAAGCCGAGGTAGATCCCCACTCCCCCCAGCCGTGGGATCGGGGTCGTGTGGACGTCCCGGGCTCGGACCGGGGTGAAGGCACCGGTCGCGACGGCGAGACTGCGCACGAACGGCGTCACGATGTAGGTCACTGCCGCCGCGACGACGAGGATGAGCAGGTACTCGTGCACCTAGGCGCTCGCGTTCCCGGCGCTCGCGTTCCCGGCGCTGTCGGACTCGGCCCTGCGCGCCGGATCGTCTTCCGGCTCGGCCCGGCCCGGCTGCGTGCGCGCAACGACGGGCTCGGCAGGTGCCACCAGTACGGCGTCGATCTCGCTCTGGCCCAGCGCGCCGAGCCGCAGGGTGAGGGGGTGGGCACCGGTGCAGTCGACGATCGTCGACGGGTCGGCCTGCCCCACCGGGCCGGCGTCGAGGTAGACCGCGACGCTCTCCCCGAGCATGTCGCGTGCCTGGGCGGCAGTCCGGGCAGGGGGTACGCCCGTGGTGTTGGCGCTCGTCACGGCCATCGGGCCGACCTGCCCGAGCAGCTCCAGAGCCACGGGGTGGTCGGGAACACGCAGGGCCACGGTCCCGTTCGTGTCGCCGAGATCCCAGTGCAGCGAGGGGTGCGCCCGCAGGACGATGGTCAGCGGGCCGGGCCAGAACCGCTCCATCAGGGTCGTCGCATAGTCGGGGACGGAGGTCGCGAGCCCGAGTGCGGTCCGGCTCGTCGGGATCAGCACGGGTGGGGGCATGTCGCGACCGCGCCCCTTGGCCGTCAGTACGGACTCGACCGCGCCCGGGTCGAAGGCATCGCAGCCGATCCCGTAGACGGTGTCGGTCGGCAGGACGACGACCTGGCCCCGGTGCAGCGCTGCCACGGCGGCGGCGATCCCGTCTGCACGGGACACATCGTCCATGCAGTCGAAGACCTCGGTCATGGCAGTGCAGCCTAGTCCGCGTCCATGAGGCGCCCCCGGGACGCTGTCCGCGCGGACGTCACCCGTGGTCGGGCGCAGAGGTCGAGGTGGTCGCCGACCTCCGTCCAGGCGCCTGCGCTCGTCAGGGCGGCTGGCAGTGAGCCACCTTGCGACTCAGCGTGTTCCATGAGCAACAAGCCTCCCGGCCGCAGCATCGAGGCGGCTACGCCTGCGATGCGTACCGCGATGGCGAGGCCGTCGCCACCGCCGCCGTAGAGAGCGAGCCCCGGGTCGTGGTCGCGCACCTCGACCTCGATCGGAGTCGCGTCCGCGGGAATGTAGGGCGGGTTCACCGTGACGACGTCGACGGTGCCGGCCCAGTCCGCGAAACAGGGCAGGGTCGCATCGCCCTGAACGAGCTCGACGTCGAGGTCGAGCAGGGCCCGGTTGTGCCGTGCCCAGGCCAAGGCCTCGTCGGACAGCTCGAGGGCTCGTACGGCGGTGTCCGGGCGTTCGTCCTTGACGGCGAAGGCGATCGCGCCCGACCCGGCGCACAGGTCGACCAGCCGTATGCCGCCGCCCCCCTCCCCCACCTCGCGGCCGAGACCGGTGAGTCGGTCGATCTCGGCCAGGGCGAGGCCGACGAGTACCTCGGTCTCGGGGCGGGGCACGAAGACCCCCGGGCCCACCGCGAGGGTGATCCGGCGGAAGTGGGCTCGTCCGGTCAGGTGCTGAAGCGGCACCCGGCGGGCCCGCTCGGCGAGCTGGGCGGCATACGCGTCCTCGAAACCGGTCGGGAGGTCCCCCCCGAGCACCATCCGACGACGCACCTCGGAGGTCTCGACGCGCAACACGTGGGCCGCGAGCGCGAGCGCGTCCACGTCCGCGGAGGCGATACCGGCCTGGGCGAGGGTGTGGGCCCCGGCCCGGACGAGCGTGCGAAGGCCGGTCACGACTGGGCGATCTCGGCGAGACGGGCCGCCTCGTCCGCGGCGACGGCCGACTGCACGACGGCGTCGAGGTCCCCGTCGAGGACATGGCCGAGGTTGTAGGCCTTGTAGCCGGTGCGGTGGTCGGAGATGCGGTTCTCCGGGTAGTTGTACGTACGGATCCGCTCGGAGCGGTCGACCGTGCGCACCTGTGAGCGTCGGGCGGCCGACGCCTCGGCGTCCGCCGCGTCCTGGGCCAGCTGGCGCAGCCGGGCACGCAGGACACGCAGGGCGGCCTCCTTGTTCTGCAGCTGCGACTTCTCGTTCTGGCACGACACGACGACCCCGGTCGGCAGGTGGGTGATCCGGACGGCGGAGTCGGTCGTGTTGACGCTCTGGCCCCCCGGCCCCGACGAGCGGTAGACGTCGACGCGCAGGTCAGCGGGGTCGATCTCGACCTCGCCCTGGTCCTCGACCTCCGGCATGACGAGCACACCGGCCGCCGAGGTGTGGATCCGGCCCTGGGACTCCGTCACGGGAACCCGTTGGACCCGGTGCACGCCACCCTCGTACTTGAGGCGCGCCCACGGCCCCTCACCGGGACGGGGGTGGCCCTTGGCCGAGATCGAGACGCGTACGTCCTTGTAGCCGCCGAGGTCGGACTCGGTGGCGTCCTCGACCTCGGTGCGCCAGCCGTGATGCTCGGCGTAGCGCAGGTACATCCGCAGCAGGTCAGCGGCGAAGAGGGCCGACTCTTCGCCTCCCTCCCCCGCCTTGATCTCGAGCAGGACGTTGCGCTCGTCGTCCGGGTCGCGGGGCACCAGCATCCGGCGCAGGTGCTCCTCGGCCTGCCCGAGCACCGTCTCGAGCGCCGGCACCTCCTCGGCGAAGGACGGGTCCTGCTGGGCGAGCTCCCGGGCAGTGGCGAGGTCACCACCGGCGGCCTGCCAGGCTCTGGCCGCCGCCACGACCGGACCCAGCTGCGCGTAGCGCTTGTTGAGGGTGCGCACGAGGGTCTGATCCGAGTGGACCGAGGGGTCGGCGAGCCGGGCCTCGAGGTCGGCGTACTCGTCGAGGATCGACTGCACGGTGTCGAGCACGATGGTTCCTCACGCTGCGGGCTCGGACGAGCCGGGACGGCCGGAAAGCCGACGCCGGCCCCGACGACCGTGGTCGTGGAGCCGGCGGACGAGAGAGCTACTTGGCGGCCTTCTTGCCGTAGCGGGCCTCGAACCGGGCGACGCGGCCACCGGTGTCGAGGATCTTCTGCTTGCCGGTGTAGAACGGGTGGCACTGCGAGCAGACGTCGGCGTTGATCCTGCCGCTGGTCGCGGTGCTGCGGGTGGTGAACGTGTTGCCGCAGGTGCAGGTCACCACGGTCTCCACGTAGTCAGGGTGAAGGTCCTTCTTCAATGTCTCTCTCCTCGATGCCATGGCCGGGTCGGCGCCCTCAGGCATGCTGCCGTGAACCGGTCCAAAGGAAGAGTGTGCCAGATCGGCGCACAGTGACCCAAACGCGTGAGCGGGCTCTGGCATTCCGGGGCCGGACGGCCGTTCGTGGCTCAGGCCTGGTCTTCGGCGTGGATGCTGCTGCTGTGCTGCACCTGCATGAGGAACTCGTAGTTCGTCCGCGTCTTCTTGAGCCGGTCGAGGAGGAGCTCGATCGCCTGGGTCGCCTCGAGCGCCCCGAGGACCCGGCGCAGCTTCCACATGATCTTCAGCTCCTCGGAGGCGAGCAGGATCTCCTCGCGCCGGGTACCGGAGGCGTTGACGTCGACGGCCGGGAAGATCCGGCGGTTGGCCAGCTCCCGGGACAGGCGCAGCTCCATGTTGCCGGTGCCCTTGAACTCCTCGAAGATCACCTCGTCCATCTTGGAGCCCGTCTCTACGAGCGCCGTGGCGAGAATCGTCAGCGAGCCGCCGTTCTCGATGTTGCGGGCTGCCCCGAAGAACTTCTTCGGTGGGTAGAGGGCAGCCGAGTCGACGCCTCCCGAGAGGATGCGGCCACTCGCGGGCGCGGCCAGGTTGTAGGCACGCCCGAGCTTGGTGATCGAGTCGAGCAGGACGACCACGTCGTGGCCGAGCTCGACGAGGCGCTTGGCGCGCTCGATCGAGAGCTCGGCCACCGTCGTATGGTCCTCGGCCGGCCGGTCGAAGGTCGAGGAGATGACCTCGCCCTTGACGGCTCGCTGCATCTCGGTGACCTCTTCGGGACGTTCGTCGACCAGGACGACCATGAGGTGGCACTCGGGGTTGTTCGTGGTGATGGCGTTGGCCATCGCCTGCATCACCATGGTCTTGCCCGCCTTGGCGGGCGCGACGATCAGGCCGCGCTGGCCCTTGCCGATCGGCGCGATGAGGTCGATGACGCGGGTCGTCAGGGCCTGCGGCTCGGTCTCGAGACGGAGGCGCTGCTGGGGGTAGAGAGGGATCAGCGTGTGGAACTCCACGCGCTTGAGGGCGTCCTCGGCTGAGGTGCCGTTGACGGTGTCGAGCCGGACGAGCGCGTTGTACTTCTGCCGTCCGACGTGCCCCGATGGCTGCTCCCCGTCGCGGAGCGCCTTCACGGCACCCGTGATCGCATCGCCCTTGCGCAGGCCGTGTCTCTTGACCATGCCGATGGAGACGTACACATCGTTCGGGCCGGGCAGGTACCCCGTCGTCCTGACGAAGGCATAGTTGTCGAGGACGTCGAGGATCCCGGCGACCGGGACGATGACGTCGTCCTCGTTGATCTGCGGCTCTGCCTCGTTCCAGTCCTGACCACCCTGCGCACGCCGCTTGCGGTCCCGGTTCCTGTTGCGGTTCCGGCCCCGGCGTGCGCCGCGGTCGTCATCCTCACGGTTGGCGGCCTGCTGGCGCACCTGACCCTGGCGGTTGCCCTGGCCCGGTTGCGTGCGGTCCGAACGGTCCTCGCCGTTGTCCTCGCCGTGCCGGTCGCCGCCGTCCTGCTGGCTGCGGTCCGACCCGTTCTTGCGGTCGTCCTCACCCCGCCGGTCTGCACCCCGCTGGTCCGTGGCACCGCGGCTCTCGGAACGCTCCTGGCGGTCGCGATCATCTCGCGCGCGGTCCCCGCTCTGGGGCTGCGGCGCTGTGGCCGCACCCCGCCCCGGCTGCGCACCGGCACGCTCGTCCGCCGGTGCGTCGGCACGGTCGGTCACCTGCGACCCGCTCACCTCGGGAGTGACGGTCCCCCCAGCCTGACGAGTGGCTCGACGTGGGGTCCGCGGTGCCGGCTCGGACGATCCGCCGCTCTGGTGGTCGCGGATCGCTGCGACGAGGTCACTCTTGCGCATCTTGGCCGTGCCCTTGATGCCCATCGAGGACGCCACCGACTTGAGCTCGTCGAGCTTCATCGCGGAGAGACCGGGGACCGGTCGGGTGGTTGTGTCTGACACGAAGGATCCTTCCCCTCGTTTGCGGCCCGGGACGACTCCTCGGTGCCGGACTGGGACCCGGTGCTCAGCGACGGAGCACGGACCATGTTGAGACCCACGGTGACGCGCAAGCGTCAGAGGCGATGGGGAGCCTCTCTGTGGGAGTGGAGCACCATACCTGCACGCTGTGCGGCCTCAGTGCGGTGCAACTCTAACATCGACTCGTCCTGCCGGTTGGCTGGGACCCGACCTGCCCGCCTCGAGACGGCCGGCCGGGGACCGGGCGGGTCCGGGCCTCTCAGCAGGCAGTGACCTGCGCCCCGACGACGGGCACCCCGGGCGTGAGCCGGTGCCAGTCGAACCACTGCGGCGGCAGCGTGACGGCGTCTCGGGCAGACCGGGTCGTCAGGACGAGGACGGACGGACCCGCACCCGAGATGACCGCCGCATGCCCGTCGCTGCGCAACGCGTCGACGAGGGCCATCGACGCCGGGTACGAGGCGCGCCGGGCCTCCTGGTGCAACCAGTCTCGGGTCGCCCCGTGCAGGAAGCCGGGCTCGGCGGTCAACGCGTGCACGAGCAGGGCCGCCCGTCCCGCGTTCGCGGCGGCGGAGGCGAGCGGGACCTCGCGCGGCAGCACCGCCCTCGCCGTCCGGGTCGCGAGCTGGGCGTCCGGGACGAGGACGACGACCTCGATCTCCGGATGCAGCACGGGTCGGGCCGTCACCGTCCGCTCGGCCCGGTCACGCCCCGACAGGTCCGGCATCCAGCTGACGGTCAGCCCTCCGTAGACACTGGCCGACGCATTGTCGGGGTGGCCCTCGAGCACACTCGCGAGGTGCCCCGCAGCCGCCAGGTCGAGCTCGACAGGGTCGCCGCGGCCTGGCAGGTCAAGCATCGAAAGCGCTTGGGCCGCAACCACCCCCGCGACGATGGCCGTCGCGGACGACCCGAGGCCACGCCCATGCGGGACGCCGTTGCCGGCAACCAGTCCGAGGCCGGCCGGTGGTTCGTAGCCGAGCTCACGCCACGTGTACTGGATCGTTGCGTGGACCAGGTGTGACTCGTCGGTGGGGACCTCGTCGGCGCCGTGACCGGCGACGTCGATCGACAGGCCGGGCTCGTCCCGAGTCGTGACGGTGTACTCGTCCCACAGCCCGAGCGCGAGACCGATCGAGTCGAAGCCCGGCCCGAGGTTGGCGGTGCTCGCCGGGACGCGCACGTGGACCGACCGGCCGCCGGGAACTGCGGCCACCGGTTCAGTCCTCCAGGCCGAGGGCGCGTGCGGCCGAGTAGGCATCCACCGGCACCCGGACGGGCACGACCTCGGACCCGTCCGCTCGCCGGAGAGCCCATTGTGGGTCCTTGAGCCCGTGTCCCGTCACAGTGCAGACGATCCGGACCCCGGCGGGCACGAGCCCGGCACGGTGGCTCGCGAGGAGCCCGGCGACCGAGGCCGCCGAGCCGGGCTCGACGAAGACGCCCTCCTGCGCAGACAGGAAACGGTGTGCCTCGAGGATCTGCTCGTCGGTCACCGCGTCGATGCGGCCGCCCGACTCGTCGCGGGCGGAGATCGCCTGCTGCCACGAGGCGGGATTGCCGATCCGGATGGCGGTCGCGATGGTCTCGGGATGCTCGACCGGGTGGCCGAGCACGAGCGGCGCCGCACCGGCCGCCTGGAAGCCCCACATGACCGGCAGGTGGGTGGCCGGACCCGGCTGGACACTGATGGACGGGTCCGACGCGTACTCGCGGTAGCCCTTCCAGTAGGCGGTGATGTTCCCGGCGTTGCCGACCGGCAGGCAGTGGATCTCGGGGGCGTCGCCCAAGGCGTCGACGACCTCGAAGGCGGCGGTCTTCTGGCCCTCGATCCGGGCCGGGTTCACGGAGTTGACGAGCTCGACCGGATAGGCCTCGGCGAGCTTGCGGGCCAGCGTGAGGCAGTCGTCGAAGTTGCCCTCGACCTGCAGCAGGGTCGCACCATGGGCGATGGCCTGGCTCAGCTTGCCCATCGCGATCTTGCCGTCGGGCACGAGCACGACACACGTCATACCGGCCTTGCTCGCGTATGCCGCGGCCGACGCGCTCGTGTTGCCGGTGCTCGCACAGATGACCGCCCTGGCTCCCTTGCCCGCAGCGAAGGAGATCGCCGTCGTCATCCCGCGGTCCTTGAACGACCCCGTGGGGTTGAGTCCCTCGTACTTCAGGTGCACCTGCGCACCGACGCGCGCGGAGAGCTTCTCTGCGTGGATGAGCGGGGTACCGCCCTCGCGCAGCGTCACCACCGGTGCTCCCGCGACCATGGGCAGCCGGTCGGCGTACTCGGGGATCACGCCCCGCCACTGGTATGCCATCAGGCTCCCTCCACCCGCATGACGGAGGTCACCTCGCGGACCACGTCGAGGGTATGCAGCGCCTCGACCGTCCCGCTCAGCGCCGCGTCGCTCGCGGTGTGCGTCACGATGACGAGGCTCGCGCCGGACTCGGGACGGCTCTCGTCCGCGGGGACGAGCCGCTGGCGCACCGTCTCGATCGAGACGTCGTGGTCGGCGAAGGCGGCGGCGACCCTGGCGAGCACACCGGGGCGGTCGGCCACCTCGAGGCTGATGTGGTAGCGGGTCAGGGCCTCGCCCATGGGGCGGACCGGCAGGTCGGCATAGCTCGACTCGCCCGGTCCCACGCCACCTGCCACCCGGTGCCGGGCGACCGCCACGAGGTCACCGAGGACGGCCGATGCGGTCGGGTCACCGCCCGCACCACGACCGTAGAACATCAGCTGGCCGGCGGCGTCGGCCTCGACGAAGACGGCGTTGAAGGCGTCGCCGACGCCGGCCAACGGGTGGCTGCGCGGGATCATCGCGGGATGGACCCGCACGGAGATCCCGTCGTCGACGCGCTCGCAGATGGCGAGCAGCTTGATGACGCAGTCCATCTCGCGCGCCGCCGCCACGTCGGCACTCGTCACCTCGGTGATGCCCTCCCGGTGGACGTCCTGGCCCGCGACCCTGCTGTGGAAGGCGATCGAGGCGAGGATCGCCGCCTTGGCCGCCGCGTCGAAGCCCTCGACGTCGGCGGTCGGGTCAGCCTCTGCGTAGCCGAGCGCCTGGGCCTGCTCGAGCGCGTCGTCGAAGCCCGCCCCGGTGCGGTCCATCTTGTCGAGGATGTAGTTCGTCGTGCCGTTGACGATGCCGAGGACCTGGCGCACCTCGTCGCCGGCGAGCGACTCTCGCAGGGGCCGGAGGAGCGGGATCGCCCCGGCGACCGCCGCCTCGTAGTAGAGGTCGACGCCGTTGCGGGCCGCTGCGGCGTAGAGCGTCGGGCCGTCCTGCGCGAGCAGCGCCTTGTTCGCGGTGACGACGGACGCGCCGTGCGCCATGGCCCGCAGGATCAGGGACCGGGCCGGTTCGATGCCCCCGATGACCTCGACGACGAGGTCGGCCCGCGTGACGAGATCGTCGGCGTCGGTCGTGAAGAGAGCCGGGTCGACGCCGGCATCGGATCGGTCCCGGCCCGCCCGCCGGACCGCGATACCGACGATCTGCAGGGGCACACCGACCCGGGCGCACATGTCTTCGGCGTGCTCCGACAGGAGGCGGGCGACGGCACTGCCGACGACCCCGCACCCGAGGAGCGCCACCCTCAGTGCCGAGCTGTTCACTTGACCTGCCACGCGTGAATCCTGTCGTCCAACCCTGGTGTCGAGGCGATCGTGTCGCTATCCGGACAGCACGACCGCACGATCTGCCGCCGCACGGGGTCCGGGCCGCACCCCACCTCACACATCGAGGGCGAGGATGTCGTCGATCGTCTCACGCCGCACGATGACACGAGCCGCGCCATCGCGCACCGCGACGACCGGGGGGCGGGGCGTGTGGTTGTACTGGCTCGACAGGGCCCGGCAGTAAGCACCCGTCCCCGGCACCGCGATCAGGTCACCGGCGCCGACATCTCCCGGCAGGAACTCGTCCATGACGATAATGTCGCCGCTCTCGCAGTGCCGCCCCACGACGCGCGCGAGCGCCGGTGCGGCCGGCGAGCACCGGTTGGCGAGGGTGCAGGAGAAGTGCGCGTCGTAGAGGGCGGTGCGGATGTTGTCGCTCATCCCGCCGTCCACCGATACGTAGACCCGGCAGGCGCCACCGTCGAGCGCGACGGGCTTGACCGTGCCCACCTCGTAGAGCGTGAAGGTGCTCGGCCCCGCGATGGCCCGGCCTGGTTCGACCGAGATCCGCGGCACCGGTACCCCCTCTGCCCGGCACTCCCGCTCGACGATGTCGGCCATGTCGGCGGCCAGGCGTGACGCCGGCTGGGGGTCGTGCTCGGTCGTGTAGGCGATGCCGAACCCACCGCCCAGATCGAGCTCGGGCAGGTCCGCGCCGAGCTCCTTGGTCAGCATGGCATGCAGCCCGAGAACGCGCCTGGCGCTGACCTCGAAGCCGGAGGTGTCGAAGATCTGCGATCCGATGTGACTGTGCAGGCCGAGGAGGCGCAACGTGTCCGGTCGGGCGAGGATCCTGCGAACCGCCTCGAGAGCCTGGCCACCCGCGAGCGAGAGACCGAACTTCTGGTCCTCGTGCGCTGTCGCGATGAACTCGTGGGTGTGCGCCTCGACGCCCACGTTGACGCGCACGAGGACCGGCGCGACGACACCGAGCTGCGCTGCGACGTCTGCGATGCGTTCGATCTCCTCGAAGGAGTCGACCACGATCCGTGCCACGCCGTACTCGAGCCCCCCGCGGATCTCGGCGACGCTCTTGTTGTTGCCGTGCATCCCGATCCGCGAGCCGGGGAACCCGGCACGGCGGGCGACCGCCAGCTCGCCGCCCGTGCACACGTCGAGGTTCAGGCCCTCCCGCTCGACCCACCTCGCGATCTCGGTGCAGAGGAACGCCTTGCCGGCATAGAAGACGTCAGCGCCGGACAGCGGCGTGAACTCAGCGGCATACTGCTGCTTGAACTCCCTGGCACGATGCCGGAAGTCAGTCTCGTCGATGACGTAGGCCGGCGTCCCGAACTCACGGGCCAGCCGTGTGGCGGGAACGCCCCCGACCGTCACGACGCCGTCACCGTCGCGTGTCACGGACGAGGCCCACAACGAGGGGACGAGCGCGTTGACGTCGAACGGCGTCTCCAGCCAGGCCGGTCCCCGATACCCCTCGGCGTGCAGGGCTCCCGCTTCGTGTGCTCGCACGATCACATCCTTTCCGGAGCGCTGGCCCCGAGCAGGTGCAGTCCGGTCCGCAAGACGTGGCGGGTCGCGGTGGCGAGCGAGAGCCGCGCTCCGTGGACGGGCCGGATGTGCTCCCCCACCGACATCGGCCGTTCCGGGTGGATCCAGGCGTCGGCGCGACGCGCGACCTCGAGAGCGGCCGCGAGCATGCGGTCCCGGTCGCCGGGGTGACGGGCCAGCCGCTGTGGCAGGTCTGCGAGCGTCACGAGCAGGACCCGCTCGGACACATGGGTCAGCTCCTCGAGCCGGTCGGAGGCCCGCGACTCGACACCGGCCGCGGATGCATTGCGGATGCGTCGGCACTGGCGGGCATGGGCGCGCTGGATGGTCATGACGGGCTCGCCAGGCGACCTCGAGCCCGGCAGCTCGTCGGGCACTTCGGGGACGACGATGCCCACGGGAACGGCGTAGCGGTCCGGCGCGGCAAGGATCGCGGGGATGACCGCAGCGCGGGCGAGGTCAGTGACGGTGAGGGCCAGCCAGCCGGTCGGGGCGACCTCGACGGCACTGATGCGCCGGTCGGCGACGAGTCGCGCGGCGAGCAGGTCGGCGAGCTCACGCGGCTCGAGGCCGAGCGCTGGAGCCCACCGGAGCGCCACCGGGCTGCCCCAGTCGGCAACCACGCCCGCGTCCCGTGGGTCGATCGGGCGGAAGAGCGGGCCCTCCGGAGGGCCGGCCTCCGCCGCGTCGGGTAGCGCGCCGACGCGGGCGGCCCGGGCCGCGACGTCGGTCACGAGCTCACGTAGGTCCGCCGGTGTCACGACGTAGAGTCTAGGAGGGGTGGTGGTACCCGCATTCCCTGTCCAGAATTCCCTGTCCGGACGAGGATGCTGCTACTCTCACCAGCGCGTCACAACGCAATGGCCCCCGTAGCTCAGGGGATAGAGCACCGCCCTCCGGAGGCGGGAGCGCAGGTTCGAATCCTGCCGGGGGCGCCGAACCAGATCACGCCCCGTCGGCTCGTTCCGCCGGCGGGACGAGAGCCGCGGCCGCGGCCCGCGAGGACACGTGCAGCTCTGCGAAGATGTTGTCGAGGTGCTTGCGCACGGTTCCCGTCGAGACGAGCAGCCGGGCACCGATCTCGGCGTTCGTGCAGCCCTGCGCGACAAGCTCGAGCACTTGGCGCTGCCGATGGGTGATCGCCCCCAGCCGTTGCCGGTCCGTGCGACGGTTGCAGGCCGCAGCCAGGTGGGGCAGGAGCAGCCCGAGGCCGAGTCGCTCGTCGGCCGAGAACGGGCAGCGCCGCCGGCACAGGACCAACCGGGCTCCCCGCGAAGATCCCCCCGGCAGCCCGACGACCAGGGCTTCGCCACCCAGCACGTGGTGTGGCGATCCTGGTTCCTCGCAGTGCGCGAGCGGACCGGCCGACCCGATCGCATCGGCGGTGGAGGCATCGAGTGTGCTCGCCACCCCGTAGTGGTCCGCGAACGGCACCGGGTCCAGGCACAGGGGGCAGCGCAGGACGTGGGAGCTCAGGCGCACCAGCGCATCTCGTCTCCCCGCCGCGGACTCGGCCGGGTGCCGCACGTGAACGCCGACCCGTCCCGCGACGGTCAGGTCGAGCTGGGTCACCGAGTCGCACGGGATGGCACGCCACAGCGCGGCGAGGATGTCGGCCGGCAGCACGACGGCCGCAGCCACGAGCGCATCCTGAGCACCCGGGGCTCGCCTCACCCGCCTCGGCGGGGCGGGCTCGACACGAAGCTCGTCCAGCAGGTCGCGGAAGGTCGCGCCCCAGGAACTGTCCAACGCCTGCTCCTACGCATGGTGTCAGCGGCCCCCTGTCGGCGACGGGTACTCACGGGGCTCGCGCCGAAGATACGTCGTTCTACGTATACCCCGATCCGCAGGGCGGTGTCAGCGTAATGGGGGGGAACCAGGCGAACCATCGGCCGCTCAGGTGGCCGATCGCGTCCCGCCTGCGGGGAGGACCGACTGGGTGACAGCTCAGGAGCACGGTCTGATCGACCCGCCATCCGACGGGCCGGAGGGGGCCCGTGACCGGGCCGGGAAGCACAGGAGGACGGATGACACATCGACTGGCGCGGGCAGGCACGGCCGGCGCGGTGGCTGCGATGATCGGCCTCGCCGGAGCAGGCGCGGCGTCGGCCCACGAAGGAGGGCCTTTCCACTGCGCCGGAGGAGACTGGGCTCCCTACCCGGACTTCGCGAAGAACGCGAAGGTTCTCGAGTCGGGCACCTACAGCGGACTCGTCGTCTCGGGCCTGTGCATGGTGCCGGACGGTGCCACGGTCCGGGTCCACGGGCCCGTCACCGTCCGGCCCGGCGGCGTCTTCGCAGCCATGGGACCCCAGAGCACCACCATCGTCGGACACGTCAGGGTCGGCGAGGGCGCCATCTTCGCCCTCGGTGAGCCGTCACCGGAGGGGCCTGGGCCCTATGAGCCGTCGCACGACTCGGTGACGGGTGGCATCACCGCCGACCACGCACTGGCCGTCTACCTCAACAACGACCGGATCGTCGGACACGTCTCGATCAACGGCGGTGGCCCCGGCAACGAGTGCGTCGACCCGGGCTGGCCGCCGCTCGGGCACACCCTCACCATCAAGGACAACACCATCGTCGGAGGGCTGACGGCCCG
>NZ_JAKDLO010000247.1 GCF_030452765.1 Intrasporangium sp.
GGAGTCACGTCGCAGCTCATGTCGCAGTCAGCCCCGTTCCTGAGCACAACCATCGAACGGTTGTGCGACATGACACGCGACCAGGGCCGCGACATGACACGCGACCAGGGCTGCGACATGACACGCGACATGACACGCGACCAGGGCTGCGACATGACACGCGACCAGAGCCGCGACATGACAGCGACGCGGGGATCGGCAAGAGCCGACCTGCCCAGAGCACCGCCGAGGAAGCAGCCCTGACCGACGCAGGCAGTGAACCCCACGACGCTCCTGGCCCGGGGCGCCTCAGTCGTGGTCGTCCGGTGAAGCCGCAGCACGCCACCACGGGTCGCCGAAGCGCGCGGCCACCGCGCCGGAGTCGACCGCGCCGGAGTCGACCGCGCCGGAGTCGACCGCGGCGAGGTCGACCCGCTCGCCCACCCGCGGCGCGATCACCGGCACCTCGGCCTGGGCGGCCGCACGCAGGGTGCGCCGGATCGGCTCGCTCCACCAGTGCATCGCCAGGTTGAAGGTCCCCCAATGCACCGGCAGCATCACCGCTGTCGGCCCGCCCCGCGTCACAGCACGGTGCACGCCGATTGCCTGCTCGGGCGTCACGTGCACTTCCGGCCAGTAGTCGCTGTAGGCGCCGACGGGGACGAGCGTGAGGTCGACCGGGCCGAGGTCTCGCCCGACCTCCTCGAAGCAGCGCGACGGGCCGGTGTCGCCGGCGAACCACACCGACCGATGCTCGCCGCGCAGCAACCAGCCGGCCCACAGAGTCGCGTTGCGGACGAACCCTCGTCCCGAGAAGTGGCGGGCTTCCGTACAGACGAGGCGTATGCCGCCGAGCTCGGTCTCCGCGCGCCAGTCCAGGGCGGTGATCCGCTCCTCAGGCACGCCCCACGTCGCCAGGTGCACGTCCACGCCGATCGGCACGACGTAGTGCGGGGCGTGGCTCCGCTCCAGCTCGGCGATCGTCGGCTCGTCGAGGTGGTCGTAGTGGTCGTGCGAGATGAGCACTCCGTCGAGGGGCGGCAGGTCGTTGACGCGGCAGGGAACCGGGTGGAGTCGGCGCGGCCCGACGAGCAGGGACGGCGAGACCCGGTCGCCGAAGACGGGATCGAGCAGGAACCGGCGCCCCTCGAGCTCCACGATGCTCGACGCGTGCCCGAGCCAGGTCACCGCGAGCTCGCTTGCGGGAGTGGGGAACTCGGGACGCAGCACAGGCACGGGGCGGGCCGGGTGTCCCTGGCGTCGTGCGCGCAGCGCGGCCACGGCCGGGTTGTCTCGCCCGTCCCGGCCGGCCAGGGACTCGGCGATGGCGTGGGTCGGCTCGGGCGACACGAAGGCGCCGTCCCGGAAGTTCGGGGAGCCGGCAGCGCGGGCGTGCAGGGCAGCGGTCGGCGCGCCCATGCGACGCAGGATCGGGCCGGTCATCAGGGCTGCGCCGAGGGGTCGAGAAGGCTAGGCATGCCTTCTATCTTCGCCGAAGGACTCCTGGGGCCGAACACAACGGTCGCAACCGCCGGGTTCGCGAGGTGCCGGGGCCCACGTCCTGAACGCTAGGGTGGCGCTTGGAGGTCGCCGATGCAGTCCACTCCACCGATCGCGGCGGCCGACCGGGCCGCCCTCCGACCGAGGACCATGGTGCCGTCGTGGGCGCTGAAGGTCACCATGGCGGTCTCCGGCCTGACCTGGCTCGCGTTCGTCCTGGTCCACCTCGTCGGCAACCTCAAGGTCTACGCGGGGGCATCCGCCTTCAACGCGTATGCCGCGTGGCTGCGTGAGGTGCTCGTGCCGCTCGCCCCGCACGGGGGTGTGCTCTGGGCGCTGCGAGTCGTCCTCGCGGTCCTGCTCGTGGCACATGTCTGGGCCGCGGCGATCCTGACGGCTCGGGCTCGCTCTGCTCGCGGCCCTCATCGGGCGCGGCTGCACTCGTGGCGTTCGTTCGTCGCCAGCACCATGCCGGTCACCGGTCTGGTCATCCTCGGCTTCATCGTGCTTCACCTGCTCGACCTCACCCTGGGGGTCCAGCCCGTCGCACCATCCGCTTTCCGGGCAGAGGGCTCCGGCGCCTTCTTCGCCCACGAGAACCTCGTGGCGAGCCTGTCCCGACCGTGGTCTGCCGCTGTCTACATCCTGACGATGCTGCTCCTTGCCGGACACGTCCTGCACGGGACGACGGTCGCCGTCCAGGACCTCGGTGGCATGGGTCGCACCCTGCGGGCCGGGGCGACGTGGGTCGGTGCGATCCTCGCGGTGGCGATCCTGCTCGGCAACGCGGGGATCCCGATAGCCGTCCTGCTGGGGGTGGTCACATGAGCGCCGACCGACATGAGGACACGACCGAGCGCCAGCGTGGGCGGCCCGGAGCGGCGGGAAGAGGCGCGGCAACCGGCGTGAGCGGTGCAGCCTCGACCCTCCTCGACGGGCGGGCGCCCGACGGCGACCCCGCCACCGCGTGGGCACGCCGCCGGGCGGCATACCGGCTCGTCGCCCCGGCGGCTCGACGCCGGTTCAGGATCGCGGTCGTGGGCACCGGTCTGGCGGGCGCGGGAGCCGCGGCGGCGCTCGGCGAGCTCGGCTACAGCGTGGAGGCGTTCACCTACCACGACGCTCCCCGGCGGGCACACAGCGTCGCCGCCCAGGGTGGGATCAACGCGGCCCGCGTCACCGGGGTCGACGGGGACTCGGTGCAGCGCTTCGTGGCCGACACGATCAAGGGAGGCGACTTCCGGGCGCGGGAGGCCGACGCCTTCCGGCTGGCCGAGGAGTCGGTGCGGGTCATCGACCACCTCAACGCGATCGGCGCGCCCTTCGCCCGGGAGTACGGCGGCAGCCTCGCAACCCGCTCCTTCGGCGGCGTCCAGGTGTCGCGTACCTACTACACCCGTGGCCAAACCGGCCAGCAGCTGCAGGTGGCGAGCTCCCAGGCGCTGCTGCGGCAGGTCCGAGCGGGGTCGGTGCGCCTGCACACCCGGACCGAGATGCTCGACCTGATCGTCGCGGACGGGCGGTGCCAGGGGCTGGTCGTGCGTGACCTCGTCTCCGGGCAGGTCCGGGCGCACCCCGCCCATGCGGTGGTGCTGGCCTCGGGCGGCTACGGCAGCATCTTCTTCCACTCGACCCTGGCTCTCGCGTCGAACGCGTCCGCCGCATGGCGGGCGCACCGAGGCGGGGCGCTGCTCGCGTATCCCTCGTTCGTCCAGTTCCACCCCACGGCCCTGCCGGTGGGCGACCCGTTGCAGGCCAAGACGACCCTGATGAGCGAGTCCCTGCGCAACGACGGCCGAGTCTGGGTACCCGCGCGGGCCGGGGACGAACGGCCACCCGGCGAGATTCCCGAGACGCAGCGTGACTACTACCTCGAGCGCATGTACCCCGCCTACGGCAACCTCAGCCCGCGGGACGTCTCGTCCCGGGCGGCGACCGCCCAGATCCGCTCCGGCAAGGGCGTCGGCCCGCTGCGCAACAGCGTCTACCTGGACTTCGGCGATGCACTGTCCACCTTGGGTCGACCCGTGCTCGCACAGCGGTACGGCAACCTGTTCGAGCTGTACGAGCGTGCGACGGGAGAGGACCCGTACCGGGTGCCGATGCGGATCGCCCCGGCTGCGCACTTCACGATGGGCGGGCTGTGGAGCGACTACGACCTGATGACCTCGCTCCCGGGTCTGTTCGTCGCGGGCGAGGCGGGGTGGGCCTATCACGGGGCCAACCGACTCGGAGCCAACTCGCTGCTGTCGGCCTGTGTCGACGGGTGGTTCACGATCCCCGTGGCGCTACCGGACTACCTTGCGCCGCTGCTCGGTTCGGCCCTGCCGGGCCCCGACCACCCAGCCTGCCGGGCAGCCCTCGAGCGGGTGTCGGGTCGGGTCGCGGCACTGCTCGCGGTGGGCGGCACCCGTGGTCCCGCGCATTTCCACCGGGCCCTCGGTGAGATCCTCTACGAAGGCTGCGGGGTCACCAGGGACGCCACCGGCCTGCGCCGCGCAGCCGAGCAGGTGCGCTCGCTGCGGGCCCGGTTCTGGGCGGACGTGCGCGTGACAGGCAGCGGCACCTCGCTCAACCAGGTGCTCGAGAAGGCGGGCCGCGTCGCGGACTTCCTCGAGCTGGCCGAGCTGATGTGCGTGGACGCCCTCGACCGGGACGAGTCGTGCGGCGCCCACTTCCGAGCCGAGCACCAGGTCGCCGGGGAGGCCCGGCGCGACGACGCGCACTGGACGTTCTGCTCGGCGTGGCAGACGCGTCCCGAGCACCCCACCGCCGACCCCGGGGACCTGGACTTCACCCGTCACGACGAACCGTTGCGGTTCAGTGCGGTCCCCCTCGCGACCCGGAGCTATGCATGAGACTGACCGTGCGGGTATGGCGTCAGGCGGGCCCCGATGCGCCCGGCCACCTCGAGCAGCACGAGCTTGACGGCCTCAGCCCCCAGCTGAGCATCCTCGACCTGCTCGACCGGCTGAACGAGGCTCTCGTCGACGCCGGGCAGGAGGCGGTCGCCGTCGAGTCCGACTGTCGGGAGGGAGTCTGCGGCGCCTGCGGTGTGACCGTGGACGGCCGCGCCCATGGACCGCAGGCCGGCCTGCCCACCTGCCTGCAGCAGATCGGCGCCTTCGCCGACGGGGCGACGGTGCGCATCGAGCCGCTGCGCTCCGCGGCTTTCCCGGTCGTGCGGGACCTGGTCGTCGACCGCTCGGCGCTCGACCGGCTCATCGAGGCAGGCGGCCACGTCGCCGTCGATGCCGGAACGGCGACCGACGCCAACGCCCTGCCCGTGCCCACGGACGTTGCCGAACAGGCCCTCGACTTCGCCGCCTGCATCGGCTGCGGAGCCTGTGTGGCGGCCTGCCCCAACGGGTCGGCGCACCTGTTCGCCGGGGCCAAGCTGCTGCACCTGGCCCACCTGCCGAGCCCCTCGCAGGAGCGCTCGCGGCGCGCTCGGCAGCTGACGGCGCAGCTGGAGGCCGAGTTCGGTCCCTGTTCGCTCTACGGCGAGTGCGCCGAGGTCTGCCCGGCCGGCATCCCGCTACGGGCGGTAGCAGCGGTCCCGCACGAACGGCTGCGCGCCCGCCGTTGACGCGAGCTCCCCCCGGCGGCGGTGCGGCCTGCAGCACTGACACTAACGTGACATCATAAAAGTGTTGACATGGTGCGTCCTGGAAGCTGTGTCTGGCCGGCGGGTGTGAGTCCCGTCCCGG
>NZ_JAKDLO010000248.1 GCF_030452765.1 Intrasporangium sp.
CGGGCGGACCTTGGCATAGAACTCGTCGTTGTCGTTGTAGTCCTCGGTGTAGTTGGCCTTGATCCCGGTCTGCTTGGTGAAGGCCTCGATGGTCGGGCGCTTCTGGGTCTTGTCGTCGACGTCGATGTACTCCGGCCAGTTCGACCAGTTGACGACCTTCTCGGTCTCGGACAGGTCCTTGGCCGCGGCGGCCGTCGGTGCCCCCGCGGTCCCCCCGGCGGGGGTGGGGTTGCGGCCCGCAGACCCGCACGACGCGAGGGCTGCGGCCGCGCCGATACCGGCGATCCCCAAGAGCGCCGAGCGTCGGGTGACGAGGCCGCTGGCGAGAGCGGCCCGGAGGGCGAGGCTGTCCGTCTCGTTCATGGGCGGATGCTACTCAAACCGACTACGGTATCGGAGCGTTTGGTCGACAACAGGTCTATATTCCGTTGCGCAAAAGGTTGCGAACTTCGCATTCCGGGGCTCACTATCGACCTATGCCACGCCGCGCCGCACGTCAGGATGGACCGGGACAGACCCACAGACCCACCGTCACGCTGGACCGGCTCTCGAAGCAGATCATCGAGCAGCTCCAGCAGGACGGGCGCAAGTCGTATGCCGCGATCGCCCAGGAGGTCGGGCTCTCCGAGCCTGCCGTGCGCCAGCGGGTCCAGCGGATGCTCGACGCAGAGGTCATGCAGATCGTGGCGGTGACCGACCCGCTGCAGCTCGGCTTCACGCGGCAGGCGCTCATCGGCCTGCGCACGACCGGCGACCTCAGCGCCGTCTCCGACGTCCTCGCGGAGATGGACGAGGTGACCTATGTCGTGACGACGGCGGGCAGTTTCGACCTGATCATCGAGGTTCTCTGTGAGGACGACGCCCACCTGCTCGAGCTGCTCAACAGCCGCATCCGCAACCTGCCATCCGTCACGGCGACGGAGACCTTCGTCTACCTGAAGCTGAACAAACAGCTCTACAACTGGGGTACCAGATGAGATCGGACCACCTCTGAGCTCCAGCGGCCTCATCCGGACAGGCTGCCGGCGGCGCGCGTGACAGACCTGACACGTGACGTGGATCGCTTTGGAACCGTTGGCGATTCGCGCGGTGAAACGATGACAGCAGCGGGCCCGTGTGGGCTCGCCGGAACCCTGGCTCAGGGAGGTAGTCATGAGCACCGTGACCATCCGTCAGCGTCAGTCCGTCGCAAGTCGACGGCTCGGTTACGCGGTCGCCGTGGGGGTCAACTCCCTGCTGTTCTACCTCGTCAACGTCTCGCCCGGCTGGGCGGTGCTGCCGTTCCTGTCACCCGCGACGACCGAGATCCTCGCCTCGGTCAACGCGATGTTGATCGCCGGAGTAGCCGCAAACGTGGTCTACGCCGCGTGGGACCCCCGCTGGTTCAAAGCCCTCGGCGACGTGGTGACCACATCGATCGGACTCGCGGCCATGCTGCGGGTCTGGCAGGTGTTCCCGTTCGACTTCGGCGAGTCGAGCATCGACTGGACGACCGTCGCCCGGGTCGCACTCGCGGTCGGCATCGGCGGCAGCGCTGTTGCGCTCCTGGTCGCCGTCGTGACGTTCTTCCGATCCGTCTCGAGTAGTCGTCGCTGACGCTGTCGCGCCGGCCGAGGGCCCGGGGCCAACCTCTCGCCACATGCGGGCCGTTCCATCGTCGTGATCGACATCAGCGAGAAGCCGCGATCGGCTCCGCATTGCGGGCCCGAGGCGGGAGGATGAGCCTACCCGCACTGTTCCCGGCTGAGGTGGAGGCATGACCGCTCGCGACGAGCCCGGCGAGACCAGGCCCATCCCCGTGCGCGCCACGGGGCCCACGGTCCCAACCGTTCCGAGCCGGACCAGCAAGCCGGCGCGGCGCCGCCCACCACGTCGGTGGGCGACGGTCCTCGCTTGGACGCTCGTGGCCACCTGTGTCGTCTCGCTCGGGGTGCTCGGCTACGGCTACCAGCGCAGCCTCGACTCCGCCCAGGCCTGGAAGGCGCTCGCCACCTCGACGACGACCGAGCTCGAGGCGACCCGAGTCGAGCTGGACCGGACGAGCGAGACGCTGACCAAGACCAAGCTCGCGCTCGACGACACCCGTCAGGCGCTCGATGAGACGAAGGGCAACCTCAACGCGGTCGCCGGACAGTACAACGACGCGTCGGAGCGGATCCGTGAGCTGGCCGACGAGAAGGCCAAGGTCGGCGACGAGGCGGGGTTGCTCGCGACGGCGGTCGCGCAGGCCGCCCGGCTCCAGGACCAGCTCGACACGTGCGTGACCGGGCTGCGCAGCCTGCAGGCCTACCTGGTCGACGCGGACCGCGCCGACCCCGAAGCGCTCGCCTCCGTCGTCGCCGAGGTCAACTCCGGCTGCGACGAGGCACAGAGCCAGAGCAGGGACTTCCAGGAATGGCTCGAGGGACGGTGACGATGGCGCGCAGCTCTCTGACGCTCGCCGCCTCTGGTGCCGCCGTGACCCTGCTGTTCGCGGGCTGCGCCGCAGTGCTACCGATCTCCCCGCCGTCACGCACGACGCCTGCCCCGTACACCGTCTCGGGGGTCTCGAGCGCGCCGGTCATCACCGCAGGGTCCGCCGCTACCGCGACGCTCAAGGGCTTCACCGCCTACGAGCGGGCGGCGCTGAGGATCCGCAACATCACCTGCGAGGGCGTCGAGGTCGGCTCCGGGTTCGCCGTGGCACCGCGGGTGATCGTGACGAACCGGCACGTCGTGGACGGGGCCGCGGTGCTGCAGCTGCAGACCTATGACGGCCATGACCGGCAGGTCGCCACCGCCGGTGTCGCCACCTTCGCCGACCTGGCGATCGTCCGGATCTCCGACGACCTGGCCGCGACGCTGCCGCTGGCGTCCGCCAACCCGAAGCCGGGCGACCCGATCACCGTCGTCGGCTATCCCGGGGGCGGCGAGCTGACAACGTCGCACGGCCACGTGCTCCGCTATGGCGCCGACATCGTCGGCGAGTCCGACGAGCCGATGATCATCAACGACGCGCCGATCGCGCACGGCAGCTCGGGCAGCCCGCTCGTCGACGCCGCCGGAGAGGTCGTCGGCGTCGCCTACGCCGGCAAGCCGGAGGGACCGTTCTGGGCCGTGCCGGTCGAGCTGCTTCGCCAGCTCATCGACTCGCCTACCGAGCTCGGCCCCGTCCCGCCCTGTGGGTAGCCGGGGGGCCTCCCCGCTGGCGCTCAGCGTGCCGGGACCGCCATGGTGGAGACATGCGGCCACTGTATGACGCGCTCGTGCGCCGACTCGTCGCGCTCGTGACGGGCGCCGAGGCGGGGACCCGGGTGATCGTCGGGATCACCGGCGCACCGGGGGCCGGCAAGTCGAGCGTGGCACGAGGACTGCTCGAGCGGCTCGGTGCGCCGGCTCCCGAGGGACTCGGCCCGGATGCCGCCCGTCTGGTCCCGATGGACGGTTTCCATCTCGCGGACCGGCAGCTGGAACGCCTCGGCCTGACGGACCGCAAGGGTGCGCCGGAGACCTTCGACGCGGACGGCTACGTCGCGCTGTTGCGCCGGCTGCTCGAGGAGCGCGGCCAGACCGTGTACGCGCCCGGGTTCGAGCGAGACCTCGAGCAGCCGATCGCCGCGGCCATCGCCGTCGAGCCGTCTGTGCGCCTGGTCATCACCGAGGGCAACTACCTGCTGCTGCCGCAAGAACCATGGGTCTCGGTGCGGTCGCTGCTCGCCGAGGTGTGGTTCGTCGACATCGACGATGCGACGAGAGTCGGGCGGCTCGTGGCCCGGCACGAACGGTTCGGCAAGAGCCCGCAGGCAGCCCGCGAGTGGGTGCTCCGCTCGGACGAGGCGAACGCCAGGCTCGTCGCTGCCACACGTGGGTGTGCTGACCTCGTCGTTTCCACTTGACTGACCGTGGCGAGCCCGACCGCGCGCGGTGTGGGGTGGGTCGGTGCGCGGCGACGGCCCGGCGGTTTTCGACAGGACAACGGCCCAGGGCCCTTCTACGCTGGACGAACCGGCAACTCCGGCGCGGTGTGAGGTGTCTCCCTCAAGCTCCCTCGCGGGTGCATCTCCATCCCGGTGACGGGACCGCGGTGGCGGTGCGCTCGTTCGCGTCCCCTCCCCGACGAACGAGCGCACCGACCACCCTCTGTGTGTGGCGGGCTGTGTGTGGCGGGCGCGCCAGCCTGCATCCACTTCCCGTCACTCCCCTCACTCCCATCACACCTGTCACAGGATGTCGCAACCCAGGCCGACCTGTCGTTACCATGCACTCGTGCCCAAGCTCGTGCTCACCGTCATCGGCGACGACCGCGCCGGACTCGTCGAGGCGCTCTCGCAGGTCGTGACCGACCATGCCGGCAACTGGGAGGACAGCCAGATGGCCGAGCTCGCGGGCAAGTTCGCGGGCATCGTGGTCGTCACCGTCCCCAAGGCAGAGGCCGAAGCCCTGACCGATGCCTTGCGCGGTCTCGACGGGCTTCTCGAGGTGTCCGCGCACCCCGGCGCCGAGGCCGAGCAGGCCGAGCCTGCCGAGGGCGCCGAGCGACTCACCATCGATGTCCTGGGCAACGACCGTCCAGGGATCGTCCACGACGTCTCGGCGGTCCTCGCCGAGGCTGGGCTCAGCATCGAACGGATGTCGACCGAGAGCCGGGACGCACCTATGGCCGGCGGTCGGCTCTTCGAGGCGCACGTCGTCGTTCGGGTGCCGAGCTCGGTCGACCTCGCCGCCGTGCGTGCCGGGCTCGAGCGGCTGGCGACGGAGCTGCTCGTCGACATCGAGGTCACCGGCCCATAGCCCGCTCGACCGGGTGAGCCAAAGCACAGTCGACCGGGCGCTCTCCCGCTCGACGGCGCACCAAAGCACAGTCGACCGGGCAGCACGTCACCAGTTGACGAGGAGGCGCCCCTGTGCGTCCCGGAACTGGCCGACGACGATGATGATGAAATCGATGAGGGCCCAGATCCCGAGGCCGCCCAGGGTGAGCAGCTGCAGGATCCCGGTGCCGACCTTGCCCACGTAGAAGCGGTGCACCCCCAGCGGGCCGAGGAAGAAGCAGAGCAGTGCTGCCGCGAGCCGTGAGCTCGGGCTGACCGGGTTGCCGTACGGGTCGAGCATCACCTTGGCTGCCAGGGCAGAGCTGAGGGGCGGCGCGGTGACCGGTGCGGTGTGATCGGTCCACCCGATGCCGTCCCAGTAGCGGGTCATC
>NZ_JAKDLO010000249.1 GCF_030452765.1 Intrasporangium sp.
GCACCATCGTCAAGATCGCGGTCGAGGAGGGCCAACAGGTCGCCGAGGGCGACCGGCTCTCGGCCTGGCGGACGGCCATCGGTCCGGGCTCGCGGGTGCGCGACCTGGTCGAGGGATCGGCCGGGCACGAGGTCACCCTGGCCGTGGACCCCTCCGTCTTCGGGCCGACCGCCGCGGGCGAGCCAGGCCTGCCTGCGCCGACCCCCGCACCCACCGGCACCGGTCCGCAGCCGGAGGGGCCGCCGAGCACCGGATCGGTGACGCCGCCCGCGACGCAGGCGCCCGGCACCCCGGGCACCACCCCGAGCCCCACACCGACGATCGCCGGGCCTGCCGTGAAACAGCTCGGTGACGAGGTCGTCGCCCAGCTGCGCGGACGGGACGTGTGGGCACTGCCCTACACCGACGCCGACCTCGCCGCCGCAGCAGACATCGACCCGACGAGCACCATCATCCGCGAGCTCGTCAACCGTTCGTCGATCGTCGGACGCCGCCTGGACGAGCCGGTCCGGGCTGACATCGTCCTGCCTGCCGACGGGCTGCTCCCCCCGGGGCGCGAGAAGGCGCTGACGACGCTGCTGAGCGGGACGCGGCTGGGCAAGCCCGCCGGAATCGTCGTCAACAATGCGGCGATCACCGGGACGACGGCATACACTCCCTCGGCGCGCCGGCTGAGCGCGGCCGGCACGCGGCTGCTCGGCTGGGACACCACGCTGTCCGCGCTGCTGCCGTCCGGGCCCGACGCGGGGATGGCGCCGCGGCAGCAGTTCCTCGCCGACACCCTCGCGCTCCTCGGGGAGCGGCCCGGGACGGAACGCGCGGTGCTCGTCGTGGGCGCACGCACGTACGACCCGGACGTCTCCGGCCTGAGCGACCTGCTCGAGGCGATCGACGCTGCCCCGTGGCTCACCCCGGTGCGCGCCGACTCCCTCCTCGCCGACTCGGGTGACGACGTCGCCACGCGCGCCGAGACGCCCGTCACCCCGGTCGCGCCCGCAGCGCCGAAGCCGACCCTGACCGGCCCCCGGCTGCAGCGGATGGCCGACCAGCGGGCAACCCTGCACGACGTCGCGACGGTACTGCGCGACGGGACTGGCTTCGAGGCCCGCTACCAGGAAGTCCTCGACGAGCTCGCGAGCACGCGCTGGCGGTGGGACCGAGCCGGCTGGACCCGGCTCGAGGCGTCGGTCACCGCCGATGTGCGGGCCGCCACGCTGGCGGTCCGCGTCGTGCCCCGCAGCTTCAACTTCCTCGCCCAGCAGGGCACCTTGACGCTGACCGTCGAGAACGGCCTCGACTACGCCGTGCAGGACATCCGGCTCGTCCTGGCCCCGACCAATCCCCGGATGCAGATCGTCGAGCAGCCGCCGCCCATCCGGATCGGCGCCAACTCCAAGACGAGCGTCAAGGTCGTCGTCCGAGCGGTCGCGGCGGGACAGGCCGACATCCGGGCCTTCCTCACGACCGCGGACGGCACCCCCATCGGCAAGCCCGCCGTCATCCCGGTCACGGCAAACCCGCTCGACACGACGATCTACTGGATCGGGGGCATCATCGCCGCGCTCGTCCTCATCGCCGGGGTCGCCCGGTCGCTGCTGCGGGGAAGCGCACGCATCGACGAGATCGGGCAGACTCACGACCTCGTCGTGGACGCGCCCGATCAGGAGCACGGGCGGACCGGTCCGTCCACTTAGGATGGACGCGACCCAGCCATGGAAGGGGTGACGAGATCGTGCACGGAGTCGGTCCGGGATCGGTCCTCGCAGGACGGTATGCCGTCACCCTGCGCACCGCTGAGGGCCTCCACCACGAGCGGTGGCGCGCCACGGACCAGACCCTCGAACGCGACGTCGTGCTCGTGTGCTTCCCCAGCGGGTCGCCGGTGGCGGCGGCCACCCTCGACGCGGCCCGCCGGGCGGCGGGTCTCGAGGACCCGCGCCTGGTGCGGGTGCTCGACGTCGGCACCGACCAGGACGTGTCCTTCGTCATCGAGGAGCCGCTGACCGGGTCGGTGACCCTCGACCACCTCCTGCGCGGCGGGGGCCTGCCGGCCGAGGAGGTGCGCCGGCTCGTCGGAGAGTCGGCGATCGCGCTCGAGAAGGCCGGGCACCGTGGCCTGCACCATCTGGTCCTCACGCCCGACTCCGTCCTACGGATGCCGGACGGGGCCGTCAAGGTCCGCGGGCTCGCGACCGATGCCACGCTCGCCGACCTCGACACCGCCGGGGACGAACGCGGCCCCCGCCTCGATGCGATCGGCTTGGTCCGGCTGGCCTACGCGGGACTGACCGCGAGATGGCCGGCAGCGGCCCCCACAGGTGTCCTGCCGGTGCCGCACCAGGGCCTCGATGCGGCCCCCACGATGGTCGGCGGCCTGGCCCCGCCGTCCCAGATCGCCGTCGGTGTGCCCGCCGACCTCGACCTCATCTGCCGCCTGACCCTCGTCGATGATGGCGGCCCCGCCGGCCCGGGCGACCTCGCGAGCCAGATCGCCCCGTGGCCGCACGAGCCCCCCGCGACCGATGGCGCGACAGCCATCGGCCTGCCCCGCCCGGTGAGTGCCGCCGGTGCCGCGGCAGCGACGCGCGTCCTGCCTGTCGCCGGGCCGCAGGCCGCGGCCGACACCGAGACCGACGAGAGCCGCGGTCCGAGCCATCTGGCCACGGCGGGCGCCGCCGCTGCCGGCGCAGCGGTCGCGATCGGCGACAAGGTCGGCTCCTTCGCCCGGGCCGCCGCGGACAAGGCGGCAACACGAGCAGCCGAGCGCCGTGCGGCCCACGTCGACGACTTCGACGGCGAGGACGTGGCCCTGCACGAGGCCCTCGACGAGGGCGGCGATCAGCGCATCGAGCCGCCGGTGCCGCTGCTGCGTCACTCGGTGCCCGAGGCGCCGTCCCGCACGCAGTCTCGGATCGCCCTGGCCATCGTCGGCGCGCTCGTGCTCGTCGCACTCGTCATCGGGGTGCAGAACGTCAGGAAGATCGGTCAGCACGACGGACCCACGACCTCGACGGGCGCCACGCCGTCGAAGGGGACCAAGCCGAGCCCCACGGCGTCCGCGACATCACCGCGCCCGAGCCCGTCCCCGACGAGCACCGCGGCGCGCAGCGCCGCCCCGATCGAGATCACCGGGGGCACGGGCTTCGACCCCGAGGGTCACGAGAACCAGGGCGACGCGAAGGCGAAGCTCGCGTTCGACGGCGACCCCGACACCCACTGGCAGTCCCGGTGGTTCGGCAGCGACGACTTCAACGGCGGCCGGCCGGGGGTCGGGCTCGTGCTCGACCTCGGTGACCGGTCAACGATCCACGAGGTCGAGCTGGTCCTGCCCGCCAAGCAGGACGTCACCGTGTATGCCGCCGACAAGGCGAGCCTCGAGGACGCCCAGGAGATCGGCAAGGTCAGGGACAAGTCGGGCACCATCAAGCTCAAGGCACCGGGCGACCTCAAGCCGGCCACCAAGCTCATCGTCTGGGTCACCAGGGCCGCCCCGGCCGAGTCACCGACCCACTTCCGCGCCCAGGTCTCCGAGGTCAAGGTGCGCTGACCGTGGCGGCCCGGTCCGCCGTGGTGCTCGCTTCGCACTCCCACGAGAACCCACATGGAGCGCAGTTCTCGTGGTGTTCGGGCTGCGGATCCCAACGACAACTGCCATCGGATGCGGCTCTCGTGGGCAACGGGCGCGGGCCTCGCGGCGTGGGAACAAGCAGCCCCTAGGATCGGTTGAGCCGTACAGGTCCGGGTGACCCGTGTCTCGGGTGACCCTGTCATGGACCGACTCGCAACGATCCAGGAGTGTCATGTCCGACGTCCGCCACGTCATCGTCATCGGTTCCGGCCCGGCCGGCTACACGGCCGCCATCTATGCGGCCCGAGCCAACCTGCACCCGGTGCTCATCGAGGGCGCCGTGACGGCCGGCGGCGCGTTGATGAACACCACCGAGGTCGAGAACTTCCCCGGCTTCCCCGACGGGATCATGGGCCCGGACCTGATGGACCAGATGCGCGCCCAGGCCACCCGTTTCGGCGCCGAGCTGGTCACCGACGACGTCGTCGAGGTCTCCCTCGACGGTGACGTCAAGAGCGTCACCACCGGTACGGGCGTCACGTATGCCGCCCACGCAGTCATCCTCGCCATGGGCTCGGCCTACCGCGAGCTCGGCCTGCCGGGTGAGAAGGAGCTGTCCGGGCACGGCGTCTCCTGGTGCGCCACCTGTGACGGGTTCTTCTTCCGCGACCAGGACATCGCGGTCGTCGGCGGCGGCGACTCGGCGATCGAGGAAGCCACCTTCCTGACCAAGTTCGCCCGGTCCGTCACGATCATCCACCGCCGCGACGAGCTGCGCGCAAGCAAGATCATGGCCGACCGCGCCTTCGCCAACGACCGCATCACGTTCGCCTGGAACAGCCAGGTCGCCGAGATCCACGGAGAGGGGAAGCTGACCGGCATCACCCTGCGCGACACCCTCACCGGCGAGACCCGCGATCTCGCGGTGACCGGCCTGTTCGTCGCCGTCGGTCACGACCCGCGCAACGAGCTCGTCAAGGGGGTCCTCGAGCTGGATGATGCCGGCTACGTCCTCGTCGACGGACGTTCGACCCGCACCAACGTCGCCGGTGTCTTCGCCTGCGGCGACCTGGTGGACCACACCTACCGCCAGGCCGTCACCGCCGCCGGGACCGGCTGTGCCGCCGCCCTCGACGCCGAGCACTACCTGTCCGCCCTGCACGACGGGGCAGCCCGGCACGCTCCGGCCGTCGCCACCCCGGCCGGCTGACCCCGCCCACCACCCACCGCACCAGGGCACCAGCCGCGCTCAGCGGCATACGAAAGGAATGAGATGGCCCTCAAGCAGACGAACGACGCAGCCTTCGCCGACGACGTTCTCATGAACGACAAGCCGGTCCTCGTGGACTTCTGGGCGACCTGGTGCGGGCCGTGCCGCAAGGTGGCCCCGATCCTCGAGGAGATCGCAGCCCAGCACGGCGACAAGATCGACATCATCAAGCTCGACACCGACGCAAACCCGGCCACGACGGCCCAGTACGGGGTCGTCTCGATCCCGACCATGAACGTCTACGTGGGGGGCCAGGTCGTCAAGACGATCGTCGGGGCACACCCGAAGCCCAAGCTGTTGCGCGAGCTCGAGGAGTTCATCGCCTGAGCC
>NZ_JAKDLO010000070.1 GCF_030452765.1 Intrasporangium sp.
AGCCCGGGTCCGTCTCGGGGCCCGTGGTTGCCTCGCCCGGATCCTGTTCCGGACCGCGGCCAGTCGGGTGCCTGTCGACCTCGCCCTGCCGGACGGGAGCCTGCTGGGCCAACGGCCGCCACGACGTCAACGCCCGGGACGGTCCCGGGATGTTCGCGGTGTCTCGCCACGTCCCCGGATCGAGCTCGCGGCGCCCGAGGCGTTCTACCGCCGGCTGGCCCTGGGGCCCAAGTTCGGCATCGGCGAGGGATACACGGCGGGCGAGTGGCGCGCCGCGCCGGGCACCGACCTCGCGGATGCGCTCACCCCCTTCGCCGAGCACGTCGGGGGGGCTCTGCCGGGCTGGTTGCTGCGGCTGCGGCGGCTGGTCGACCGGCCGATCCCGGACACGCAGCGCGGCTCCCGCGCCCACACGAAGCAGAACGTCGCCGCCCACTACGACCTCGGCAACGACCTGTTCGCAGCCTTCCTCGACCCGACCCTGACCTACAGCTCCGGCCTCTTCGACCATCGTCGGCCGATCGAGGAGCAGACCCTCGCCGCCGCGCAGCGGCGCAAGGTCCACGCAGCCCTCGACCTCGCCAGAGTCCGCTCCGGCACTCGCCTGCTCGAGATCGGCACCGGCTGGGGAAGCCTGGCCATCGAGGCGGCCCGCCGCGGCGCCGCCGTCACGACGGTCACCCTCTCGGTCGAGCAGGCGGACCTCGCCCGAGAACGCATCGCCGCCGCCGGCCTCACCGGGCAGGTCGCGGTCGTGGTCCAGGACTACCGCGACATCACCGGCGGCTACGACGCGGTCGTCAGCATCGAGATGATCGAGGCCGTCGGCGAACAGTACTGGCCCGACTACTTCGCCACGCTTGCGCGACTGCTGCACCCGGGCGGCGCCATCGCGATGCAGTCGATCCTCATCTCTCACGAGCGCTACCTCGCGACCCGCCACTCCCACGGGTGGATCCAGAAGCACATCTTCCCCGGCGGGATCATCCCGTCGACGACCGCGATCAGGCAGCACGCCGCTGCGGCAGGGCTGCGCCTGACCCGCGAGCACGCCTTCGGCGACGACTACGCCGAGACCCTGCACCGGTGGCGGGGAAGCTTCCTCGCCGCGTGGCCGACGATCCGGTCAGAACGGTTCGACGAGGACTTCCGCCGCACCTGGGAGTTCTACCTCGCCTACAGCGAGGCAGGCTTCCGGGCCGGCTACCTCGACGTCGCCCAGCTGCGCCTCGAACCCGCCGGGACGCGGAGCGACTCATGAGCCGGGCACCGCGACTGGCCGGACAACGCTGTTGGGTGGTCGGCGCCTCGAGCGGGATCGGCGCGGCCCTCGCGAGCGAGCTGCTCGCCCGCGGTGCACACGTCGCGATCAGCGCCCGACGCGAGGACCGGCTCGAGGCGGTGTCCCAAGGTCACATGGTCGTGTCACCGTGCGACGTCACCGACCCGGAGGGCACGGCCCGGGCGGCCGACACCGTCCGCGAGCGACTCGGCGCAGTGGACCTGGTCGTCTGGAGTGCAGGCACGTGGCAGCAGTTCGACGCGCTCGAATGGGACCGTCAGGCCTTCGCCCGGCACATCGAGGTCAACCTGCTCGGCCTGAACAACCTGCTCGCCGTCGTCCTGCCGCCCATGGTCGCAGACCGAGCCGGACACCTCGTCGGCATCGCCTCGGTCGCCGGCTACCGCGGACTCGCCGGCGCGGAAGCCTACGGGGCAACCAAGGCGGCCCAGCTCAACCTCCTCGAGTCCCTCCGGGTCTCCCTGTCCGGCAAAGGGATCCGCGTCACCACTGTCGCTCCGGGCTTCGTGCGCACCGAGATGACCGAGGCCAACACGTTCCCCATGCCCTTCCTCATCGACCCGGACCAGGCCGCGCACGCCATCGCCGACGGGCTCGAGCGCGGCGACCACGAGATCGTCTTCCCGCTGCCCATGGCCCTGCTCATGAAAGCCGCGTCCGTGCTACCCGTCCGGGCCTGGGACGCCATCGCCGGCCGCCTCGCGAGGTCGGGGACGTCGTGACCACGAGCATCCTGTGGTTTCGCCGCGACCTGCGCCGCGGCGACCATCCCGCGCTGCTGGCCGCGGCAGAGCGGGCAGACCGGGTGTTGCCGCTCTTCATCCTCGACTCCCGGCTGCTCGGCTCCGCCGGCGCGCGGACGGAGCGCCTCATCGCGTCGGTCGCCGCACTCCGTGCGGACCTGGCCCAAGCCCTCGTCGTGCGCACCGGCAACCCGGCCGATCTGGTGCCGGCCGTCGCCGCCGAAGTCGGCGCCCGCGAGGTTCACGTCTCCGCCGAGTCGACGCCGTACGGACGGCGCCGGGACGCTTCCGTCGCTGCCCGGCTCGACACCATGGGTGTTCGGCTGATCCGAACGGGCAGCCCGTATGCCGTCCAGCCGGGTCTCGTCCGTTCCGCTCAGGGCGCGCCCTACCGTGTCTTCACGCCCTTCGCCAAGGCGTGGCGCGACCATGGCTGGGCGGCACCGGCCGGGTGTGCGGAGATCGTCTGGCGCCGCGCCGTCCCCAGCGAGTCCGTCGACGCGGCAAACAGGGCCCGACCGGGCGAGGCCGGGGAACACGCCGCGCTCGCTCGGTGGGAGGCGTTCCTCGAGACGAGGCTCACGTCATACGCGCACGATCGTGACCGTCCCGACCACGACGCGACGAGCCGGATGTCGGTCCCGCTCAAGTACGGCGAGGTGCACCCGCGCACCCTGCTCAGCGACCTCGCGCGACGCCGCGACGCCGCGAACACGAGCGCCGTCGACCGCTTCGTGACCGAGCTCGCGTGGCGCGAGTTCTACGCCGACGTCCTCTGGCACGACCCGGGCTCGGCCTGGCGTGACTGGCGCGGCGAGCTGCGAGGGATGCGCTACGACAAGGACTCCGACCTCGTCGGGGCATGGCGGGCCGGACGGACCGGCTACCCCTTCGTCGACGCCGGCATGCGACAGCTGCTCGCCGAGGGCTGCATGCACAACCGGCTGCGGATGGTCACGGCGAGCTTCCTCGTCAAGGACCTGCACACCTGGTGGCCGGTCGGGGCGCGGCACTTCCTGCAACACCTGGTCGACGGCGACATCGCCTCGAACAACCACGGCTGGCAATGGACGGCGGGCACCGGGACCGACGCCGCACCGTACTACCGAATCTTCAACCCGGTCACCCAAGGGCTGCGCTTCGACCCCGACGGCGCCTACGTGCGGCGCTGGGTTCCCGAGCTGGCGCATCTGGTCGGTTCGGCGGTGCACGAGCCGTGGCGGCATCGGGACGGCTACGTGCACGGCTACCCACACCGCATCGTCGAGCACGCCGAGGAACGCCGTGAGGCACTCGCCCGCCTCACCGAGGTGAGAGGGAGCCACCGATGATCTCCCCGGTCTGGGAGGTGAGGCGGTTCCTGCACGCTGCCCTGGTGCAGCCGGTGCCTACCGAGGCGCGCGAGTCCGACCCACGAGAGGTGCGACGTCGCCGCATCGTGGCCGCGGTGACCATCGCGGCCGGCGGGGCCGTCCTGGCCGTGACGCTGCGCCTCGAGGCCGGCAGCCCGCTCTTCCTCCCGCTGGGTTTCGCCCTGGGCGCGCTCTGGACGGGCGGGGCCTTCGCGTCCGGCCCGCTGCACCTCGGCTCCGGGCACACCCGCGCCGGCGGACGGTCCCGGCCGATCGTCCAGTCCCTGGCGCTGGCCGTGCTGCTGCTCGCGGTCTTCCTGGCCGGAGCCGTGCTCGTGGCCCGGATGCCGCTGCTGCGAAACCCCGTCCTTGCCCTGCTCGAGCACGGCCGGGCCGGCCCGTTGCCCGTCGTCCTCGCCCTGACCACCACGAGCGGCGTCGCCGAGGAGCTCTTCTTCCGCGGCGCACTGCAGACCGCCCTCCCCGCCAACCACGCGATCGCGGGCACCACGACGCTCTACGCCCTGACGACACTGGGCAGCGGCGTGCCGCTGCTCGTCCTGGCAGCCCTCGTGCTCGGCCTCGTGACCGCGCTGCAGCGCCGCGTCACCGGTGGCGTGCTCGGCCCGGCCATCACCCACGTCACGTGGTCGACCGGCATGCTCCTGCTCCTTGCCCCAGCCCTCAACCTCGCGAGGTGACTCCCATGCCCACCGATCCCACCGCACGCGTGAACGCGACGACCCCGCCACCGCCCGCCGATTCCGCTCGCGGCGTCGCGCTGGTCACCGGCGCGACCGGCTACATCGGCCGCCGGCTCGTGCCAGCCCTGCTCAAGGACGGCTGGACGGTCCGGGTCCTCGTGCGCCGCGCCGCACGCCTGGAGCCTGCCTCGTGGCAGCACGACGTCGAGGTCGTCGAGGCAGACGCCGGGTCGTCGGCGGACCTGGACCGGGCCCTGGCCGGCGTGCACGTCGCCTACTACCTGATCCACTCCATGGGATCGGATGCCGACTTCGCCGAACGCGACCGGTCCATCGCGCGGGACTTCGCACGGTCGGCGCGCCAGGCCCACGTCCGCCGGATCGTCTACCTGGGCGGGCTGCATCCCAGCGGTGAGCCGCTGTCCAACCACCTGGCCTCCCGCGAGGAGGTCGGGCGCATCCTGCTCGGCTCCGGCGTGCCGACCGCCGTCCTGCAGGCGGCTGTCGTGCTCGGCACCGGATCCGCATCGTTCGACATGCTGCGCCACCTCTCGGCGCGACTGCCGGTCATGATCACCCCGCGCTGGCTGCGCAACCGGGTCCAGCCGATCGCCGTCGGCGACGTCATCCACTACCTCACCGGCGCCGCAGACCTACCCGACGGCGTGAGCCGGAGCTTCGACATCGGCGGCCCCGACATCCTGACCTATGCGCAGATGCTGCGCCGGCACGCGACGCTGACCGGCCACCGGCGGCCTCTGATCGCCACCGTGCCGGTGTTGACACCGCGCCTGGCGAGCCTGTGGATCGGGCTCGTCACGCCGCTCGACATGCGGCTCGCGCGGCCGCTGGTCGACTCCCTCATCCACGAGGTCGTCTGCGCCGAGGAGGACATCCGCGAGCTCGTCCCCGACCCGCCGGAAGGGCTGACCCCCTTCGACGACGCGGTCCGCGCCTCCATGTGCGGCACCCCACCTGATCCCGGGCCGCGTAACCTCGCGATGACATCCGCGGTGACCGCTGCCGCGGCCATGGCGGGCTCGCTGGCGACGACGGCGGGCGCAGACTGGTACAAGGCGCTCGACCTGCCGCCGTGGCAACCACCTCAGGTGGCCTTCCCCGTCGTGTGGACCGCTCTCTACGCCGACATCGCCGCGACGTCCGCCGCAGTCCTGACCGACCTCGAGGCGCACGGCCGAGGGCCCGAGGCTGCGGCCTACCGCCGCGCCCTGTACGCGAACCTGGCCCTCAATACCGGCTGGAGCGTCATCTTCTGGCGGCTCCGCCGACCCTGGGCGGCCGCAGCCGAGAGCGCGCTGCTGACCATCAGCTGCGCCGACCTCGCCCGCCGGGCCGGCAGGTCACGCACGGGACGTCGCAACCGCCTGCTGCCCTACCCGGCATGGACCGCCTTCGCCACCGCGCTGACAGCCGCCATCGCCCGCCGCAACCCGCGCTCCTGACGAGTACGAGGGTGAAACCGGTCAGGTGAACGTGAAGAGGGCCAGTGGCTGGCTCGTCGGTTGCGGGGATCCGCCGGCGGGTTCGACGGTGATTCCTGCTCCGGCGGCGTCACTCGCGTCAGCGGTCAGCACGAAGACCTGGTCGCCGCTGCCGGTGAGCAGACCTGCGGGGTGCAGGGAGCCGGCTGGGTCCTGCAGCCACAGCTGGTAGACCTTGCCGGGCGGGGCTGGCGGCAGCTGCGAGGTCACCAGGACGGCCCGGCCGACGTCCTTCGAGCGCACGATGGTTGCGGTGGCGCCGTCCGGCAGGATGTGGGCCACGCGGGCGGCGTCGGGCGCGTCGAGGACCTGCTGGGCGACGGTGGGTGGCCTCGTCGTGTCGACCGCTCGCCAGACGGCCAGACCGCCGATGACGAGGAGGGCCGCGGCGACGGCGGCGAGGAGCCGGGACCGTCGGCGCGGCTGGGTGGGCCGGGCCCGGGTTGAAGCCGTTGCTGCCCGGTCGGCCGGTGGGGAACCGGTTGGCTGGTTCGCCGTCTCGGCCCGTGCCGGTGGCAGGGGGCGGATCGTGGGGATCTGCCGCATGATGGCGTCGCGCAGCGCCGGTGGTGGCGCGGTCTCGGCCAGGCCGGCGAGCTCGGCGGCTGTGGCCCGCAGGCTGGCCACCTCTTCCTGGCAGGCAACACACCCGTGCAGGTGCCGCTCGAAGTGCACGCGTTCCTCGGGGTCCAGCGCATCGACCGCATAGGCACCGGACAGCGCGTGGATGTCGTCGTTCACGAGGTCACCCCCAGGGTGTCGCGTAGCCAGATCAGGCCGTCACGGATCCTGGTCTTGGCGGTGCCGAGTGGCAGGTCGAGCAGTGCCGCGATCTCGGTGTGGGTGTAGCCGCCGAGGTAGGCCAGCTCGAGCGCGTTCCGCTGTGCCTTCGTGAGGTTGGCGAGGGCGCGATGGACGCGTTGGGCGTCCAGCCGAAGGCTCACCTGCTCGGCGGTGGAGTCGTGCTCGACCTCGCCGCTCGTGGCGCCGTAGTGTTCCTCGCGGCCGCGGGCGGCCTCGGCGGAGCGGACCCGGTCGACGGCCTTGCGGTGCGCGATCATGAGGATCCAGGACAGGGCGCTGCCCCGGCTGGCGTCGAAGCGACTCGCGCTGCGCCACACCTCGAGGAAGGCCTCCTGGGTGACCTCCTCGGACTGCGCGCGGTCGCGCACGACGCGCCGGACGAGGCCGAACACGCGAGGTGCGACGGCGTCATACAGCTGGGCGAAGGCGCCCTCGTCTCCCGCTGCCGAGCGTCGCAACAGCGTCGCAAGGTCCCGGCCCATGGCCGACTCCCCCGACGGGGTGCCGGGGGTGCGGGCTGCGAAGAAGCGGGACACGGGTTCCATCATGGCGCTCAGGGCATGAGCACCGAGTCGATGATGTAGACGGTCGCGTTCCCCGTCGGGACGTTGCCGCAGATGACGTGGGCGTCCTTGCCGACGGTGAAGTCCTGCCCGGACCCGCTGACGGTGATCGTCGTGCCGGCGAGGGTCATGTGCTCCCCGGCGAGCTGGTCCGGCGAGAGCCGTCCGGCGACGACGTGGTTGGTCAGGACCTTGGTCAGCGTTGGCTTGTCGGCGAGCACCTTCTTCAGGTCGGCCCCCGGGATCTTGGCGAAGGCGGCGTTCGTGGGCGCGAAGACGGTGATGTCCTTGCCCGAGTTGAGCGTGTCGACCAGGCCGGCCGTCTTGACCGCGGTGACCAGGGTCGACAGGAGCGGGTTGTTGCTCGCGGCCGTCGCGACGGGGTCGGTTGCCATGCCGGTGAACGAGCCCTTGCCGTCCTTGGGCACGGCCGAGCAGGCGTCGCCGAAGACCTGCGCGGCCGGGTCCGCCATCTCTGAGCTGGTGCTCGGCATGGGCGCTGCTGAGGTCGTCGGTGCCGCGGCGCTCGAGGTCATCGGCTTGTCAGCCGACGCGCTGCTCGCGTCGCTGCTGCAGGCGGCCAGGCCGAGCGGCAGTGCGACGGCGAGGGCGATGAGGGCGGTGCGGTTCTTCATGATGGTCTCCTTGGTCGAGTTGACTGTGATGAGTGGTTCGGAGTGGCCGGCGTGCCAGATTGCCTGCTGCCCAAGGTTCTTCACGCGACGGTCATGACGGTCTCGGGTATGCCGCTCGCCCCGTCGGGGAACGGCGTGGCCCTCGTCGCGGGCTGGGTCACGCCACGGCCATCGGTGGCGCGGACGGCGAGTCGGTGCGTCCCGGAGATCGCGTCCCAGGGGAACCACCACTGGCGCCAGTAGTCGATCCCGACGTCGGGGCCGAGCCGCGCGGGTTGCCACTGCGCGCCGTCGATGCGGACCTCGACTCGCGAGATGCCGCGGTGCTGGGCCCAGGCGACACCGCCGACGGCGGTCCGCCCCGCCGGGATCGTGGACAGCGGAGCGGGTGTGTCGATGCGCGAGCCGGTCTTGACCGGTGCGTCGGTCGCCCACTGCCGCCGGGTCCAGTAGGCCTGTTCGGCGGCGTAGGTGGTGAGGGTCAGCTTCGTCAGCCATTTCGTGGCTCCGACGAACCCGTAGAGGCCAGGCACCAGCAGCCGGGCCGGGAAGCCGTGGATCGGTGGCAGCGCTGCGCCGTTCATGCCGACGGCGATCATGGCGTCGCGTCCGTCCGTGGCGACCGCGAGCGGGGTGCTGATCGTGAAGCCGTCGACAGCGGTGCTGAGCACTTGGTCGGGCCGGCCCCTCACTCCGGCCCGACCAAGCACATCTGTCAGGCGGACACCGAGCCAACGGGCCGCGCCGACATAGGGTCCGCCCACCTCGTTGGAGACACAGGTCATCGTGATGTCGCGCTCGATGACGGGCATCGCGAGCAGCTCGTCCATGGTCAGCCTGAACGGCTGCTCGACCATCCCGTCGACCCTCAGCGCCCACATCGCGGGGTCGACATCGGGGACGGTGAGGTTGGCGTCGACGCGGTAGAAGGTGTCGACCGGGGTCCGCAGCGGCGAGACACCCGGGACGTGGTCTCCAGCCCGACCGGGAGGGGGCCGGCGGGGCTGGCCGGCCTGGGCAGCACGAGCCGGCGGACGGCCTGACCTGTCGCCTGCGCGCGGGCGACAGCCAGCAGCGCGACGGTGCTCGCGGCCGCACCGAGCGAGCCGAGCAGGAACCCCCTGCGCGTCACTGCTCCCGAGCCACGCTCTCGGCGGGCGAGTCGGGTCAGCACGGCGAAGGTGGCCAGGCCGGTCACCGTGGCAACCAGAGCCGGGACGAGGTCGGCGGCAGAAACCACGGGGCGGGACAGCGCGGCGAGACCGGACAGCGCGCCGAGGGACAGGAACAGGGCCGGTCCCACCCACGGGTGTCGGCGGCTGAGCAGGCCGGCGAGCACCGCCACGACGAGAGTCACCAATAGGACGCCACCGACGAGGACCGCCTTGTCCGCGGTGCCGAAGTGGGCCACCGCCCACTCCTTGACCGGCGTCGGCGTCAGGTCGATGACAGCACTGCCGACGGCGAGCACCGGCGAGGCGGACGGTGCGGTCAGCGCGGCGAGAAGGTGCCCGGTGGCCATCGCGAGCGCGGCGGCCAGGGCCCCCGAGAAGGCAAGACGCAGACGTTCCATGCTCAGTCATTCGGCGCCCGCGCTGCCGCGGATGGGCACTCGATGACCCGTTGAGAGGGCGGCGCCTGTGCGAGAGGGAATGAACAGATCCGGGACACCGCCGGTGAAGGGCGGCGTGCGTGGCCCATACGCGCGCTGGACGGAGGACGCCCCGTCGTGCAGCCCGGAGAGAAGACGTGGGCCCTGAGTGCATCCCTCGCCGGTCTATCGAAGGAAGTAGAGGTAGGTCGCCACGTGGCGACCCGCCCACCCCGAAGAGGAACGACCATGTTTGCTCGCAGAGCCACGATCGCACTATCGGTCGCAACCCTGGCGACCGCAGTCCTGGCGCCCGCCGCCAACGCCCAGGGCACACGGCACCACAGCCTGGGAGCGCGCAGCCTAGCCCAGGTGCTGACCTCGGACGGCAACCAGTTCGACAGGAACTGGTACGACTACGACATCCTCACCGAGGCCGTCATGGCTGTCCTGACCGCCAAGCCCGACAGTCCCGTCAAGGTACTCACCGACGGGAACACTGCGGTGACGGCGTTCATCCCCAACGACCGCGCCTTCCAGGCGCTGGTGGCGGACCTGACCGGACGCTGGTACCCGTCCGAGAAGACCGTGTTCACCGGAGCGACGATCACCGTGCGCAGCCACTCGCGGCGCCTGCCGATCATCGAGCTGCGCGACGGGGACCCGAATGATGTGAACCCCTTCGTCAACCCCGCCGCCCTGAACATCAACAAGGGCAACAAGCAGATCGCCCACGGCATCATCTTCGTGCTGCGGCCGGTCGACCTCTGAGCGAACCCCTACCCCCCACCCCGACCACAGGAGACGAGACCATGAAGCTCTTCCGCGTTATCGCAGCCATCGCGCTGGCCGTCCTCGGACTGGCCTTCACCGGGCCGGCCCAGGCAGCCGACACCGCACAGGTATCGGTCGTGCACGGCATACCGGGCGCCACTGTCGACGTGTATGCCAACGGCAAGGCACTGCTGACCGACTTCAAGCCGGGGACCGTCGCCGGACCGCTCACGGTCCCGGCCGGCTCGTATGACCTGAAGGTCGTCAAGGCCGGCGCCGGCGCGGGCGGCGCCGCCGTCGTGGAGGCCAAGGGCGCCAAGGTACCGGCGGGCGCGAACGTGACGGTCGTCGCACATCTCACCGCCGACGGCAAGCCAGCGCTGACCCCATACGTCAACGACACCTCGAAGATCGCTGCCGGCAAGGCGCGCCTCACCGTGCGCCACGACGCGGCCGCACCGGCGGTCGACGTCCGCGCCGACGGCAAGGTCGCGTTCGAGGGCCTGACCAACCCGAAGGAGGTCAAGGCGGACCTGCCCGCCAGCACGATCAAGGCGGATGTCGTGCTCGCCGGCACCTCCACCGTCGCCATCGGTCCGGCCACGCTCAACCTCGCCGAGGGCACCAACACCATCGTCTACGCCTGGGGCAGCGCCACGGACAAGAACCTCGCACTCGCGGTCCAGGTCATCAAGGGCCTGCACTCCAACCCGACCGGCATTCCCGCCGGCACCGCGGCACCGAACGACACCGGTCGCTGGCTGCTCGTGAGCGGCGCGGCTCTGGTCGCCGCACTGTCGGTCCTGATGCTGACCCGCGGTCGGGCACGACGCGAGACCGCCTCCAGGGCAGAATGAACCGGAAGCCTACGGTCCGTATGCCGTCTGGCAGGACCGCGCAGAGGGTGGCAGCAGCCCTGGCTGCGGCCCTCTGCACCGCCGCGCTCACCGCGTTTGCCACGCGGACCCACGAGCCGGCGCTGCGCACCACCGGCCCGCTGACCACCACCTCCTCACCCGAGCAGGCGACCATCCCGGGCACCACGGGCGCGGCGGCCTCACCGAGTGCAACTTCACCGAGCGCAACGGCGGCGCCGACCCCGCGACTCACGTCCAAGCCGCGGCGCACCTCCGAGCCAGTCGAAGGAGCGGTCCCGACCCGGCTGTCGATCAGGCGGCTGGGAATCTCCGTCGTCGTACGGCCGGTCGGGGTCGACCGGGAGGGCCGGATAGCCATCCCGGAGGACCTGCGAAAGACCGGGTGGTACAAGTTCGGCCCGCGTCCTGGAGCGAGCACCGGCGCCGCAGTGCTGGTAGCCCACGTGAACACGGTCAAGGACGGCGCCGGCCCGTTCGCTCACCTCCGGCAGGCCAAGGTGGGCGACAGTGTGGCCCTGCAGACCAGCAGCGGCACCCTGCGCTACGTCATCCGGTCGGTGCAGCGGATTCCCAAGGACCGACTCGACCTGGACGCGGTCTTCGCACGCGACGGCCCCGCCGAGCTGCACCTGCTGACCTGCGGTGGCGCCTTCAACCGGGCATCCGGCCAATATGAGGACAACGTCGTGGTCGTGGCCGCTCCCGAGCGCGGCTAGGTTAGTGGGCGTGCCCAACCGCGCCGCGCCCGAGTCGGCCGCCACCGACATCGCGGAGCGCCTGCGTGACGGCTCCCGCGAGGCCCTCGCCGAGGCGTACACGCACTGGGCCGGTCTGGTGTATGCCATCGCCCTCAAGGCACTGCAGGACCATCATGACGCCGAGGACGTCACCCAGCAGGTGTTCGTCTCCGCCTGGCGCAGCCGAGAGACGCTACGGATCGGACCCGACGTGTTTCCCGGCTGGCTCGTGGGCATCGCCCGGCACCGGATCTCCGACGTCCTACTCGGCCGGCGCAGAGCCGTGCGTGATGTGACCGCCGTCGCGGCTCGCCTCGACCCGAGCGAGGCACACCCGGTGGAGGAGGCGGTGGACGGCCTGTTCGTCGTGCACGAGCTGCACCACCTCGGCGAGCCCCGGGGCACCGTCGTGCGCCTGTTCGTCCTGGAGGACTGCACCCATGAGGAGATCGCCCGCCAACTCGACATGCCGTTGGGAACGGTCAAGAGCCACGTCCGCCGCGGTCTGTCCCGTCTGCGCCACCGCCTCGAGGAGACCAACTATGCCTCATCCTGACGACGAGATGCTCGCCGCGCTCGCGTCCGGCGAGCCGGTCCCCGCCGAGGTCACCGACCACGTCAGCGACTGCCCCACCTGCGCCGCCGACATCGCCGCCGTGCGCCATGTGTTGGCGGTGGCGCGGACCGTCGAGTCGGTTCCGAGCTGGGATGCCCCCCCGGACGGGGTGTGGGGAGCGATCGTCGCGGAGGTCGACGCCGAACCCGCCGGGGACGTCGCGCCGCACCGAAGTTCCGCGCCCCTTCGAACCGTCGCCCAGCGCGACACGTCGGACGGGCACATCTCGCCTGCCGGGACCGCCGCGGATGCCGGGACCGCCGCGGAGCGACGCTCACCTCACGGATGGATGAAGAACAAGCGGCTCCTGCGCTGGACCGTCGGCGCTGCAGCCGCCGGACTGCTCGTCGGCATTCTCGGGGGCCGCCTGGTCGACCAGCAGCCCCAGACCGGAGTGACGGTGTCGTCAGTGGCGCTGGACACCTTGGACACTCAGCAGCGAGTGGGCAGTGCACAGGTCCTGCGGATGGACAACCGTCTCAACCTGAAGATCGAGACGACCCCTCTCGAGGCCCCGCACGACGAGTACCTCGAAGTCTGGTTGATCAACACCGACAAGAAGCGGATGGTGTCCGTGGGCATCCTGGGCAGCGGCGAGCAGGCGGCGTCGTTCCCCATCCAGCCCGACCTTCTCGAGCAGGGCTACACCATCGTCGACATCTCCCGCGAGCCGCTGGACGACAAGCCCGCGCACTCAGGCGACAGCCTGGCCCGTGGGAAGCTGCCGGTCTGACATCGGCCACGGCGCTGACTTGGTCGCGGCGGAGCCGCGGCTCTGTGGTGCCGGCGTCAGCTTGGTCTTGTCCCGAATCGGTGGATGTGTGTACCCGTGACCCCACCCCTCCCCCCGGTTGGAGGCGGGGCCACGGGAGCTTGGGAAGCCACGGGCCATCGCCTCATCGGTGCTCTGGCCGCGACGGACGCCGGCACGTGGCGCCCGTCAGGAGCGGATGGCGTCGAGGAATTCGGAGCGGGTCGCGTGGCTCTCCCGGAACAGCCCGGAGACGGCGGAGGTGCGGGTCACGGCACCTCCGACCTGGGCGCCGCGCAGGCTCATGCACGAGTGCTCGGCCTCGATGACGACGCCGACCCCCCGCGGGTGCAGGTGCTCGTCGAGCCAGTCGGCGACCTGCTTGGTCAGCCGTTCCTGGACCTGGGGTCGCCGGGCGAACATCTCGACGACGCGCGCCAGCTTCGACAGCCCCAGGATCCGGTCGCCGGGCAGGTAGGCGATGTGCGCCACCCCGGTGAACGGCAGCAGGTGGTGCTCGCAGAGGGAGGCGACCGGGATGTCGCGCAGGACGACCATCTCGTCGTACCCCTCGTCGTTGGGGAACGTGGTCAGCTCGAACGGGCGGGCGGTGAGCATCTCGGCGTAGGCACGCGCCATACGCATCGGGCTGCGCTCGGTGCTGACCGTGTCGCAGTCGACGCCGAGGGCCTCGAGGAACTGCCGGGCCGCCCGGGCCGCCACCTCGAGCCGGTCCTGCGGCCTCGGGGTGCGGATGCTGTGCAGCATACGGTCGGTGAGCGGGCCACTGACGGCCACTGACTCACTCATGGCTCGGCGGTTCTGCGTGAGCGCGGAGCGGACGGTCGTACGTCCGGGCCAGCATGGCGAGCGCGAGCGCGCTGACGAGCAGCCCGAAGTCGCGCAGGGCGACGTCGTAGTAGCCGGAGTATGTCAGCAGGTTGACGATGATCCCGAGCAGCCAGAGGCAGACGATCCAGGCGCCGATGCGAGGCCGGAACCAGACGATGAGCCCGGCGATGATCTCGATGACGCCCACGATGTACATGTCGGTCTGGGCGCTGCCGGGGACGATGTTGTCGATCCACCCGGCCAGGTAGCCGGGCCAGTAGGTGAGCACGTTGAAGAACTTGTCGAGCCCGAACAGGATCGGTGCGACCGCGAAGATGGTGCGCAGCATCGTGTAGGCGAGCCGTGCCGGATCGGTCTGCCGGACCGTGTCGACGACACTGTTGGTGTGAGTTGTAGCCATGATCCCTTCCTTCTAACGGGTGATAAGATCAACGTTAGACGAGGAAGGGCGTAGCGTCAATGAATTCATCCGATAGAAATATGGACCAACAGGGTGGGCAGTCGTTCGACGACGACGTCACCGGGATCGCGGCCCTCGCCGACCCCGTGCGCCGCGAGCTGTACCGTCACGTCTGCGCCCAGACCGGCCCGGTCGGGCGCGATGCGGCGGCAGCGGCGGTGGGCATCAGCCGGCACCAGGCGAAGTTCCACCTCGACCGGCTCGAGGCCGACGGGCTGCTCGTCGCGGGCTACGTCCGCCTCACCGGGCGCACCGGACCGGGCGCGGGGCGACCCGCGAAGGTGTACCGCCGGGCTGACCGGGAGATCGCGGTGTCCCTCCCGCAGCGGCAGTACGAGCTGGCCGGCCAGATCCTCGCCGATGCGATCGACGAGTCGCTGCGGGCCTCGATCCCGATCTCGGAGGCGGTGCGTTCGACCGCAGCAGCACATGGGCACGCCATCGGCGTGGCTGCCCAGGGCCGGGCCGGCGCCGCTTCATCCGAGAGTGTGAGAAGAGCTGGGCACGATGACCACGACAACACTGACCGCGACGACGATGACCGCGACGACCTGGCGGAGGTTGGGCCGCCACGGCCGACCGGGCCGGAGGAGGATCCCCTCGACGTGGTGATCACGGTGCTCGCCGAGCACGGCTACGAGCCACGACGCGAGGGCGAGCGGGTCGTCATGGCCAACTGCCCGTTCCATTCCCTCGTGCAGGCGCACACCGAGCTGGTGTGCACCTTGAACCATGCCCTCATCACCGGGATCACCGACCGCTTGGCCCCCGGCGCCGTGTGCGCGTGCCTCGATCCGGGCGAGAATCGTTGCTGCGTCACACTGCGGGGGGCCTAGGGCGGTCGGCCTGTCGGGGCCGAGGTGGTCACGAACCGCTGTAGGGACGAGTGCCCAGAACCTTGGCGGTGGCGGGAACGCAGCTCGCCGTGTAGCCGCCGTCCTGTTGCTGCATCGGACAGGCGGTCAGGATGACGACGCCGGTGGGGCTTGGGGTGGTGAAGCACGCGCCCGGCAGGATAGTGGAGCTGTAGCGGTCGCCGGGGTGGCCGATCGCGAACGAGCCGGTAGCCGCCTGTAGGGCGGGGCCGAAGGTGACCCAACCCATCCAACCCGCCGGCAGGTCGGTCGAGTCGGTTTCGCCGAAGCTGTGAGTCTGCTCCCGGGCGTGCTCGTAGCTGACCGTGATGGTCTCCCTACTCTCGGCATCGGCGTCCTCGGCGCGATGAGCGGCTCGTTCGGACCGGACTTCTGGCTGGCAGCCGTCGTGGCCTTCTGCATCTTCTACCTGGGCGCGGCCGTCGGGCACGTCAGAGAGATGGTCGAGGACAAGAACGTCAGCCCGGGCAATGCCGGGGTCATCTTCTGGTAGGACGTCGTGGTGCCGCTGGTTGTCATCGCGCTGTACGTGGCCGGCTGACGAACAGCCAACGCGACGCGAACAGCCTCCACGTCACGGGTCAGGAGCCAGCCGCTGTGGTTGACGCGTGACCACCGCGCGGTGCACCCCGTCGAGGCGCCGGGTCCAGCCGCGTCGGTCGAGGTGCTCGAGCAGCGGGATCGCGACGCGGCGGGTCGTGCCGAGAGCCTGCCGCGCCCCGCTCGTCGTGAACGGCTGCGGCAGCGACCCGAGGATGCGCATCGCCCGCGCCGGCGAGGTCGGCAGGACCACGAGCCCGTCACCCAGCCGCAGGAGACGGCCGAGTGCCTCCGCGGCCGCCAGCTCGCGTGGGCCGAGCCCGGCCGCCTGCAGGTCGTGCTGCTCCGGTGCGTCGAAGGGGTGCTCCCTCAGGTGGGTGACGATCCGGTCGACGGCGGTGCGTGCTCGGCCGAGGTCAGGCACGACGTCGGGTCGCACGACGCGGCCGTCCCGCAGCGTGTAGCCCAGCGCATCCGCGACCGCGCGCAGCACGATGCGATCGGGAATCCCGGCCACGTCGCACGCGTGCGCCTCGCTCGGGTGCGGGTCGAGCGGGTGGCTCGTCGCGTATGCCGCCGTCCCCGCCTCGAGCGCGTCTGTCCAGTCGCGCCAAGCGTCCTCCGAGACGAACCACTCGCCGATCCGCCTGACACCCTGGGCGACGGTGACCGAGCCCGCGGTGTCAGAGCCCGCGGTGTCCGGGGCGACGGTGTCCGAGCCTGTGCCGTCAGAGGCTGTGCCGTCCGAGGCTGCGGCGCTCGACGCGGTGCCGTCCGGCGGCTGCGCCGCGTCGGGATCGAGGCCGAGCAGCAGTAGCTCGTCGCGCTGGACATGCCCGCGTCGGCGGACCTCGTCGGCGAGCGGGTCGGGAGCGGGTCGGGCCAGGTCCCGGGCCCGGGCGATCGCGGCACCTCTGCGGCGCAGCGGCGGCGGCGCCGGGTCGAGCACGATGGCGCCGACGAGGACATCGTCGGCGCCCGGATCCCGCAGGATCGCCCGGTCGTCGGTCTCGAGGGGGAGGGCGCGCTCGAGGGTCAGTCGCGCGATGCCTGCCTCGAGCGGCCGCAGCCGCGCCCGGACCCCGGCGGTGCCGACATGGAGGGTCAGCTCACGCGGCAGGTGGGCTGCGGATGCGGCGGTGTGTACGTCGAGCAGGGTGGTTGCTCGCCAGGTGCCCGGGGTCAGCAGGGCATCGCCCCGGTGCACCTCGCTCGTGCCGACTCCCCGCAGGTTCACGGCCACTCGCGCGACCGCCCCGACCGCGTCGAGCGGCTCGCCGAGGCTCTGCACGCCACGGACCGTGACGGCACGACGCCCGACCTCGAGCCGGTCTCCGACCCGCACGGTCCCGGCCCCGAGCGTGCCGGTCACGACGGTCCCGCTGCCGCGCACCGTGAAGGCCCGGTCCACCCAGAGCCGGAGGCGCCCGTCGGGTCTCGGGACCGGCAGGGATCGGCACATTTCCGCGAGCGCGCTGCGAAGGCGGTCCAGGCCCTCCCCGGTGACGCCGGAGACCACCACGACGGGAACATCGCCCAACGAGGACCTGGCAAGGCGATCGTGGGCCTCGCTCGTTGCCGGGCCCGGGTCGGCCAGGTCGCTGCGGGTCACGGCGAGCAGGCCATGGGTGATCCCGAGAGCATCCACGGCGGCGAGATGCTCCTCGGACTGCTCGCGCCAGCCCTCGTCCGCGGCCACGACGAAGAGCACGGCCGGGACCGGGCCGAGCCCGGCGAGCATGTTGCCGATGAACCGTCGATGGCCCGGGACGTCGACGAACGCGACCTCGCCGACCTCCGGCAGGGTGGTCCAGACATAGCCGAGATCGATCGTCAGGCCCCTCCGCCGCTCCTCGGCCCACCGGTCCGGCTCCATCCCGGTCAGCGCGTGGACCAGCGTCGACTTGCCGTGGTCGACGTGCCCCGCCGTCGCGACGACGTGCATCAGCGCGGCTTCTGGGCGGCGCTGCCCGCTTCGAGCGCGTCGGTCACGGACCGGATCGCGGCGATCAGCTCGTCGTCGGACTCCGCTGGGACACAACGGAGGTCGACGATCGTCAGCCCCGACTCGACCCGGGCGAGCACCGCGGGGTCGGCGTGACGCAGCTGAGCGGCATACCCTTGCGGGAGCGCGACGGCCCACCCACTGAGGGTCACTCCGGGAGCCCCGCCCCCGCCGACGGCACCCTCGCTCGGCACGACTCGGCCCCCGACGGCCTCAGCCAGGAGCACGCACCGCGCATGCAGTGCGTCCGGGTCGGCGCGCAGGAACGTCTCGGCGACGGTCGGGCCGCCTCGCAGTGTCGCCTCGAGGGCGGCGAGGGTCAGCTTGTCGGTGCGCAGGGCGCGGGCCAGCGGGTGGCGGCGGAGGCGCTCGACGACCGCGGCCTCGCCGAGGATCACACCCGCCTGCGGGCCGCCGAGCAGCTTGTCGCCGCTGCTCGTCACGATGGAGGCGCCGTCGGTCAGGACCGTCGAGGCATCGGGCTCGTCGGGCAGGAGCGGCTCGGGGTGGAGCAGGCCGCTGCCGATGTCGACGACGAGCGGCAGGCGGTGGTCGCGGGCGAGACCGGCCAGCCCGGGGATGCTCGCGGCGCTCGTGAACCCCTCGATCCGGAAGTTGCTCGGGTGGACCTTGAGGATCGCGGCCGTGGCCGGGCCGACGGCGCCGGCGTAGTCACGCAGGGTCGTGCGGTTCGTCGTGCCGACCTCGTGCAGGCGGGCTCCGGTCGACGTGACGAGGTCGGGCAGCCGGAAGCCGTCGCCGATCTCGACCAGCTCGCCCCGGCTGACCAGGACCTCCCGACCCGCGGCGAGCGCTGTCGTCGCGAGGACGAGGGCGCCCGCCCCGTTGTTGACGACCAGCGCCGCCCCGGCGGCGGGGACGCGGTCGAGCAGGGCGTCCAGGGTGCCACGGCCCCGGCTCGCGCGGCGACCGGTCTCGAGGTCGAGCTCGACGTCGACGTAGCCCGAGGCGCGCGCGATGGCGGTTCGGGCTCCCTCCGTGAGGGGTGCGCGGCCGATGTTCGTGTGGAGCACGACGCCGGTGGCGTTGAGGACCGGGCGCAGCGTCGTCGGTAGCCGTTGTCGCACGTCGAGGTCGGTGGCGGCCGCCGCGGCGACCTCCTCGGGCGCGATCTCGCCGTCCCGGGCCCGTTGTTGCGCGCCGAGGACGGCCCGCTTGACGATCACGTGGCCGAGGCGACGGGCCGCCTCGACGAGGATCGGGTTGCGGAGCAGGACGTCCGTGCGCGGGATGTCGCGTCGCGGGTCGTGCTGCCCGGCCTCGGCCACCTCGTGCTCCTTCGCGACGACGAGTGACGGTGGGTGGCTGGCTCTGGGACCACTCCTGCGCTCCACCTGAGCACGAACCTACCCCTCGCGCCGACCCCCTCACGAATGCCGCGGCCTGCGTGCCGTGGACGGCAGCGACAGGATGCAGCCGCATGCTCGCCGGGAACGTCACCGTGGAGCGATACTTGACGGATGGGTGCCGAGCAACGCGACAGCGACGCCGAGTGGCAGCGCCGCTTCGATGACCTGGGTGCACGCGTCGCGGCCGATCGAGCGGACATCGACGCGCTTCTGGTCCGGGCGAACGAGGGCAACCACCGAGCGCACGCGAGCGAGGCACGAGCCCACGACGACCGCCGGAGGATCGACGAGCTGGAGACCCGCGTCGATATCGACCGGGAGCTGATCGGCGAGCTCCAGGTCGACGGCGTGCTCAACAGGGAGCATGCAGAACAGCTGATGAACGCCCTGCACACGTCACGCACGATCGGCGCCGCCATCGGCATCGTCATGGCCGACCGCAAGGTCAGCGAAGGAGAGGCGTTCGACATCTTGAGGAGGGCTAGCCAGCACGCCAACCGCAAGCTGCGTGCCGTCGCAGACGAGGTTGTGCGCACGGGTGACCTGAGCGTGCTGCCCAAGGCCTGACTGGCCGCGCCGCTCCATCTCTGCGGGCAGGTTCGGTGCTCGCCTGGCGTGGGGCCGCGTGCCCGGTCGTCTTCGCTCAGATCGCCCGCTGCACCGGCGGGGTGGCGTCCTGGCCGGGTGCGACCCGTCGCGACCGCTCCCGAAGGATGCCGTGGCCCAACAGGCTGTCCACCAGAGCGGTGGTGCCTCCGACACAGGTCCAGTCGTCGCCCCACAGCGTCGAGACCAGCCAGGAGCGATCCGCCGGGAACATGAGGTTCGGCAGGTGCCCGAACCAGAACGACCCGTAGTCCCATCGACGCCAGGTTGCCGCCTGTGCCGGCCCGGCCCGGACCAGCACATAGGGCCAGTGCGCGTACAGGCTCACCCGTGGTGCGTCCGGGAACACGACATCGTCGGCACCGGTGTCCAGGTATCCCAGCCACCATGGCTGGCCGCCGGAGTGGGCGCGCAGCACGGACAGGATGGCGTGGTCGTGACGCGTCTGCTCATGGTCCTCCGGGAGCATGACGGTGGCGTAGGCGTCGAACACCGCGGGGACTGCGCAGGCGATCCTCTCCTCGATCGTGGTGCCTTGCGCGATCCACGCGAGGTCTGCGCTCGTCCCAAGGGGCCAGCTCACCCCGTCACGAACAACCCTTGTCGGAGCCCGCTGCGGTCTGCGCCCAAACGTGTCCGGTGGCGCCGGGTACCGGTACTCGACGAGACCAGTAGTGACGTGGCCCAGGGGCCGGCTCCGGCTTGCGGTGGCGTTCGGGGTGGCCATGTCAGCCCAAGAAGTAGCCGGCGGGGTAGTGGGTCATCTCTGCCGGTAGCGGCTGGGCGTCGTAGCACGCAGACCCGACAGACGCGGCCGACTCCCGGCTGCCCCTGGTAACGGTCCCCACCGCCTGCCGCCCCGCGCGCGGACGGACGCGGTCATCCTGCAGGCGATCGTGGAACCTGTCGTCCTGGTCGGTTCGGGCGGCATGCATGGCGGTCCGGCGAGAATGCTGCTGCTTGGACATCTGTTTCACCCCAACTACTCAACGTCGGTTCCTGAGTAGGCGGCCGAGGTCTGGGGCAGCACCAAGAGCGAGATGATCAGCGGTCGAGATCTAGGACCCTCCAGTTTCGCAGTTTCTGGTCACTGAGCGGCGCGGCGGCGTGTGACTGGTGAT
>NZ_JAKDLO010000250.1 GCF_030452765.1 Intrasporangium sp.
GCTGCAGCGTCGCGTAGTCCTCGGCGATGCGCACCGGGTCGGTGGTCGTGATGAGGGTGGTCGAGGTCGACAGCAGGATCCGCTCGGTCTGCGCCGCGATGTAGGCCAAGGTCGTGGTCGGCGCCGACGGCACGAACGGCGGGTTGTGGTGCTCCCCCGTCGCGAAGACGTCGAGGCCGACCTCCTCGGCCTTCTTGGCGATCGCTACCGTGTTTGCGATGCGCTCGTGCTCGGTGGGCGTGACTCCGGTGGTGGGGTCCGTGGTCACGTCGCCGACGGTGAAGATGCCGAACTGCATGTCTCTCAGCTCCTATTTGATTGAGAATTCAACCATAGAACCCGAGGACGCGGCTGCGCATTCCCGACCATGAGTCAGCGGCGCTCAGCTGCGCCGATCACCAGCAGGGGCCGGCAGCCGATGGCGTCACGTCTGGCAGGGTGTTCCCATGTCAGCCGTGCACCGACTTGCGACCGCCGTCTGGCGACGCCTCGGCGGACGGTGGCAGTGGCGGGTGCTGCGCTGGCGCGAGTCGACCTTCCTCGTGGGCCTCACCGGCGTCGTGATCGACGACGACGGGCGCGTGCTCGTGCAGGTGCACCGCTACTGGATGGGCAACCCCTGCGGTCTGCCGTCGGGTTGGGCCGCGGTCGGCGAGACCTGGGAGCAGGGCCTGACCAGAGAGGTCCGGGAGGAGACCGGGCTCACGGTGACCGACGTGCGTGTCGTGCGCGTGGCCCCGGTGCCGGCTGCACGACGGGGGCCTCGCATCGAGGTGCTGCTCTCGGGCCGAGCACCAGGGCAGGCCGTACCCCGGCCTGACGGCACCGAGGTGCTGGCCGCCGAGTTCGTCGACCTCGCCGAGGCGCGCCGCCGGCTGCGCCCGGAGCATCTGCAGCTGATCGACCTCGCTGTGACATCCTGACGCGGTGAGCGCCGAGATCTCGCCGAAGGACCGGTTCATCACCGTCTACGGCCGCAACCCCGTGCACGAGGTGCTGCGCGACGGTGACCTGCACGTCGACAAGATCGTGATCGCCGAGGGCGCGCACGGCGCCGGCATCCGGGAGATCCGGCAGGCGGCCCGCCGTCGGGGCATCGAGGTGCAGCAGGCGAGCGCCGAACGGGTCAAGAAGCTGGCCGGCAACGGGCGCCAGGACCAGGGCGTCTTCGCCGACGTGGTGGCCCCCCGGATGCTGCCCCTCGACGTCGCTCTCGACCAGCAGACGATGCGCACGGTGCTCGTGCTCGACGGCATCACGACGCCGGCCAACGTCGGGATGATCCTGCGATCGGCCACGGCGGCCGGCATCGACGGCATCGTCGTGCCACGGCGGGGAGTGGCGTCGCTCGACCCGCTGGTGGTCAAGGCCTCGGCCGGGGTGGCCTTCCGCGCCCCCATCGTCAAGGCGTTCACCGCCGCGGAAGCCGTGGCCGCCCTCAAGGCGAACGGTTTCCACGTCGTCGGCCTCGATGCCTCCGGCGACGACGACCTCTTCTCGGCGCACCTGCCCGAGCCGGTGGCGTTCGTGCTCGGCAGTGAGAGCGAGGGCCTCGGCCCCGAGGTGGCAGCCCTCGTCGACACCTGGGTCTCGATCCCGATGGCCGCCGGCGTCGAGTCGCTCAACGTGTCGGCGGCCGCCGCCGTCGTCTGCTTCGAGCTGGTGCGCCGAGCCCGACTCTGACCGGCGCGGTCCGGCCTCGTTGACTGGTGAGGGGTCAGCACCGTCTCGCTACCCCCGCCCCCCCTCCGCAACACACCAAGTAGTCCTCAACCCACCGGGCAGCTACCCGGTGTGTTCACGATTACTCGGTGTGTTGGTGAGGGTCTCGGGCTCAGGAGGTCCGGGGGTCGAGGTGCGGCTCAGCCGACGTGCATGGTGCCCACGCCGACCTCGGCCACCCGGCCCGCCACGTGGATGCCGCCGTCGTCGTCGACGGTCAGCTCCAGTCTCGAGGGCCGACCGACCGCCGCGCCCTGCGACACCTCGATCCGGATGCCGCGGGCCCCCTCACCGACGAGCCAACCGCCGAGGTTGGAGCAGGCCGAGCCGGTGGCGGGGTCCTCGTCGAGCGAGCCATCGCCGGCCGCGAACAGGCGCGCCTCCACGGTCGCCTCACCGGTGTAGGCCCAGACGTACACGTGCGGCGCCGGGCCGACACCACCAAGGTGCTGGTACATCAACGCGATGTCGGGCGAGCAGGCCCGCACTGCTTCGGCGCTCTCGAGCCGAACCATGGCCTGCTCGACCCCCACGTTCACCAGCCGAGTGCCACCGGCCGCGACCGCCTCGACCGGTAGCCCCAGCGTGCGGGCCAGTTCGTCGCGGGTGAACGAGGGGCTGCGAAAGCTCGGGGTCCCTGCGCTCAGGCGCCAGGTCGGGCCGACCCGGCGCACCGGGATGCGACCGGCAGGCATCGAGAGCGAGAGGGCATCGGGCAGGGCGGCTCTCGAGCCCGGCTCTGCTGAGTCGAGCAGGCCACCGATCAGGCCGGCCACGACATGCGCCGTGCCGAGGGTGGGGTGTCCGGCGAAGGGCATCTCGTACGACGGTGTGAAGATGCGCACGTCGGCCGAGCAGGCGTGCCGGTCCACGGCCGTGACGAACGTCGTCTCGCTGAGGTTCAGCTGCCGGGCCCACGACTGCATCTGGGCACCCGACAGCTCTGCGGCATCCGGGAAGACGGCGAGGGGGTTGCCCGAGAACGGGTCACCCTCGATACCGAAGACGTTGAGCAGGCGAAACGGCAGGTCCATGACCACAGTGTGCCTGCTGGGCTCGCGATGTCGGCGGCCTCAACTCCCTTGACCACCTTGAACGCACGGGAGGACAGTGCAGTCATCCAGCCTGTCAGTGGGGAGCGGCGATGCGCGCGGTGCGGGCCAGGCAGGTCTTCGACGGTGAGCGCTTCATCGGCGCTGCTGACATCGTCATCGACGGCCCGACCGTCGTGGCGGTCGGACCTCCAAGTGATCACGCCAGTGCACCCCTTGACGACTTCGGCGACGCGACGGTGCTGCCCGGGCTGATCGACGCCCACCAGCACCTGGCGTGGGACTGCTCCGTGGACCCCCTGGCCTGGCACCGCGAACACGACGACGTGGCGCTGCTCGAGTGCGCCCGGGCGAACGCGCGTCGTGCTCTCGAGGCGGGCATCACCACGGTGCGCGACCTCGGGAGTCGTGGCCGCGTCATGCTCGACCTGCGTGATGAGTGTGCGCAGGACCTGACGGCCGGCCCGACGCTGATCGTGTCGGGTCCCCCGCTCACGACCCCGGGAGGGCACTGCCACTTCCTCGGTGCTGAATGCGCGACCGTCGAGGACCTCCTCGCCGAGGTCGCCCGCCAGGCGGCCGCCGGGGTGGATGTCATCAAGATCATGGCCACCGGCGGTCAGGTGACGCCCGGTTCGTCACCGGGCGACACCCAGTTCGGGGCCGAAGAGCTGAAGGCGGTGGTCGTGGCCGCCCGCGCGGTAGGTCTGCCGGTCGCTGCACACGCGCACGGCCGAGGCGGGGTGGCTGCCGCGGTGGAGGCACGGGTCGACTCCATCGAGCACTGCTCGTTCATGACCGACGAGGGGATCGACCAGGATGCTGAGCTCGTCGCGGTGGTGGCGGCATCCGGTATCACCGTGTCGATCACGGCAGGCATCGCGCCCGGCCCGGCCGACCCGATCGTGGCCGCACGCCTTCCCGCTCTCGTCGCCCATGTCCGAGGACTGCGTGACGCGGGGGCCCGGTGCATCATGTCGACCGACGCCGGCATCTCCCCGACGAAGCCGCACGACTGCCTCGTGTACGCCGTTTCCCAAGCCGTCCACCTCCTCGGGATGCCCGTCGAAGGGGCACTCGCCACGTGCACGTCGCTCGCCGCGGACGCGCTCGGAATCGAGCGGCAGGCCGGGCGAGTGCGCCCGGGTCTTCCGGCCGACCTGCTCGTCGTCGATGGTCTCGTCGAGACCGACCTCGACGCGATCCGGCGTCCCGTTCTCGTACTGAGGGGCGGCGTCGACGTCGGGGGACACGGCTGACCCGTGCGGAACGGCCCGTTCAGAGCGGCTGGAAAGTCTGGCATCGCCCGCACGGTGCGCGAGCACTAGATTGACGACATGGCCAAACCCGACGGCGTCGTCCCCGGCAACATCTACCTCTTTCGGCACGGCGAGACGGAGTGGTCGCTGAGCGGCCAGCACACCGGCACGACCGATCTGCCGTTGCTACCCGAGGGCGAACAGGCGGCTCGTGAGCTCGCGGACGTGCTGAAGCACCATCACTTCGAGCGCGTGCTCGTCTCGCCGCTGCAGCGGGCCAAGCGCACCGCCGAGCTGGCGGGCCTGGGTGACTTCGAGGTCGAGCCGCTGCTTCGCGAGTGGGACTACGGAGGCTATGAGGGCGTCACCACGAAGGAGATCAGCGCTCAGATCGGTCACCCGTGGGAGGTGTTCGTCGACGGCGTCGTTGCCGGTGACACCCCGGGTGAGACGATCGACGAAGTGGGCCACCGGGCCCAGCAGGTGATCGACAAGGTGTGGCCCGACCTCTCGAACGGTGACGTCGCCCTCTTCGGTCACGGTCACGCCCTCCGCGTGCTGACCGCGACCTACCTGCGCATCGGTCCGCGGTTCGGCAGCCAGCTCATTCTGGATGCCGGGTCGATGAGTGTGCTGAGCCACCACCGCAACACCCGGTGCATCGGGATGTTCAACCTTTCGCCGTGGCGCCTCATGCAGGACTTCTGAGCGGCCGACGTGACGCCGAACCGGCCTCGGCTCCGAGAGGAGCCGAGGCCGCTGGTGCGCCGGTTTCAGTCGCGGGGCAGGTCCCAGTTGTGCACCGGCTCGTTGGCGCTCATGCCCTCGATGTAGTGCCGCAGCATCTCACGCAGGGCCTTGTCACGAGTCAGCCCGCGCGCCTCGAGGCGCTCGACGCAGGCGGTCTGCCACGAGGCGCCGTTGACGCCCTTGAGGCAGCGCTGCTCGATGATCGTCAAGAACCGGTCGCGTACGGCTTGCGAGACCCCCCACTTCTCGAGTCCCTCGTGCGCCATCGGCAGCAGTCGGCGCAGCACGAGCTCGCTCGCCGGCACGTCGCCGAAGCCGGGCCAGAACGCGCGAGCGTCGATGCCGAGCCGGGCGCCCTCCTCGAAGTTGG
>NZ_JAKDLO010000071.1 GCF_030452765.1 Intrasporangium sp.
CTGCACTGTCGATTGGGGTTGGTGCACAGTCGATCGAAACTACTGCACTGTCGATTGGGGTTGGTGCACTGTCGATCAGAACTACTGCACGCTCGATGTTGAAGGGATCGAGGGTCAGCGGGTCAGCGGGTCAGCGGGTCAGGACGATCAAGAGGACAGCTTGAGGGTGAAGGTCTTCGCCTTGATCGACGAGTCGGTCGTCTTGACGTCGTATGCCGGCCGGTTGTAGCGCAGCTCGAGCTTGTCTGCCGACCCCTTCTCCACCTTGAAGATGAGCCAACCGGTCTCGGCCTCGCCGCGCTTGACCGTGCCGAGCTCCTTGCCTAGCGCTCCCTTGAACTCGTTCGTCGCCGGAACGGCGTCGGGTGCCGACGTCTTGAGCGCGAAGAGGCCCGGAGTCACGCTTGCCGAGTAGCGCTTGCCGGCCTCGACCTTCACCTGGACGCCGACCAGCTCGAAGTGCTCCTCAGCGACAGGGTGGTTGTCGGGCCAGGGGAGGCCGACGACGACCTTGGTGGGGGTGATGACGTGGCCGAGCACGTCGTCCTTGATCTCACCCTTGGTCTTGAGCGTCGTCGGGCTCGGCGCCGGGGTGGTGCCCGTCGGGGTCGCCTTGCCGGTAGTGGTGCCCGTGGTCGCCGCCGTCTGCGGCTCTGGCGTCTCGCCGGAACAGGCTCCGAGCACCAGCAGAGGGACGACGACGACCGCAGCGGCCAGCCTTCGCAGGGTGCGGTGAGTGGGGCTGGGGCGGTCCGGGCAGGCAGTGGAGTTCATCTTCATGGCTGCACCAGCATGGACGCCGAGCGGTGGGCACGGCAAACTCAGGCCTGCTGCGGCTGCGGTTGCGCGTCCTTCGAGAGCCACGAATCGATGTCGGCCAGGGACTGACGCCGGACCGCTTCGGGCGCCCGGCTCACCCGGATCGAGGCTCCCGCGAGGTCTGCCAGCTCCGTATCCGCGAAGCCGAGCCGACGGGCAGCGGCATACTGCGCGGTGAGGCGTTGGCCGAACAGGAGCGGGTCGTCGGCACCGAGCGCCACCGGGATGCCCTCGTCGACGATCTGGCGCAGCGGGACCTCGTCGGTGGCCGGGTACACGCCCAGCGCGACGTTGCTGCCCGGGCACACCTCCAGGGCCACCCCGGACTTCGCGACAGCGTCGAGCACCTGTGGGTCCTCCACGGACCGCACCCCGTGCCCCAGCCGGTCGGGACGCAGCGCCTCGAGGGTCTCCATGACCGCTTGGGCACCGAGCAGCTCGCCACCGTGAGGGACGAGGGCGAGCCCCGCGCGGGCCGCGATCCGAAAGGCGGGAGCGAAGTCCTCGGTCACCCCGCGCCGCTCGTCGTTCGACAGCCCGAAGCCGACGACGCGGCCCGGCCCGTCACCGGCATGGTGCGCCGCGAGGCGGGCCAGGGTGCGTGCCTCGAGCGGGTGGCGGATGCGACTCGCCGCGACGACGATGGCAACCCCCGTCGAGCCTGCGGCCGAGACCACCCGAGCTTCGTCGAGGACGATCTCGAGGGTGGGGGTGATCCCCCCGACGAACGGGGCGTACGAGGTCGGGTCGATCTGCAGCTCGAGCCACCGGGACCCCTCTGCCGCGTCGTCCTGGGCGGACTCCCGGACGATGCGGCGCAGGTCGGCCTCGCCGCGGACGCATGCGCGTGCCGTGTCGTAGAGCCGCTGGAACCGGAACCAGCCGCGCTCGTCGGTGGCCCGCAGCCGTGGAGGCCAGCTCTCGAGGAACGCGTCCGGCAGCGGTATGCCGTGTCGGCGGGCCAGGTCGCGGACCGTCTCGACCCGCATCGACCCCGTGAAGTGCAGGTGCAGGTGCGCCTTGGGCAGCGCGTCGAGCGAGCGACCCACGTCTGCAGGTCTGGTCACACCTCGGAATCCGGTTCGCGAATGATGTGGACCGCCGCCTCCTCGGCCGAGGCGGCCGCCCCGTCGATGCCGACATCCTCGGCCACGAGGTCCTTCTCGGTGTCCTCGTGGGTGCCTTCGTCCCCGGCGACGAGGCGACCGGCCCGCCGGTCGCCGACCTCGTCGTCGCCGACCCAGTCGTCCTCGGCGGCAATCGAGTCGGGGTCGTCCCCGCCCACCCGATCCTCGTCAAGCCCGCTCTGGTTGTCGGGGGCGCCGTAGGCGCTGAAGGGGTCCGGATCCTCCTGGTGGATGCGTTGCTCGATGGTCTCCTGCTCCGACTGCTCGCGAGCCGTGGTGCCAAAGGCATCGACACCGCGGGGTGCCTCGGCGGGCGAGTACCCACGGTCGAGCGGGTCTTCGACGTCCTCCTGGATGAGCGTGTCCTCGGGCTGGAGCTGATCCTCGTCGTCGACGCTGTAGGTGGTCTGTCCCTCGTCGATGTTCTCGTTCGGCTCGGTATCACTCATGATGTGCCCCTTCCGATGGCGATCTCGCCGTTACGTACCCGTACCCGTGCGGGTCGCGATCATCTTCTCCCCCGCCGCGAACGCCACGCACGTCGCGACCCCGGCCATGGCGGTGCGGACCTCGTCGAGGACGGGCATCGTCGGGGCGAGGCGGATGTTGCGGTCGCGATGGTCGCGGCCGTAGGGGAACGAGGCACCGGCCGGCGTCAGTGCGATGCCGGCCTCCTTCGCGAGCTGGACGACCCGTGCGGCCGTCCCGTCGAGCACGTCGAGGTTGACGAAGTAGCCCCCGAGCGGGTGGCTCCACGAAGCTATGTCGAGCCCGTCCAGTCCGCCCTGCAGGGCGTCGTCGACCGCTTCGAACTTGGGGGCCAGGATCTGGCGGTGCGCTCGCATGTGTGCCCGCACCCCTTCAGCCGAGCCGAAGAACTCCACATGCCGCAGCTGGTTGACCTTGTCCGGGCTGATGGAGCTCTTGCCGAGGTGCCGGAGATACCAGGCGATGTTGTCGACCGAGGCTGCGAGCGCCGCGACGCCGGCACCGGCATAGCTGATCTTCGACGTCGACGCGAACATGACCGGCCGGTTGGGGTGAGCGGCCACCGAGCTGAGGCTGAGGATGTCGGCGCTCTTGGCTTCGTGCTCGGTCAGGTGGTGGAACGCGTAGGCGTTGTCCCAGAAGATCGTGAAGTCCGGAGCGGCGGTGGGCATCGAGGCCAGCCGGGCGGCAACCTCCTGGGAGACGACCGCCCCAGTCGGGTTCGAGTAGGTGGGCACGATCCAGATGCCCTTGACGCTCGGGTCGTCGCGCACGAGCGACTCGACGGCGTCCATGTCCGGCCCGTCCTCGTGCATGTCGACATTGACCATGCCGATGCCGAGCTCCTGCAGCATGGCGAAGTGACGGTCGTAGCCGGGCACCGGGCAGATGAAGCGAACCGTGTCCTCCTTCAGCCACGGCCGCGGTGAGTCGACCCCGCCGAAGAGAAGGAAGTCGACGACGACGCTGTACATCATCGTCAGGCTCGAGTTGCCCCCGGCGACGACCTGCGCCGGGTCGATGCCGAGCAGCTCGGCGAAGATCTCGCGCAGCTCGGGCAGGCCCTCCAGGATGCCGTAGTTGCGCACGTCGGCCCCAGACCGGTCCTTCGTCGTCGAAGGCAGCGTGAGCAACGCGTCGGACAGGTCCAGCTGCGCCGCCGAGGGCTTGCCGCGGGTGAGATCGAGTCTCAGGCCTTTGGCCTGGAGGTCGGCGTAGGCCTGTTGCTGCTGCGCGAGGAAGGCGCTGAGGTCATCGTCGGACAGGGACGCGAGCGGGGTGCGCGATGGGGTCACCCGCCGATCCTCCCACTCCGGCTCGGGGCGTGGAGGTCGGCCCGGATCACGGCTCGGGTCCCGCGGACGGTTCGCCTCGATCCGAATCGTCACGTATGATCTTCACTCGGACGGTTGACGCTGGCCATGCTGACGCATGCCGTCCCACTGGCTCCCCCCGGGGCCGGTGTAGGGCAATAGCTCAATTGGTAGAGCTCTGGTCTCCAAAACCAGCGGTTGGGGGTTCGAGTCCCTCTTGCCCTGCGTATCAGGTGTGCTGGCAGAAAGTAGGAAGTGTGACCGAGACGAGCGCCAAGCGCGGATCTGGCCGGACCGGCCAGACCAAGCGCGGCAATCCAGTGTCGCGCTTGTACGGCGCCATCGCCCTGTTCATCCGGCAGATCCTCGACGAGATGCGCAAGGTCATCCGACCGACGGGCCCCGAGCTCGTGCGCTACACGACCGTCGTCATCGTGTTCGTGCTGGTGATCATGGCGTTCGTGTCCGGCTTCGACTTCGTGTGGAACAAGCTCATCAGCTGGACCTTCACCGGAAAGGCCTTCTGACGGGGTGTCGTCCCCGCATGCCCCACCAGTGCCCAAGCTGAACCGCTAGCAAGGAAGTAGGTCAACCGTGTCCGACGAGTACGCCGCCGAGAGCGTCCCGGCCGACCCCGACGTCGCCGACAGCGGCGTCGACGAGGCGGCCGGACCGGCCCCCGTCGTGCAGCCGGCCCTCCAGTCCGAGACCATGTCCGAGACCGCCGCTGACGGAGTGACCGACGTCGACGCGGACGCGGACGCGCAGCAACCGGAGGCCGTCCCCGAGACGGAGGCCATCGAAGAGACGGAGGCCATCGAAGAGACGGAGGCCATCGAAGAGGCGGAGCCTCAAGACGTCGCCGCTCTCGAGCCTGGAGCCGTCGAGCCTGGAGCCGTCGAGCCCGGAGCCGTCGAGCCTGCGGCGGAGGAGCCTGCGGCGGAGGAGCCTGCGGCGGAGGAGGACGCGGCGGAGGAGGACGCGGCGGAGGAGGACCCGGTCGAGGCCTTCAAGCGTGACCTGCGCACCAGGTTCGGCGAGTGGTATGTCGTGCACTCCTACGCCGGCTACGAGAACCGGGTCAAGACCAACCTCGAGACGCGCATCCAGACCCTCAACATGGAGGACTACATCTTCGAGATCGAGGTCCCCATGGAAGAGGTGACCGAGATCAAGAACGGGCAGAAGAAGCTCGTCCGGCGTGTCCGGATGCCCGGCTACGTCCTCGTGCGCATGGACCTGAGCGACGAGAGCTGGGGTGCGGTCCGGCACACCCCCGGCGTGACCGGCTTCGTCGGCAACGCCCACCAGCCCGTGCCCCTCTCGCTCGACGAGGTCGTCACGATGCTCGCCCCCTCGATCCCGGCGGCACAGGGCGCCAAGGCCCCCCTCGGCGCCGCTACGGGAGGTACCACGACGAAGGCACCCAGCGTCGTCGACTTCGAGGTCGGCGAATCGGTCACCGTCATGGAGGGCCCCTTCGAGACGCTACCGGCGACGATCTCCGAGATCATCCCCGAGTCGCAGAAGCTCAAGGTCCTCGTCTCGATCTTCGGCCGCGAGACGCCCGTCGAGCTCTCGTTCAGCCAGGTCGCCAAGATCTAGACACACGGGGGCAAGCCCCCATGGACCCGCCATTCCCTCACACCCAAGGGAGCGCACGGGCCCGGCGGCCCTCCGCCCGCCGCCCCCGTGCACCTCGGGAAAGACCCCCCGGCGGCGTTTTGGTGTGAGGCGAGCCGACAGGGCACAATCTAGAGGTTTGCGGGCTGACGCCCGCGGAACAGGAACGCCGGGAAGGTCGCCTTCTCGGTCATGCAACCGGGTCATCGCCCACGGCGTCGGCCCACAACCCAGAAGGTAGGCACCAATGCCCCCCAAGAAGAAGAAGGTCTCCGGCTTCATCAAGCTGCAGATCCAGGCCGGTCAGGCCACCCCGGCACCGCCGGTCGGCCCGGCGCTCGGTCAGCACGGCGTCAACATCATGGAGTTCGTCAAGGCGTACAACGCCGCGACGGAGTCCCAGCGCGGCAACGTCATCCCGGTCGAGATCACGGTCTACGAGGACCGTTCGTTCACGTTCGTCACCAAGACGCCACCGGCCGCGGAGCTGATCAAGAAGGCAGCCGGCGTGGCCAAGGGGTCCGGTGAGCCACACAAGACGAAGGTCGCCAAGCTCTCCCGGGAGCAGGTCCTCGAGATCGCCCGGCAGAAGATGGAGGACCTCAACGCCAACGACGAGGAGATGGCCGCGCGGATCATCGCGGGGACCGCTCGCTCGATGGGGATCGAGACAGAGCTCTGACGAACCTGCAGCGGAGGTTGGGGGCCGAGCTTGCGAGGCACCCGGCCGAAGCGGAAGGTGAGGAAGAGCGACCAAAGGGCTCAGGGCTCTGACCGCACGTCACCCCTGGAGCTCAGCCCAGCGGCATACGGCATGCTGGTGGGCAGTGGGAGGGCCGGCGCTGGCCCGCACCACGACTCCACCACAACACCAAGGAGCATCATGAAGCGCAGCAAGAACTACCGAGCGGCCGCCGAGCTCGTCGCGCCCGACAAGGTCTACGCGCCGCTCGAGGCGGTCCGCCTCGCGAAGCAGACGGCCAAGGCCAAGTACGACGAGACGGTCGAGGTCGCGTTCCGACTCGGGGTCGACCCGCGCAAGGCCGACCAGGCTGTCCGCGGCACCGTCAACCTGCCGAACGGCACCGGCAAGACCGCCAAGGTCCTCGTCTTCGCCCAGGCCGACAAGGCCGAGGCCGCCCGTCAGGCCGGTGCCGACTACGTCGGCTCCGACGACATGCTCGAGAAGGTGCAGGGCGGCTGGCTCGACTTCGACGCCGTCGTGGCGACGCCCGACCTCATGGGCAAGGTCGGCCGTCTCGGCAAGGTGCTGGGCCCGCGCGGCCTCATGCCGAACCCGAAGACCGGCACAGTGACGATGGACGTCGCCAAGGCCGTCTCCGACATCAAGGGCGGCAAGATCGAGTTCCGCGTGGACAAGCACGCGAACCTGCACTTCATCATCGGCAAGGCATCCTTCGACGAGACCGCCCTGGTCGAGAACTACGCCGCGGCACTCGACGAGATCCTGCGCCTCAAGCCGGCGAGCTCGAAGGGCCGCTACATCGTCAAGGCCACGATGTGTACGACGATGGGCCCGGGCATCCCGCTCGACGCGAGCAGGACTCGCAACCTCCTGGTCGAGGAGGACGCCTCCTGACGGATGGCTTCGGGCAGTCCGAGAGCCCGTCACCCCGCCTGGGTGGCGGGCTCTCGCGATGGGTCGGTATGCCGCTCAGCTCGCCCCGCGGCGAGGTGTAGATCCGCGCCGGGTGGGCGAACGGCCCCGAGAGGAAGAGGATGCCGAGCATGACCACGACCGAGACACTGGTCGGCCGAGGCCGCGACCTGCGCGAGGAGTATGGCGAGAAGGACCAACCGGACCACTGACGGCATCTCGACCCGCGCCGGCCGCGACGCGGCTGGGCGGGGACGACACTCGAGGCGCCTGCGCCGGTTTCAGGATGCGGCCTCCGCGGCGCGGGTCTAGCGTCCTGGCATGGTCCATCCTCGATCTCTCCGCGTCTCCGTGCTGGCCGCCGTTGCGGCGGCCGCCCTTCCGCTCGGCCTGCTTGCTCCCGGAGCGGCGGCTGCCGACCGCGGGCCGGCCCGCCTGCCCGTCGCACTGCCCAAGACGCCTGTCATGGTGGGCTTCGGTGGTGCCGTCAGCTCGGTCGACCGAGACGCCTCCCAGGTCGGCATCGACGTCCTGCGCCGCGGTGGCAACGCGGCCGACGCCGCCGTCGCGACCGCCGCGGCCCTCGGCGTCACCGAGCCGTACAGCGCCGGCATCGGCGGCGGCGGCTTCCTGGTCTACTACGACGCCCGCGCCAAGCGGGTCACGACGGTCGACGGGCGCGAGACCGCGCCGGCGACCTTCACCCCCGAGACCTTCCGCAACCCTGACGGCACGGCGATGAGCTTCCCCACCGTCGTCAGCTCCGGACTGTCGGTCGGCGTGCCGGGCACCCCGGCGCTGTGGGACCGGACGCTGCGCCGCTTCGGCACGTGGTCCCTGAACGCGGCGCTGCGACCGGCGGAGAACCTCGCCCGTCGCGGCTTCGTCGTCGACCAGACGTTCCACGACCAGACGGCGGAGAACGCGAAGCGCTTCGCCATGTTCCCGGAGACGGCCCGGGTCTTCCTGCCGAACGGAGCCGCTCCCGCGGTCGGCAGCAAGTTCGTCAACCGGGACCTGGCCGGGGCCTACCGCCTGCTCCGTAGCCAGGGCGTCGGCGTCCTCTACCGGGGCAGTCTCGGCGAGGCGATCGTCGACGAGGCCCGCGACCCGCACACGGCGCCCGGCGTCAGCGTCCTGCACGGCGAGCTCACGACGGGCGACCTGCGCAGCTACGAGGCACTGGTCAAGGCACCGATCCACTCGCAGTACAAGGGGCTGGACGTCTATGGCATGCCGGTGCCCAGCTCGGGTGGCATCGCGGTGGCGCAGATCCTCAACCTGATGACGGCCTACGAGAAGCGCACCGGGGTGTCGACCTCGAGCCTCGACCAGGTCGGCTACCTGCACCGGTTCTCGGAGGCGTCCGCGACTGCCTTCGCCGATCGCAACCGCTACGTCGGCGACGTGCCCGGTGTCCCGGTTCAACAGCTCGTCAGCCCGGCTTTCGCCCGGGAACGGGCCTGCCTGTTCGACCCGGCCCAGGCGCAGCCGCGCCCGATCCCGTTCGGTGAGCCGGACGGCGACTACGCCGCCTGCGGGCAGCAGAGCCTCGCGCAGACCGGCGGCCACGAAGGCATGTCGACGACCCACCTGACCGTCGCGGACCGCTGGGGCAACGTCGCCGCCTACACGCTCACCATCGAGCAGACGGGCGGCTCCGGGATCACCGTGCCGGGGTACGGGTTCCTGCTCAACAACGAGCTGACCGACTTCAACTTCGTGCCTCTCACCCCGGGGGTGCCCGACCCCAACCTGCCCGGTCCGGGCAAGCGGCCGCGCTCCTCGATGAGCCCGACGATCCTGCTGCGCGACGGTCGCCCGTACCTCGCGGTCGGCTCACCGGGTGGCGCCACGATCATCACCACCGTGTCGCAGACGATCCTCGGCTACCTCGACCGCGGTCTCTCGCTCAAGGACGCGATCGCTGCGGCTCGCCTCTCCTCGCGCAACGGCAGCACCGAGGGCGCCGAGCCGGCCATCGTCGACGGGCCGGTGGGAGCCGGGCTGACCGCTCTGGGGCACCGCCTGTCCGAGTCGAGCGAGATCGGGGCGGCCACGGCCATCCGCAGCCTCCGGTTCGGGCTGTTCGAGGCCGCGGCGGAGACATCGCGCCGTGGTGGCGGATCCGCGATGGTCGTCTGGCCGGTGCGCTGAACGGCCGACGGCCCGCGCAAGCGTCAGTATGCCCTGGGGGGTATGTTAGAGTTGTGACAATACCCCAGGGGGTAACTCGGAAAGGATGGATATGCCCACGACTGAGACCATGGAGCACACCTCGTCGCACGGAAGGGCCGTGCTTCGCGACCTCTCCCCACTCCATCGATCGCTACGGAGCGCGATCCCCGAGGTGTATCGGGGATTTGCCGCGCTCTCGCAGGCAGCCTTCGCCGACGGTGCCCTCGACCGCAGGACGAAGGAGCTCATCGCGCTTGCGATCGGAGTGGTCGAGGGCTGCGACGGGTGCATCGCCTCGCACGCCCAGGCTGCAGCACGGGCCGGCGCGACGCGCCAGGAGGCGGCCGAGGCCCTCGGCGTGACGTTCCTCATGCAAGGTGGCCCGGCCACGATCCACGGGGCTCGCGCCTACGACGCCTTCTGCGAGTTCGCCGACGGCATCGAAGCCAGTGAGAAGACCGCCTGAGCGAACCACACCGGGCGAGTGCATGCCCCCTGCCGATCGTGGCAGGGGGCATGACTGTGCTTGAGGGCCCGCGCTGTCGGAGGCGTTCACCATGTGAACACTCAGGCAGAACGAGGATTATCGTGGTTCGGCACGGACCAGCAAAGGAGACCGGGCATGAGCGAGGTCGTGATGGAGGAGCACGAGGGGCGTCAGTGCGCACCTGAGCCGCAGCAGCAGATCACCGCAGAGATCGAGGATCTGCACCGGCAGGACGAACGAGCCGGTTTGCACCGCACCCAGTCACGTCTGGACTTCGCGCCATACCGCAGCTCGGTCCTGCGGCACCCGACGAAGGCACCGGCGCATGCCGACCCGGAGGGTGTCGAGCTCTTCTCGCCGGTGTTCGGCACGCGCGACGTCGACCCGCTCGAGGCCGACCTGACCATTCAGCGCGGCGGCGAGCCGATCGGGGAGCGGATCCGGATCAGCGGACGCATCCTCGACGGCGACGGCCACCCCGTCCGCGGGCAGCTCGTCGAGATCTGGCAGGCCAACGCGGCGGGGCGCTACATCCACAAGCGCGACCAGCATCCCGCCCCGATCGACCCCCACTTCACGGGCGCCGGACGGACGATCACGGGCGAGGACGGCGGCTACGCCTTCCTCACGATCAAGCCGGGACCCTACCCCTGGGGCAACCACCGCAATGCGTGGCGGCCCGCGCACGTGCACTTCTCACTCTTCGGCCGCGAGTTCACCCAGCGGATGATCACCCAGATGTACTTCCCGGGCGACCCGCTCTTCGCCCTCGACCCGATCTACCAGTCCGTGACCGACCCGCAGGCACGCGATCGACTCGTCGCGACCTACCACCACGACCTGTCCGAGCACGAGTACCTGCTCGGCTACCACTGGGACATCGTCCTGACCGGTGCGCACGCGACGCGGATGGAACTGGAGGGTGACCATGCCTGAGAACAAGAGCACGTCGGATGCCGCTCAGCGCGGTCCCGTGCCGACGCCCGGCCAGACGATCGGCCCCTTCTACCACTTCGCCCTCCCGTACGAGGGTGGCGAACACCTCGTCCCACCCGGCAGCCCCGGATCGGTTCAGCTGCACGGCCACGTGCTCGACGGCCACGGGGTGGGCCTGCAGGACGCCATGCTCGAGATCTGGCAGGCCGACGAGTCCGGTCGGGTCGTCCAGCAGGTGGGTTCGCTGACCCGTGACCCGGCCACCTTCACCGGCTTCGGGCGGACCTCGACGTGGCGCGACGGTGGCTACTCGTTCACCACCGTCGCACCCGGTGCCACCGACGGAGGCGGTGCACCCTTTATCGCCGTGGCCGTCTTCGCGCGCGGTCTGTTGAACCGGCTCTTCACCCGGGTCTACCTGCCGGCCGAGCCCGAGGCTCTCGCCGCCGACCCGTTCCTTAGCTCCCTCGACGAGGACCGGCGTGTCACCCTCGTCGCGACCCGCGAGGCGGCCGACAGCTACCGCTTCGACGTGCACCTGCAAGGCGAGGGCGAGACGGTCTTCCTGCAGTTCGCGCGGCACGAGATCTGACCGCCGTGCTCCTGCACCCCGGCTCGTCCCGCCAGCCACACCTCGCCGACGACTCGGCGGTGCTGCAGGCGCTGCTCGACGTCGAGGCCGCCTGGGTGCGTGTCCAGGCCCGACTCGGGCTCGTCGACGAGCAGATCGTCGCCATGGTCGGCCGACATGCGGATGCCGCCGGCTACGACCTCGCCGAGCTCGACCTGGGAGTCGAGGCGGGCGCCAACCCGGTCATCCCGATGCTCGCCGCGCTGCGGTCGGCCCTCAGCGGGCAGACACAGGCGGCCGGAGCCGTCCACCGCGGGCTGACCAGCCAGGACGTGCTCGACTCGGCCCTCATGCTGCTGGCGAGGCGGTCCCTCGAGGTCGTGGACGACCGGCTCGAGGCCGCCGCCGAGGCGACGGCCCGGCTGGCCGACACCCACCGGGCGACCCTGCTGACCGCGCGGACCCTGTCGCAGCCGGCTCTGCCGACGACGTTCGGGGCCAAGGCAGCCGGCTGGCTGGCCGCTCTGGACGAGGCCCGGGCCGAGCTGCTCGGCGTGGCAGCGAGGCTGCCGGTCCAGTGCGGCGGAGCGGCCGGCACCCTCGCGGCGATCGACGAGCTGGCCCCGGGCCGAGCCCTCGAGGCCGCCGACCTGCTCGCCGACCAGCTCGGGCTCGCGTCACCGGGCCGACCCTGGCACACCGACCGCACCCCGGTGACCCACCTCGGGGACGCGCTGGCCCGGGCCGGTGACGTGCTCGGCAAGATCGCCGGCGACATCGTGCTGATGTCCCGTCCGGAGATCGGCGAGCTGTCCGAACCGGCCCTCGAGGGGCGCGGCGGCTCGTCGACCCTGCCCCAGAAGCGCAACCCGGTCCTGAGCATCCTCGTGCGCAGCGCCGCCATCGAGGCCCCACACCTGGCGGCGGCGCTGCACTGCGCAGCGGCGCTCGCGTCCGACGAACGGCCCGACGGCGGCTGGCACGCCGAGTGGCGGCCGCTGGCGGCACTGCTCGCCTCCGTCCCGGTCGCGGCAGCCCAGCTCGCCGAGGTCCTGGCCGGGCTCGAGGTGCACCGCGACTCGATGCTCCGCAACGTCGAGACGGCCGGGCCGGCCCTCCTCGCCGAGCGGCTGCTCCGGGCGGTGCCGACCCTTCCCGGTGGAGCGGACCTCACCGAGAAGCTCCGCTCGGCGCTGCGAACCGGTGCGACCGGCGAGGAGGTCCGATCGGTGCTGCGCGCCGGCCTGCCGACGGACGGGCCGCACTCCGTCCCGGACACCACGATCGAGGATCTGCTCAACCCAGCGGCATACCTCGGCGTCGTGGGTGACCTCGTCGACCGCGCGCTCGAACACCACGCCACCACATAGCCAGGAGGCCGTTGATGCCACCCACCGTCGCGCTGACCGAGCTGCGCCCCGCGTCGCCCGGCGCGGACCTGCTCGTCGTCGGCCCGTCGCTCGGCACGGCCGTCGCGCCGCTCTGGTCGGCCTGCGCGACCGACCTGCCGGGTGAGGTGTGCGTGATCGGGTGGGACCTGCCCGGCCATGGCCGCAGCCGCGCCGGTGTCGAGCCCTTCACGGTGGCCGGTCTGGCCGAGTCGGTCCTGGCCGCAACAGAACTCGTCCGTAACCAGGCGCCAGGACGGGTCTGGTATGCCGGCGTCTCGCTCGGCGGCGCCGTCGGCCTGCAGCTCGCCGTCGAGCACGGCGAGGCGTTCGACGGCATCGCGGTCCTCTGCGCCGGCGCCAAGATCGGCGAGGCGACCGACTGGCACGAACGCGCCGACCTCGTGCGGCGCATGAGCACCTCCGTGATGATCTCCGGTTCGGCGCAGCGATGGTTCGCTCCCGGCTTCCTCGACCGCGACCCGCGCCTCGGCACGAACCTGCTGAACTCCCTGCAGGACACCGACCAGGAGTCCTACGCCCGGTGCTGCGAGGCGCTGGCCGACTTCGACCTGACCTCCCGGCTCGGCGAGGCCGGCGTGCCCGTCCTCGCCCTCGCCGGGGCCGCCGACGAGGTCACCCCGATGGCGTCCGCCGAGCAGATCGCCCGAGGCACGGGTGGGCGGGCCGTTCTGCTCGACGACGCCGCACACCTGGCCCCGGCCGAACAGCCGTCAGCCGTGGCGGCGATCCTCGCCGACTTCTTCCGGATCGAGGTCTCCCATGCCACCGCCTGAGCGCCCCCGGCTGGGCCGAAGCCACCCGGACCGTACGCAGGCGCAGGCTCACGACGACGGGATGACCGTGCGCCGAGCCGTCCTCGGCGACGCCCACGTCGAGAGCGCCGAGGCGCGCAGGAGCGAGTTCACCTCCGACTTCCAGGACCTCATCACCCGGTATGCCTGGGGCGAGATCTGGACCCGACCCGGCCTCGAGCACCGCACGCGCAGCGCGGTCACGCTCACCGCGCTCATCGCGAACGGTCACTGGGACGAGTTCGCCATGCATGTGCGGGCAGCTCGACGCAACGGGCTGACGACGCAGGAGATCCAGGAGATCCTCCTGCAGTCCGCCATCTACCTCGGCGTGCCCAGCGCCAACCACGCCTTCGCGATCGCGCAGGAGCAGATTGCCAGATTCGAGCAGGAAGAAGGAGACCGGTCATGACCGAGCTCACCCAGTCCTTCGTCTACGACACGGTGCGCACGCCGTTCGGGCGCTTCGGGGGAGCGCTCGCCGGGACCCGTCCCGACGACCTGGCCGCCGTCGTCCTGAAGGGGATCGTCGACCGCGCGCCCGGGCTCGCCGCCGACCCGACCGCGATCGACGAGGTCGTCCTGGGCAACGCCAACGGCGCCGGCGAGGAGAACCGCAACGTCGCGCGGATGGCCACCCTGCTGGCCGGGCTGCCGACGAGCGTCCCCGGGTCGACCCTCAACCGGCTCTGCGGCTCCAGCCTCGATGCCACGATGGTCGCCTCGCGCTCGATCGAGACCGGTGACGCGGACATCGTGCTCGTCGGGGGAGTCGAGTCGATGACCCGAGCCCCCTGGGTGCTGCCCAAGACCGAGAAGCCTTACCCCGCAGGCAACCTCGCGCTCGCCTCGACCACTCTCGGCTGGCGGCTGGTCAATCCGAAGATGCCCGCCGAGTGGACGGTCTCGCTGGGTGAGGGCACCGAACTGCTCCGCGAGAAGTACGACGTCAGCCGGGAGCGGCAGGACGCCTTTGCCGAGCGGTCGCACCGCCTCGCGAACCAGGCCTGGGCGGACGGCTTCTACGACGACCTGACCATCGCCGTGCCCGGGGTCGAGATGCCCCGGGATGAGTCGATCCGGCCGGAGACGACCGTCGAGCGGCTCGCCGGCCTGCGGACCGTCTTCCGCAAGGAGAACGGCACGATCACCGCCGGCAACGCCTCGCCCCTCAACGACGGCGCGTCGGCGGTGCTCGTCGGCAACGAGGCGGCCCGGGACCGGATCGGGCTCGACCCGATCGCCCGGATCGCGGGTCGGGGTGCCAATGCCGTCGAGCCGCAGTTCTTCGGCGAGGCCCCGGTCGAGGCCGCCAACCGGGCCCTGCGGCGCGCCGGGATCACCTGGGACGACATCGCCGCGGTCGAGCTCAACGAGGCCTTCGCCGCCCAGTCGCTCGCCTGCCTCGACGCGTGGAGGATCGACCCCGAGATCGTCAACCCACACGGTGGGGCGATCGCGATCGGGCACCCCCTCGGTGCCTCCGGAGGCCGGATCCTCGGCACCCTCGCCCGCGGCCTGCAGCGCAGCGGCAAGCGCTGGGGCGTCGCGGCCATCTGCATCGGGGTGGGCCAGGGGCTGGCCGTGGTCCTCGAGAACGTCACCGGAGCCAAGGGGTGAGGACACGAGCTGGGTCCCACGCTCCGCGTGGGCGGAACGAGCGAGGCCCGGAGCGCCGGTTCGGCCTCGGTGACAGACGAGCTCTCTCGGCCAAGAGCTGACCCAGCGCTCAACGGCATACCCGATCTGCTTTGAAGACAAGGAAACCCACGTGCTGACGATCTCTGACAACGCGATGGAGGCGGTCGCCGACATCCCCGACGGGGCCACCGTGCTCATTGGCGGGTTCGGCCCGGCCGGGCAGCCGGTCGAGCTGATCGAGGCGCTCGTCCAGAGCGGCACGAGCGGCCTGACCGTCGTCAACAACAACGCGGGCAACGGCGAGGTCGGACTGGCGGCCCTGATCGGTGCCGGGCGGGTCCGCAAGATCATCTGCTCCTTCCCGCGGCAGCACGACAGCCACCACTTCGACGCGAAGTACCGCGCCGGGCAGATCGAGCTCGAGCTCGTACCGCAGGGCAACCTCGCCGAGCGGATCCGCACGGCCGGTGCGGGGATCGGCGCGTTCTTCACGCCCACCGGCTACGGCACCCCGCTCGCCGAGGGCAAGGAGGTGCGCGAGATCGACGGGCGCCACTACGTGCTCGAGTACCCGATCCGCGCCGACTACGCCCTCATCAAGGCCTACCGGGGTGACGAGGCCGGCAACCTCGTCTACCGCAAGACGGCCCGGAACTTCGGGCCGGTCATGGCGACGGCCGCCCGCACCACGATCGCGCAGGTACACGAGCTGGTGCCGCTCGGTGGCATCGACCCGGAGGTGGTCGTCACCCCGGGCGTCTACGTCAGCAGGCTCGTGCTGGTCCCACGCGAGGCGGCGCCCGAGCCGGAGGAGGGACAGTGAGCCAGAACGCGGCGGACCGCAGCTTCGAGGGCCGCCTCGACCGCAACGCGCTCGCCGCTCTCGTGGCCAGCGACATCCCGCACGGTGCCTACGTCAACCTGGGCATCGGCCAGCCGACGCTCGTGTCGAACTACCTCGCGCCGGGCAGCGGGGTCACCCTGCACACCGAGAACGGCATGCTCGGGATGGGGCCCGAGGCGCACGGAGACGAAGTCGACCTCGACCTCATCAACGCCGGCAAGATCCCCGTCACCGAGCTGCCCGGGGCTTCGTACTTCCACCACGCCGACTCGTTCGCGATGATGCGTGGCGGCCACCTCGACATCTGCGTGCTCGGTGCCTACCAGGTCTCCGCGACGGGCGACCTCGCCAACTGGCACACCGGCACCCCGGGCGCTATCCCCGCTGTCGGGGGTGCGATGGACCTGGCCATCGGCGCCAGGGACACCTTCGTCATGATGAACCTGCTGACCCGCGACGGGCAGAGCAAGCTCGTGCCCGAGTGCACCTATCCCCTCACCGGCCTCGGGTGCGTGAGCCGGGTCTACACCGACCTCGCTGTCTTCCTCATCGAGCCGGACGGCGCCGTGGTACGGGAGAGCTTCGGCATCGGCTTCGAGCAGCTCCAGGAGCTCGTCCCGGTGTTGCTGCGCCAGTAGTGCGTCGGCCAGGAAGCCGGGTACCGGGGTCGGAGTCAGGCGGCCCGCGACCCTGGGCGCGTCAGGGCGCCGTCGGCCAGCCCGTGTAGCACTCCGCGAGGTGGGCGGAACCGTACGGTGAGGACACGATCGACTCGAGCTGGCCGAGCTGCCGGCGCGCGTCGAACGGGGTCTGGCCGGGCAGGGTGTGCAGCATCGTGGTCATCCGGTAGGAGAACTGCTGCGCCATCCAGACCCGCCGCAGCGCCCGGGTCGAGTACTCCTCGAGCAGCTCCGGCTTGCCGAGGTTGACCGCCCCGTCGAGGACCTCGTGGAGCACCTTGACGTCCTGAAGGGCCAGGTTCAGGCCCTTGGCCCCGGTCGGCGGGACCGTGTGTGCGGCGTCGCCCGCGAGGAAGAGGTTGCCGTGGCGCATCGGCTCCGCGACGAAGCTGCGGAAGGGCAGCACGACCTTCTCCGTGATCGGCCCCTCCTCGAGGGAGAACCCGCCTCCCGCGACGCGGGTCTGCAGCTCGTCCCAGATCCGGTCGTCGGACCACTGCGCCGGATCGGTCGACGGGTCGCACTGGAAGTACATCCGCTGCAGCGTCTCGGTGCGCTGGCTGATCAGGGCGAAGCCGCGCTCGTGCCTGGTGTAGATGAGCTCCGGGGCGCTCATCGGGGCCTCGACCATGATGCCGAACCAGGCGAACGGATACTCCTTGAAGAAATGCGTCCGCAGCGCCTCGGGCACCTCACCGCGACAGATGCTGTGCGAGCCGTCGGCACCGACGAGGTAGTCGCAGCTCACCTCGTGCGGCGTGCCGTCGGACTCGGTGAAGGCCATCACGGGCTTGCCCGTGACGTCCCGGACTCGGGTGTCGCTCACCCCGAACCGCACGTCGCCGCCGTCGCGCTCGCGGGCGTCGGCCAGGTCGATGAAGACATCGGTCTGCGGGTAGAGCCACACCGACGCGCCCACGAGGTCCTTGAAGTGGATCCGGTGTCCCGCCCCGTTGAACCGCAGCTCGATGCCCTCGTGCTCTGAACCGTGCGTGAGGACCCGACCGTCGACGCCGGTGTCGGTGAGCAACCGGACGCTGTCCTGCTCGAGGATCCCGGCCCGGTTCGTGTTCTCGATGACCTCACGGGTGCGGTTGTCGATCGCCACGGAGCCGATCCCGCTCCGCGCCAGCAGGTGGGAGAGCATCAGGCCGGCCGGACCGGCACCGACGATCCCGACCGGGGTGCGCTCCTGTATCGGTTTGCTGGTCACTGCGGGCTGCCTTTCGTGCGGCGCTGCTGGGGCCATCCTCCCGCGGCACGGCAGGTCGCGTCACGAGCCGTCCCGGCCGGCGACTGCGCTTGAGGCCGGCGACTACTGGGGGACCCACAGTCAGTGGCACCAGCAGCAGTCAGTGGGCGCACGGGCGGATCAGGCGGGCTTGGGGGTCGGCCACGGCCAGCCGGTGCAGCCGTCGAGCCCGTAGCTCTGCTGCATCATGACCGGGGCGGGCTTGCCCTTGCCGGGGCACGTGGCATGACCGTGACCGATGCCATGGCCGACCTCGTGGTTGATCTGGTAGATCCGGTAGGTCGCGACATCCTTGCCATAAGCCTCCGGGACGCCGAGAAGCCACCGCTTGGCGTTGAGGACAGCGCGGCCGTTCGCGTGGCAGCTGACCTGACCGCGGGTCTGCAGCGGCGCGCACAGCCGATCGGTGGTGTCCGGGCTCGCGAGCGTGACGCGGATGTCGATGCGGGTGCCGTGTTTCGCGTCGGCCGGCTTCACATTGACGAAGCGGACCTTGTCCCGGGTCTGCCAGCCCCGCGGGTCGCTCAGCACGTGCGCCACCGTGCTCGCGTACGCCGTGGGGTCGATGCCGAGACCACCCTCGGTCTCGATGGTGTAGCGCACGGTCCGGCCGGTCTTCGGCGTCTCCTGGACGGCCCCCGCGGGAACGGAGAGAACGGTGAACTTCCCGTCACCGCGCTGCACGACCCGCGGCGTGGTGGTCGGGCCAGGCGTCGGCGCGGCATCGGTCGACCCGGCCGCGGCCGACCTGGGGCCGCCAGTCGTGGCCCCGGCGTCGCCAGTGCTCGAAGGCAGCGGAGCAGACGGGGCGGTGCCGGCCAGGGCGCTGTCGTCGGTCGTGGTGGTGGGACGGGTCGACGGCTGGTGCGGCGGGCGGCTGGTCAGGTCGGTGCCGGAGGCACCGGCAGCGGCGACCCAGAGGTTGAGCGCCACGCAGACGGCGACCCCGGCTGCCGCCAACGAACGGTGTCGTCGCGCAACCAGCTCGCGCCTCGCTGCCGCAGCCCGCGTCGTCATGGGCCCAACGCTAATTGGCCGACCTGTCGGTTCATAGCCGAACGCGCCGGTACACGCCCATTTCGACCTCGAACGGGTCATTCGAGCAGCGGGGGAGGGGGGCGATTTGGACTGCCTGACTGCTCCGACTAGTCTGGGCCCGACCAATGACCGCCGGTTGGAGACCGTGGCCAGCGCCACGGACCCCGAAGGTTCCGCCACGATGCGGGCAGCCAGCGCAGGTGACTTGAGCTCAGCGGCATACGATATGTGCCGCTTGGTGCCCCGAGCGCTTGCGCCGGGACCCTTTTTCGTGCGGACCCTCCAGACCCTCTCCCGGCGGCGCAACGCAAGGGAAGGAGGCCCAGATGGCGAACGCCGAGAAGACGGCAGCCATCGCCGAGATCGCGGACCGGTTCCGTGAGTCCGGCGCGGCCGTTCTCACCGAGTACCGCGGCTTGACCGTGAAGCAGCTGTCCGAGCTGCGTCGCTCGCTCCGAGGACACGCCACCTACGCCGTGGTCAAGAACACGCTGACCGAGCGCGCCGCCAAGGAGGCCGGGATCACGGCCTTCGAGGGGCAGCTCCAAGGCCCGTCCGCGATCGCCTTCGTCACCGGTGACCCGGTCGAGGCGGCCAAGGGCCTGCGTGACTTCGCCAAGGCAAACCCCCTCCTCGTGATCAAGGCTGGCGTCCTCGACGGCAAGCCGATGACCGCCGAGGAGATCACCAAGCTCGCGGACCTCGAGTCCCGCGAGGTTCTGCTGGCCAAGCTGGCGGGTGCCATGAAGGGCTCGCTCACCAAGGCCGTCTACCTCTTCGCCGCACCTCTCGCGCAGACCGCTCGCGTCGTCGACGCCCTGCGCCAGAAGGTCGAGGCGGAAGGAGGGGCTCCGGCGGCTCCGGCGGCTCCGGCCGCCGAACCAGCCGAGCCCGCCCAGCCCGCCGACGCCGCTGCGGCGGCCGAGGCCAGCACCGACGTCGCCGAGGGTGGCGACGAGAGCTGACACCCGCCCGGGGTGCACCGGCTCGAACCAGGGAAACCGCCACTCACGGCAATCAGTACGAAAGGAAGCCAGCATGGCCAAACTCAGCACCGAAGAGCTCCTTGACGCGTTCAAGGAGATGACCCTCATCGAGCTCTCCGAGTTCGTCAAGCAGTTCGAGGAGACCTTCGAGGTCACCGCCGCCGCCCCGGTCGCCGTCGCCGCGGCCCCCGCCGCCGGTGGCGGTGGCGAGGCCGCCGCCGAGGAGGAGCAGAACGAGTTCGACGTCGTCCTGCTCGCAGCGGGCGAGAAGAAGATCCAGGTCATCAAGGAGGTCCGCTCGCTCACCAGCCTCGGCCTCAAGGAGGCCAAGGACCTCGTCGACGGTGCCCCCAAGCCCGTCTTGGAGAAGGTCGACAAGGCCGCCGCCGACAAGGCCAAGGAGCAGCTCGAGGGCGCCGGCGCCACCGTCGAGCTCAAGTGAGCCCTCCCGGCTAGCCGTTCGCTACCGGGAACTCTTCTGCAAAGGCGGGTCCGACGCTGTCGGGCCCGCCTCTCGCCGTGTTGGTGGGCGTCTCGCCGCGCGGGTGGGGTTGGCGTCCACCCTCTCCGGGGTGAGCGGCATACTCACGCTCCTCGGGTGGCATGATCGCGAAGGTATGCCGCTCACAGTCGGTCGCGCACCCTCCACCCCACCCGCTCGGGCCGGTCCGAAGGCGGGGCCGGTCCGAAGGCGGGGCCGGTCCGAAGGCGGGGCCGGTCCGAAGGCGGGTCCTCTTCGCAGCCTGCGGCATGTCGAACGACCGCAACGGCACCACACCGCCGTCCGCGGGTCCGAAGGCGGGTCCTCTTCGCAGCCTGCGGCATGTGTCACGTCGCGGGTCATGTCGCGTGGCGGCGTCACGTCGCGGGTCATGTCGCGTGGCGGCTTCAGGTCACGCACGACCTGAGGTCGGTGTGCGACATGCCTTGCGACATGACTGGGCACCCGCGACATGCCTTGCGACATGACTG
>NZ_JAKDLO010000251.1 GCF_030452765.1 Intrasporangium sp.
TCAGTCGTCGTGATCACCCGGATGATGCGCTGGCCAGGCGTCGGACGAGGCGCGGAGGTCTGGGGCGGCGTTGGCGTGGAGGTCAGCGTCGCAGCGCTCATGGGGTAATACCTTCGGTGAGGGCGGGACCGGGAACGAGCGTCTCGTCACCTCGGACGAGCTTCTCGCGGCTGGCGTCGACGGGGATCTGGCCCTTCTGCCCGATCTCGGCCAAGTGTGCCATCTGCTTGTCGTACTCCTCCTGGGAGACGACCTCGACCATGAAGAGCATCTCCGAGTGGTAGGCGCCGCAGAGCTCCGCACACTTGCCCTGGAACTCCCCCTCCTGCTGGGTCACGACCTGCATCCGGTTGGTCTTGCCCGGGATGATGTCGAGCTTGGTCAGGAACGCGGGGACCCAGAAGCTGTGGATGACGTCGCGGGCGTTGAGGACGAACTCGATGCGTTTGTTGACCGGCAGGTAGAGGACGGGCATCTGTGCCCGGGCGCCGGGCTCACCGTTGAGCTGGGTGTGCACGCCGCTCTCGTAGACGTTGGAGTCGACGTAGTTGAAGTCCCAGCTCCACTGCTTCGCGACGACGCTGATGGTGACGTCGGGCTTCGCGCTGACGTCGGTCAGCTCGGCCTCGTCACGGGCGGTGTAGTAGAAGAACACCGCGACCATGAAGATCGGGATGATGGTGTAGAGCAGCTCGACCGGGATGTTGTAGCGCAGCTGTACCGGCAGGGTGTCGTCGCCCTTGCGCTGACGGAACCGAATGGGCGCGTAGAGCATGAGGCCCCACGTGATGACGCCGACCGCAAGGACGGCGATCCAGCCGCCGATCCACAGCTGCGTGACGATGTCCCCGGTGTTGGAGACCGCTTCGGGCAGGAAGCCGTTGGACAGCTTGCCCTGACATCCGGTGAGGGCGACTGCGCTGACCGCGGCGATTCCCAGGACTCGGGCCCACCGCCGCCGCCGTGTCACCACTGGGGTGTCAACGTGCTGAGGCACCACGTGCACCTTTCGTTCGGAACGCGTGCCGACGAGGGCCGGCGCGCGCTCGAGCAGTTCGGAGTTCTCCACGGACACGGTCGTGCCCACACGCATGCACCCTACCCCCACCGGTTCGTCGGTGTCGGGAGGGGCCGGTTACTTTTTGACCGGCCGCGCCGGCACCCATCCCCTCCGTTGGTATGCCGCCCTCTTTCCTGCGCCGAGACGGTCCCGTCGCTCTTGCCGCGCAGTGATCCGGGCTCAGCGCCACGGGGCCGGAAGTGGCACGTCGAGCGAGCGGCCGAGCAGCTCCCGGTAGCGCCGCCGGGACACCTCGGTCACCCCGAGCGAGGCCAGGTGAGCGGTGCGCCACTGGACGTCGATGAGCCGCTCGGAGCGACCGTCGGCTGCCAGCAGCTCGTGCAGGTGGACGAGGGCCGCCTTGGAGGCGTCACGCAGGCGATGGAACATCGACTCTCCGGCGAACAGGCCGCCGATCGCGACACCGTAGAGGCCGCCGACGAGACGGTCGTCCTGCCAGGACTCGATGGAGTGGGCCCAGCCGGCCTCGTGGAGTCGCACGTAGGCCTGGACGACCTCGGGGGTGATCCACCGACCGGGTCGGCTCGGATCCGCGCAAGCCCGCACGACCTGAAGGAACTGCGTGTCGACGCGGATCTCGAATCGGGGAAGCATCTTGTGCAGTGACCGGGACACGCGCAGGTCGCCCATGCGCAACACCCCCCGCGGATCGGGTGACCACCACCCCATGGGGGGCGAACCGTGCTCGCCCACCCCCATGGGGAAGACGCCCTCGCGGTAGGCCTGGTAGAGCGTGGAGACCTCGAGGTCGGCGCCGACCCCGACCAGATCCTCCCCGGGTGGCACCCGGTCGAGGTCGAAGTCCCAGTGAGAGGGGTGGGGCGGCTGCGGCACGGCTCGCCGTCAGGCCCTCGAGGCGCTCAGATGCGGGCCGATCTCCTCCGCTGCCTCCACGCCGTAGGCGTCGGCCAGCCGCTCGAGGAACTGGGGGATGCGCAACGAGTACTCCTGGGTGCCCACCGTCTCGATGACATAGGTCGCCAGCATGGAGCCGAGCTCGGCGCACCGTCGAGTCGGCAAGGCAGACGCGAGTCCGGTGAGGTAGCCCGCGCGGAAGGCGTCCCCGACACCGGTCGGGTCGGCCCGGCGCACCTCGCGTGCGGCGCTGACCTCGACGGGCTCCTCGCCGCGGACCCGGACGGTGACCCCGTCCTTGCCACGGGTCTTGACCTGTACCCGCACCCGGTCGGCCAGCTCCTCGGGGCTCCAGCCGGTCTTCTGGCACGCGAGGTGGGACTCGTACTCGTTCGTGAAGAGGTACTCGGCCCCGTCGATGAGGCGACGGATCGAGTCACCGTCCATGAACGCGAGCTGCTGCGACGGGTCGGCCGCGAAGGCGATCCGCCGGGAGCGGCACTCGTCGGAGTGCCGCAGCATCGCGATCGGGTCGTTGGGTGCGACGACGACGAGGTCGAGACCGCCGACGCGCTGCGCCACCGGCCCGAGCTCGATTTCACGGGCCTCGGCCATCGCCCCGGCATAGAAGGTGGCGATCTGGGCCATGTCGCGGTCGGTCGTACAGACGAAGCGGGCCGTGTGCTGCGACTCCGAGTAGTGCACGGAGGTGCAGTCGACCCCGTGCCGCTCGAGCCAGGACCGGTAGTCGGTGAAGTCCTCACCCACCGACCCGACCAGGATCGGGCGTTGGCCGAGGTTGGCCATCCCGAAGGCGATGTTGGCTGCGACTCCGCCCCTGCGGACCTGCAGGTCCTCGGTGAGGAAGGAGAGAGAGATCTTGTCGAGCTGCTCGACGACGAGCGAGTCGGCGAAGAGGCCGTCGAACCTCATGAGGTGGTCCGTCGCGATGGATCCGGTGATGGCGATCTGCACGACTGCAACCTAGCGCGGCGCCTGCTCGCCGGGCGTGGTCGCCGGTCGACTTGGTCGGGTCGCGAATCGCGCGAGGCATCGGCTCGGGGAGACGAGCGGATCGAGCCGCGCCACGCCCACCGGAGCCCCGAGCTCGTCGAGCATGCCCTCCATGAGCCCCCGGTGCACGGCGCAGACGACCTCGAGGTGCCCCTCTGCGACCTCGAGGAAGGGACAGTTGGTCACCTCGACCGTCACGTCCGGCAGCCGAGCCCCGTCCTCGACCGGCCTGGAGTCGAAACCCAGGCGGTCGAGGGTCTCGACGACCGTGGCCACCGCGCCTCGCGCCTCGCGAAGGTCCGCGCCATGGCCCGGCGCATCCGCCCCGGCGGCCCCGGGTTCGCGCACCAGGAACCGTCCGTAGTCACGTCCTGCCTCGAGGCCTTCGCCGCCGGGGTCGTCCGCGTGCCGGGCCAGGTGCCGGCTCAGGATCTCGGCAAGGAGCCGGTAGCTGCGGTGCGCCGCCTGCGGCGCGCCGCGAGTCGCCGCATAGTGCACCTGGGGACGGCCCGGACCGCGTCGCTCGACCGGTGCGCGTTCGGCCAGACCGCTGGCAACCAGTCCGTCGAGATGGAACCTGGCGGTGTTGAGATGGATGCCGAGCCTCTCGGCGACCTCGGCCGCGGTTGACGGAGCACGCAGGTCCTGGAGCGTGCCGAGCACCCTCGCCCGGGTAGGGCCGAGGCCATGCGCCCGGTCCGCGACGGGCTGGGCGGGTGTCGTCGTCATCGCAGCAATGGTCGCACGTCGGGTCTCAGGCGGCGCCGACGTCGGCCGGGTCCAGGCCCGCGTCGGCGCCCCTCGGGTCGAGACCCGCATCGGCCACGAGGCGCCCGACACGGTCGACGGCCGCGACGCCGTGAACGGGCTCCTCGCCGTCGACGATGACGACCGGCACGACCCCGGCCACCGACGGGTCGTGCTCGGCGGTCCGCTGCCACGCGGCGCGCCAGTCCCGGATCGTCTGCCAGCCGGCCTGGGTGATCGGGCCTCCGGTGACGTCGATGGCGTAGCCCCACGTGCTGAGCAGCTCGCTCGTCGACGTGCCGCGGCGTATCTCGTCGACGAGCAGGGTCCGCACGATCCGTGGGTTGTTCAGGTCGATGCCCCGGCGCCAGAACGCCTCGAAGAGCAGCCGCCGGACGGGAGCGGCAACGCCTGCGACGTAGGCCTCGGCGTAGCCCGCCGTGGCCGCAGCGGTGAACGGTACGAACCCGGCGAGGGCCCGCGGGAGCACCTCCCCCGGCAGGAGGTGCTGCTCGACCCGGGGCAGCTCGGTGCGCAGCGCCGCGAAGCGGTCCGTGACGTCGACCGGGCTCAGGACGTGCCACGGGTCGTGCTCGATGGTGCGCCAGTCGATCTGCACCCCCGCGGAGCGCAGCACCTCCGTCCGCCGCCACGTCAGATAGCTCCACGGGCAGGTGAAGTCGCCGTACGCGACGATCCGGGACGCGCCCACGCCCGGCGCGCCCGATGACTGCGCCGGTCGGTCCGGGTGAACCTGAGGGTCATTGGTGGACATGGGCTTCTCCTGTCGCGATCCGGGTCGTACTCTTAGTTTTGACAATAAGTTTGTCACAACGACCGTTCGTGAACAAGGGAGTGACGAAGGTGAGCACCGCATGACCTACGTGATCGGCAGCCCGTGCATCGACGTCAAGGACCGCGCCTGTGTCGAGGAGTGCCCGGTCGACTGCATCTACGAAGGCAACCGCACCCTCTACATCCATCCCGACGAGTGTGTCGACTGCGGCGCGTGCGAGCCGGTCTGCCCGGTCGAGGCCATCTACTACGAGGACGACCTGCCCGGCGAGCTGCAGCCCTTCCTGGCCGACAATGCCGCCTTCTTCGAGGACACCCTGCCGGGGCAGGACGAGCCGGTCGGCTCCCCCGGGGGAGCCGCGGCGCTGGGTGTCGTGCCGTCCGACACCCCGCTCGTGGCCGGGTGGCCGCAGCAAGACGCCTGAGCCAAGGCGTGAGAATCGACCGAGCGCCAGCGAGGGAGGACCGGAGCGCCGATTCGGCTCAGGCGCAATGGGAATGGCGCCTGAGCCTGCTTGCCGGACGACAGGGTGAGGATCGACCGAGCGCCAGCGAGGGAGGCCCGGAGCCCGGAGGACGGCAAGCCACCGGGAAGGCGTGAGGATCGACCGAGCGCCAGCGAGGGAGGACCGGAGCGCCGATTCGGC
>NZ_JAKDLO010000072.1 GCF_030452765.1 Intrasporangium sp.
GGTCCTCCCTCGCTGGCGCTCGGTCGATCCTCACGCCTTGGCTCAGGCGCCATACACCGTCCGCCCGGCCACCGTGTCCTTCTCGATTCGCCGGGTCAGGTGCAGCCCCTCGAGCACGAACTCCACTGCGGCAGCCACGTGCCCGGGTGAGGCGTCGTCACCGTCGCCGAGCCGGTCGAGCACCTTGGACAGGCCGGGCACCGGCCCGACCTGGGCCAGCAGCTCGGCCCCGGTCACGAGGTCACCGGTCTCGACGACCGACCCGTCCTCGAACAGCCCGGTGAACCCGGTCAGGTCGAGCCCGGCCAGCCGCGCCCGGAACGTCTCGGCCGCCGCGACCTTGAGCAGGTGGTCGAGCACCCCGCGCTCGCGCCCCTCCTCGCCCATCTCGAACTCGACCTTGCCGAGCAGCGTCGGCACGATCGTCGGCACGTCGCAGATCCGCGCCACGGCGACGTCCTCGTGCGTGCGGGCGGCCCGCCGCAGAGCCGACGCGGCGACACTCTCGGCCCCCGCGATCGCAAACCGCGCCGACACCCCCGACCGCTGGTCGACCGACGCCGACTCGCGCAGCCCGCGGGTGAACCGGGCGATGACCTCGACCAGGTGGTCCGGTACGTCCGCGACGAGCCGCGCCTCCTGCGCCACGACGGCGACCTCGTCGGACACCTCATCCGGGTAGTGCGTCCGGATCTCCGCACCGAACCGGTCCTTGAGCGGGGTGATGATCCGGCCGCGGTTGGTGTAGTCCTCCGGGTTCGCCGTCGCGATGAGCAGCAGATCGAGTGGGAGCCGCAGCGCATATCCCCGGATCTGGATGTCGCGCTCCTCGAGCACGTTGAAGAGCGCCACCTGGATCCGCTCGGCCAGGTCGGGCAGCTCGTTGAGCCCGAAGATCCCGCGGTTCGTGCGGGGCACGAGCCCGTAGTGCACCGTCTCCGGGTCGCCGAGCGTGCGGCCCTGCGCGACCTTGATCGGGTCGACGTCGCCGATGAGGTCGCCGACACTCGTGTCGGGTGTCGCCAGCTTCTCGGAGTAGCGCTCTGACCGGTGCCGCCACACGACCGGCAGGGAGTCACCGCACTCGGCACGCAGCCGCAGGCACCGCCGGCACACCGGCACCACTGGGTCGTCGTTGATCTCGCACCCCTCGACCGCCGGGCTCCACTCGTCGAGCAGCCCCGCCACCGTCCGCATGAGCCGCGTCTTGCCCTGCCCGCGCTCGCCGAGGAGCACGAAGTCGTGCCCGGCCAGCAGCGCGCTCTCGAGCTCGGGCAGCACCCTGTCCTCGAAGCCGACCATCCCGGGGAAGGCCGTCTCGCCGGCGCGCAGTCGCGCGACGAGGTTGGCGCGGACCTCCTCCTTGACGGACCGGTGCCGGTAGCCGCCGGCGACGAGCTCACCGAGGGTCGTCACGGCCGGGGCCGGAGTCGTGGAAGCATCCATCCACCCACGCTACGACGCGATCCTCCGGACCCGGGACCTTGGGCCCATGCCGCCCCTGCCCGGCCGAGGCAGACTCGGCCTCCGGAGGAGGAGCGAGACGTGATGAGCGCACACCGGCCGGCTGAGCGGCATACGCCGGCTGTGGTATGCCGTTCAGCGACGTCCCAGCGGAAACGCTCCCCTCGTGGCTGGCTCGTCGCGCACTGGGAGACGGGCTTCCTGCTCGCGTCGCTCGTCGCGTTCGCGGCCGGTGGCCTGGCCTGGCTCGCGGACCGGGGGGCGTTGGCCGAGGCGATCTGGGTCGGCGGGACGGTGCTCGGGCTCGTCGTGTCGCTTGCGATGGTCGCCGTCGCGGTCGCCCGACGCCAGGCGACCGTGGACGTCATAGCGCTGCTGGCGCTCGCAGGTGCGCTCTGGGTCCGCGAGCCGTTCGCGGGGACGATCGTCACGGCGATGCTCGCGTCGGGGCAATGGCTCGAGGAGCGAGCCGCGGCGCGGGCCAGGCGTGAGCTCAGGTTGCTCGTCGAACGGGCGCCGCGGACCGCGCGACGACTGGACCCGGTTGGTGTGCAAGTGGTTCCGGTCGAGGAGGTCGCTGTCGGGGACCAGCTGCTCGTCGCGAGCGGCGAGATCATCCCGGTCGACGGGCGCCTCCTCGGGCCGGGCGCCTTCGACGAGTCGGCGCTGACCGGTGAGCCACTCCCGGTCGATCGGCCGACCGGCGACGACGTGCGCAGTGGCATCGTCAACGCGGGCTCACCGGTCACGATCGTCGCGACGGCGGACTCGGGCGGTTCGACCTATGCCGCCCTCGTCGCCCTGGTCGAGCAGGCCCAGGCGTCGTCGGCGCCGTTCGTCCGGGTCGCTGACCGGTTCGCCCTCGCCTTCGTGCCGCTCACGCTCGTGCTGGCGGGTGCGGCGTGGGCCCTGACCGGTGATGCGGTGCGTACCGTCGCCGTCCTCGTCGTGGCGACTCCCTGTCCATTGTTGCTCGCTGCGCCGATCGCGATCATGTCGGGGATCTCACGGGCGGCGCGATTCGGCGTCATCGTCAAGGGCGGGGGAGCCCTCGAGCAGCTCGGGACCGGCCGGGTCATGCTGTTCGACAAGACGGGGACCCTGACGGAGGGTCGGCCGACGGTGTCCTCGGTGCTGGGTGTGCCGGGGGGTCCTGCGCCGGCGGAGGTGCTGCGCCTGGCGGCCTCGCTCGACCAGGTCTCGCCGCACGTCCTCGCCAGCTCGATCGTCACGGCCGCGACGTCCCGGGGCCTGGCGCTCGAGCTGCCGACCGATGTCCACGAGGTGCACGGCGTCGGGCTCGAGGGGCGAGTCGGAGGCCGGCTGGTCCGGATCGGGCGAGCGGCCTGGGCTGTCGGTGAACCGCTTCCGGCATGGGTGCGGCAGGTCCGACGGCGGGCGGCCCTCGAGGATGCCCTCTCGGTCCACGTGTCGGTCGACGGCGAGGGGATCGGGGCGATCCTGCTCGAGGACCGGGTGCGCCCGGATGCGTGGCGCATGGTGCGCACGCTGCGTGACGTCGGGATCGAGCGGGTCGTCCTCGTCACCGGTGACCGCGCCGACGCCGGGCACTCCGTCGGGCGCCTCGTCGGGGTCGACGAGGTCATCGCCGACTGCAGCCCGGAGGACAAGCTGGCCGTCATCACCGCCGAGTCGCGGACCGCGCCCACCATCATGGTCGGCGACGGGGTCAACGATGCGCCGGCACTGGCTGCCGCCGGCGTGGGTGTGGCAGTCGCCGCGCGCGGTGCGACGGCCTCGTCCGAGGCGGCCGACGTCGTGCTCACCGTCGACCGGATCGATGCTCTCGCTGATGCCGTCCTCATCGCCAGACGCTCGAAGCGCATTGCGCTGCAGGCGGTTTGCGTCGGGATGGGCCTGTCCCTGGTGGCGATGGTGGTCGCTGCCCTCGGCTACCTGCCACCGGCCGCCGGGGCTGTACTCCAGGAGGGGATCGACCTCGCCGCGATCGGGATCGCCCTTCGCGGCTTGCTGCCGACGCGGCTGCACACCATCACCCTCTCGCCCGAGGACGAGGCGCTCGGCCGCCGGCTGCGCGAGGACCACGACGACACCTTGGTCGTCGTCGAGGTGATCCGGCAGGTGGCCGACGGCCTGTCGACGCTGCGCCCGGACCTCGAGCCGACACGTGCCCTCCTGGTCCGGATCGACGACGAGCTCGTCCCCCACGAGCGTCGGGACGAGCGGCTTCTCGTCCCGTTCATCGCCCGCACCATCGGGCAGGGCGACGCGATGGCGGTCAGCCGGGTGCACGCCGAGATAGAGCGCAAGGTCATGCGGCTGCACCGCCTGGTCGACGGGATCGAGGGCGAGGCCACCGCCGAGGACGTGGTCGAGCTGCGTCGGCTGCTCTATGGCCTCTATGCGGTGCTGCGCCTACACAACGCCCAGGAGGAGGAAGGCGCCTTCAGCCTCATGCCCGACTGACGCCGACCATCGAGGCACTGGCGGGTGAGGCCCGTGGCCGCGCCGTCGACGAGGAAAACAGCCCGGTGCCGCCATCCGGCAGGACAGCCCAGGCGACCAGTGAGAGGGGCGCTCACTCGCCCCCGGGCCTGCGTGCGTCGGTCCGGTCGATCGGCTGCACGCCGCAGGGCTCGGCCCGTACCATGCCCGAAGACCAAACAACGATGCGACAGGGGCCGGTCATGGTGTCGGGGGAAGCAGTGCGGCGGGCCGTGGTGTGTCTGCTTCTGGGAGCCTCGGGCGTCGTCTCGGTGCTCGCGGCGAGGGAACGCTGGTGGCCGTCTGGTTCTGGATGCTCGGGTGGCCGCTTGTCCTGGCGACAGTGCCATTCCTAGCGGCTGACGAGCCAAGGTTGACGTGGCGGTTGGCGGCCCTCGCGCTGCTGCTCGCGAGCACCCCCATCCTGGAGTTCACGCTCTATCCGCTGCTGATCGGATACGTGTCGCACGACACCACGCCATGGTCGGAGGCACTCTTCGGCCTCTTCCTCATCGCCGCAGCCGTCGCGCTGTGGGTAGGGACGCGCGGCCCATCGAGGGTCTCCGGCCCGGAGCGCGTGCGAGGCCGCCAGGCCTCCGCCCAGTCGCTCGGCGGTTCCCGGGGTGCGGCCCCGCTCACCTGACCTCGTAGACCAAGCCGTCTCATGGCTTTGTCTGCCAGCATGCCTGGGTGTAGGGCGGGAAGGAGTCGGTCGGCAGAGCGGGCGTCAGGTCACTCGAGCGGGCAGGTCACTCCAGCGGATCGACCTCGGTGTGGTCGCCTACCGTGGCCACGAGCCGGCCCAGGTGCTCGTGACCGTTGCCGTACAGCTGCTCGAGGGCCGTCAGATGGGCCGTGTAGGTGCCGATCGAGTACTCCGCCGTCATGCCGATGCCGCCGTGCAGCTGGATCGCCTCCAGGCCGATGTGTCGCCCGGCCCGGGCCACCTTGAGCCCGACGCGGCTCCCCGCCTCGATGACCTGCTCCGGTGCCTCGGCCAGGACCATGCTCGCCCACGCGACCAGGCTGCGGGTCGTCTCCAGCGAGACGTACATGTCGGCTGCCCGGAAGGTGAGCGCCTGGAAGTGGCTTAGCGTGACCCCGAACTGCTTGCGGCTCCCCAGGTAGCCGACCGTCGTGTCGAGGGCCACCTCCATCGCGCCGAGCGCCTCGTTCGCGGCGATGATCCGGGCCCCGGCGAGGACACGCTCGATGTCGGCCGACCGGTCGGACGGCTCACCGAGCGGCTCGGCGGGTGTGCCCTCGAAGGTGACCAGTGCGGCCCGCCCGCCGTCGACCAGCGGGTAGCCCTGACGGGTGAGCCCCGTGGCCGAGCCGTCGACGAGGAACAGCCCGGTGCCGCCGTCCGGCAGGACAGCCGAGACGACGAGCTGGTCGGCGCGGGCGCCGTGCCCGACCGGTTCCTTGGTGCCCGTGACCAGCCAGCCATCATCCCGCCGTATGGCGCTCACCGCCGCAGCGGCGGCCGTCCACCGCGCGCCCGGCTCGGTGTGCGCAAAGGCCAGCACCCGATCCCCGGCCGACAGCGCCCCCAGGACCTCGGCCCGCTGGGCATCGGTGCCGACCGCGGCGACGAGGCCGCCGGCCATGACGACCGATGACAGGAACGGCTCCGGGGCCAGCACCCGCCCGAGCTCCCGGGCCACGACCGCAACCTCGACCGGACCCGCCCCCGACCCACCGTCGGCCTCGGCGAACGGCAGCCCGAGCACTCCCATCTCGGCGAGGCCGTGCCACAGCACCGCATCGAAGCCCGGGTCGGCGGCGACGACACGCCGCCGGTTCTCGAAGTCGCCGTACGCCTTGCCCACCAGAGCGCGAACCGCGTCGCGCAGAGCGACCTGCTCAGCGTCATACGTGAAGTCCATGTCGTTGCCTCTCAGAGCCCGAGGATCGTCTTGGCGATGATCTGCCGCTGGATCTCGTTGGACCCGCTGTAGATCGATGCCTTGCGGAGGTTGAGATAGACCGGGGTCGACATCCGCACCCACTCCGGCGCGGCCGACCCGTCGCCCCCGAAAGACGCGACGCCTGCGGGACCGGCGAGGTCCACGGCGAGCTCGCTGACGTCCTGCTGCAGCTGCGTGCCCCGCAGCTTGAGCACCGAGGACGCTGGATCGGCCTTGCCGTCAGCGGAGTTCGCGGCGACGCGCAGCGCGGTCAGCTCGAGGGCGAGCAGCTCGTTCTCGAGCTCGGCGAACCGGGCCGCGACGAGCGGGTCGCCGAGCAGGTCGACCGAGCGGGCCCAGCCCTTGGCGTCGGCGAGGACCCGCTTGCTCGCTCCCACCGGGGCGACCCCGACGCGCTCGTTGCCGAGCAGGAACTTCGCGTAGTCCCAGCCGTGGTTGAGCTCGCCGACGAGGTTGTCGGCCGGGACGCGCACGTCGGTGAACCACACCTCGTTGACCTCGTGGCCGCCGTCGATGAGCTGGATCGGGCGGACCTGCAGGCCGGGGGTCGTCATGTCGATGAGCAGGAACGAGATGCCCATCTGCTTCTTCGGCGCGTCGGGGTCGGTGCGGACCAGGCAGAAGATCCACTCGCCGTACTGTCCGAGCGTCGTCCACGTCTTCTGCCCGTTGACGACGAACTCGTCGCCGTCGCGGACCGCGGTCGTGCGCAGCGACGCGAGGTCGGAGCCGGCATCCGGCTCGGAGAAGCCCTGCGACCACCAGATGTCGAGGCTGGCGGTCGGCGGCAGGAAGCGTTCCTTCTGCGCCTGCGAGCCGAAGGCCGCGATGACGGGGCCGACCATGTTGGCGTTGAAGGACAGCGGTGGTGGGACGCCGGCGCGCTGCAGCTCCTCGTGCCAGATGTGCCGCTGCAGCTGGGTCCAGTCGCGACCGCCCCACTCGACGGGCCAGTGCGGGACGGCGAGGCCGGCGGCGTTGAGGACCTGCTGACTCTCGACCAGCTGCTCGCGGGTCAGGTGCCTGCGCGCGGCGACCGCGTCGCGGATCTGCCGGGGCACCTTGGTCGTGAAGAACTCCCGCATCTGCGCGCGGAAGGCCGCGTCCTCGTCGCTGAGCCGCAGTCGCATGGGCCACCTCTTCCTCGGCTTGCTATGTGGGTGCCCCCATCATGACCGATGCCGGTGGGGCCGTGGGCTATGGGCTGTGGCGGGCGAAGGGGTAGTGCTCTCCACAAGCCTCAGTGCAGCACCTTGAGCCCGACCACCCCGGCGACGATCGCAACGAGGCACACCGCCTTGGCGACCGAGACCGTTTCGGCGCCGGTCGCCATGCCGTAGAGGACGGTCAAGGACGCGCCGATCCCGGTCCACACCGCATAGGCGGTGCCGGTCGGCAGGCCTCGCATGGCATAGCCGAGGCCGACCATCGACAACGCCGCGGCCACGAGGAAGACGACGCTCGGGCCGAGCCGCGACAGTCCCTCGCTGCGGCCGAGGGCGGTCGCCCAGACCGCCTCGAGGAGACCGGACAGGATCAGCACGGGCCAGTACATCTCAGCTCTCCCGGGCCGTCTTGTCGCCGACCGGGTACGGCACCCCTCGTCCGGGAGGCATCACCTGCCTCTGCCCGCCACGGTCTCACATGCCCGCTGACACGGCGGGCCCGTCCACGTGGCGGGCCTACGCTGATCCGCATGGCGGTTCTCGGCTACACGGGTGAGCCGGCACCGTCCGGCTTCAACCTGACCGCGCACGTCGTCGGCCGGGCCGCGGCGAGCCACCCCGACCGCACCGCCCTTCTCGTCGTCACTGACGCAGCCGCCCCGCGCGAGCAGGCCGAGCACTGGAGCTTCGCCGAGCTCGACGAGGCCGTCCGGCGGGTCGCGGCCGGCCTGCGCGGGCTCGGCCTGGAGCGCGGCGACCGGGTCATGATCCGCCTGGGGAACACGAGCGACTACGCGCTGTTGCACTTCGGCGCCATCGCCGCCGGTCTCGTCTCGCTCCCGTCGTCGGCGCAGCTGACCGCCCCCGAGGCCCGCTTCCTGCTGGCCGACTCCGGCGCCCGGGCGATAGCCGTCGACGGCGCGCTCGACCTCGAGCTGCCCACCGGGGTGCAACGGATCACGCCCCGCGAGGTCGCGCGCTGGCGGGCGGGCGCCGGCACAGCGGCATACGCGATGACCCCCGCGGACGACCCCGCCTTCCTCGTCTACACCTCTGGCACGACGGGCCGCCCCAAGGGTGTCCTGCACGCCCAGCGCTCCGCGTGGGGACGACGGCCCATGTATGCTGCGTGGCTGGGCCTGCGAGAGGGTGACCGGCTGCTGCACGCCGGCGCGTTCAACTGGACGTACACGCTCGGCGTCGGGCTGACCGACCCGTGGGCGAATGCGGCAACCGCGTTGATCTACAACGGTCCTCGCGACCCGGGCGTCTGGGCGCGGCTCGTCGAGGCGTACCGGGCGACGATCTTCGCCGCCGTGCCGGGCATCTACCGTCAGCTGCTCGCCTCGCCCGGGTTCGCCACCGCCGACCTCGCCTCGCTGCGGTACGGCGTGACGGCCGGGGAGGCCCTCGCACCAAGGCTGCTCGAGGAGTGGCGGGCGCGGACCGGGCTCGAGCTGTACGAGGCGCTCGGGATGAGCGAGATCTCGACGTTCATCTCGTCGGGTCCGCGCACGCCGGTACGCGAGGGCAGCCCGGGCCGTGCGCAGCCGGGACGGTGCGTTGCCGTGCTGCCTGCCGAGAGTGGGACCGACCCGTTGCCACCGGGCGAGGTCGGCCTGCTGGCGGTCCACGAGTCGGACCCGGGGCTCATGCTCGGCTACTGGAACCGGCCCGAGGAGGAGGCGGCGGTCCGGCGCGGGCCGTGGTTCGTCGGCGGTGACCTCGTCTCGATCGGCACGGACGGCTACGTGACGTTCCGGGGCCGGGCCGACGACCTCATGAACCCGCTCGGCTACCGGGTCTCCCCGGTCGAGGTCGAGCAGTGCCTGGCCGGCCATCCCTCGGTCGCGGACGTGGCGGTGACCGACGTCGAGGTGCGCCCCGGGGTGCGGATCGTCGTCGCATTCGTGGTCGCGCGCGCGGGTGCCGGTCGCGACAGCGCGGCCCTGCTCTCGTATGCCGCCCACCACCTCGCCGCGTACAAGTGCCCTCGCGAGGTCGTCTGGGTCGAGGCGCTGCCGCGCACCGCGAACGGAAAGCTGCGGCGGCGGGCCCTGTCCCTCCGTCCGTGACGATGCCCGAGTGTCCTCTTTATCGGTCAGTTGACTGATGAACTGAGCTCGCCGTCTCCACCAGGTAGGGATGTCACTGGTCGGAACGTGGCACCATCGACGGATGACAGGCAGCTCCGAGAGAACCGATTCCGCGGCTGTCGCGCTCCTGCGTGACGGGTTCGACCGTATCCATGAGGGGGTCGCATCCGTCCTCGAGGGACTGAGCACTGACGAGCTGTCGTGGGGGGTCGACGCCGAGGCGAACCCGCTCGGCTGGCTCGTCTGGCACCTGACCCGTCAGCAGGACGGCCAGGTCGCCCACCTGTCCGGGCTCGAGTCGCCGTGGAAGGCGCAGTGGCACGGCAGGCTCGGGCTGGCCTACAAACGGGGGGCGAGCGGATACGGCCAGTCCGCTGAGGAGGTGGGCCGGTTCGCGGTCGAGGACGGGCAGCTGCTCGTCGGCTACCACGACGCAACCCATGACCTGACGATGCGCTGGCTCGACGCCATGACCGACGAAGACTGGCGACAGGTCATCGACCCGAGCTGGGACCCGCCGGTCACCGTGGCGGTCCGGGCCCTCTCGATCCTCGAGGACAGCGAGAAGCACCTCGGGCAGGCCGAGTACCTGCGCGGCCTGCTGCTCCGGCGCAGGGGGGCGGCCTCGTGACGGGAGTGGACCCGGTCGGGCCGGGTCGGGTGCCGCCGACCTCGCAGGAGCTCCCGGTATGGCTCAAGCAGGCGCTCCGACTGCCGAACACGCTCTACGGGCGGGGCTGGGGCCGGCTGCTCGGGCACCGGTTCCTCCAGCTGACCCACGTCGGGCGCCGCAGCGGGCGGACCTTCCACACGGTGCTCGAGGTCGTCCGGTACGCCCCCGGCACGGGCGAGGCGACCGTGCTCTCGGGCTTCGGCCCACAGGCCGACTGGCTGCGCAACCTGAAGGCGGCCGGCAGCGCGGAGGTCAGCTTCGGCGCGGGACCGCGGCGAGCGGCATACCGGATCCTCCCGGTGGAGGAGGCCGAGCAGGTCATTGCGGACTACGAGCGGCGCAACCGGCTGCTCGCGCCCGTCGTGCGACCCGTGTTGAGCCAGCTCGTCGGGTGGGACTACGACGGATCGACGCCGGCTCGGCGCCGGCTCGTCGACCAGCTACCGATGGTGGCGTTCCGTCCCGGCTTCGTGGACACCGGCGACGGGGTAGCCGGGAACGTGTGATAATAGGGCCCAATGAGCCAGGCGACCTTGACCCAGCGACGCCACGCGCCGACCCCGGTCGCCACACTGGCCGTCGTCGCAAGCCTCGTCGGCGTCAACCTCGCGAACCATCTGCTGCACTGGAACACGATCTGGCTTGGCCCCGTCGGCGCGGCCGGGCTGCTGGCGTTCGCGCGGTGGTCCGGACTGACCTGGGCCCAGCTGGGACTCGGCCGGCACCAGTGGCGACCGGGCCTTCGGTGGGGCGGCGGCGTCATCGCCCTCGTCGGGCTGGTCTACCTCGCCGGCGTGCTGCTGCCGATGACGCGCACCGCCTTCCTCGACGTCCGCTACCACCTCGCCCCGGCCGGTGCGCTCATGACGGCGCTCGTCATGATCCCGGTCGGCACGGTCCTGTTCGAGGAGATCGCGTTCCGGTCCGTGCTGTGGGGCTTCCTGTCCCGCCACGCCCGGATCTGGCAGGTGGCGCTCGCCTCGTCGCTGCTGTTCGGGCTCTGGCACGTGCTGCCGGCGATGGCCTCGGCCGGCGCCAACCAGGCGATCGCGATGGCGGCGATCCGGCTGGGGCCCTTGGCGAACCTCGCGGTCGTCGCCGGTACGGTCCTGTTCACGACGGCCGGCGGTCTGGTTGCCGCGTGGTTGCGGCGCCGGTCCGGCAGCCTGCTGGCGAGCGTCGGCATGCACTGGGCGACCAACGGGCTCGGGGTCCTGTTCGGACTGCTCGCCTGGCAGTTCGTCCGCTGAACCGGCGCTGAACCGGCGCCGACCCGCTGGAGAGCTCGATCGGCAACCCCGATCGACAGTGCACGATTCCCAATCGACAGTGCAGTAATCGCATTCGACAGTGCAGTAATCGCATTCGACAGTGCACGATTCCCAATCGACAGTGCAGTAATCGCATTCGACAGTGCATCTCGCCCTGTCCGACTGTTCACACGCGACGCAGCACGACGACCGTGTCCAACGCCTCGTGTATCCCGTCTTCCGTCTCGACCGGTCGCACCATGATCTCCGCCGACTCCACCTCGACCGGCTGGTCGGCAACCTCCCCGACGACATCGTCGGCATCGTAGAGCACGGCGAGATCCTGCGGTCCGCCCCAGCCCTCGCCGAGGTTCCGGGCGGCGTGGCCGATCACGACGACTCGCCCGCCCGGTGCCGCGGCCTCGATACCCCGTGACCACGCCCGCCGCCGCTCGTTCGCGGGCAGCTGGAGGTACGAGAAGAGCACCAGGTCATACGGGCCACCCTCCGGGGCCGGTGCGAGTGCGTCGCCGACGACCCCCGTGAAACGCCCGGCATCGGCGCCGAGCTGGTCCAGTGCGAGCCGCCGGGCCCGCTCGATCGCGACCTCGGAGAAGTCCGCCGCCACGACCGACCACCCCCGCGAGGCGAGCCAGATCGCGTTGCGCCCCTCGCCGGCAGCCACGTCGAGCGCGCGGCCCGGCGGCAGGTCAGCGGCGACCTGCTCAACCCATCGGTTCGGGCCGGCCGACCAGACGAGGTCGACGGCGGCATACCGCTCGTCCCAGTCGCGCGCCTTCATAGGACACATCATCCACCGCTGCGTCCGGAACTGTCCGCTCGTCAGGGACATGGCGCCCGTTCGACCGGCGGATGCGCAGCAGGCCTTCACTGCGACAATGGGCCGTGCCCGCCCCCCGCGACGCCCCGCCACCGTTCGAGCACAAGCGGCTGCTCCTGGGAGCGCCGTCACCGTCCCGGCGGCAGGTGGCCATCGTGGCGGGGCTCTCGCTCGGCATCGCCGCGACCGTCGCGACCGTCATCGGCAACCCGAGCCACGCGCTGCTCGTCTCGATGGGGGCCTTCGCCGCCATGTACGGCACCGACCGCCCGTACCGGCACCGGGCCTGGCTGCTCAGCGTGGTCGTGTCGCTCCTGCTGGGCGGGGTGGTCTTCGGTGCCCTGACCGAGCGCCTGGCCGCCGGCCTCGGCGCAGTGCCCGGCACGGTGACGGCGGCAGGCCTGGTCGTCATCGCGGGCGTCACGATCCTCGCGGCCCTCGGGACCTTCCTCGCCAGCGCGCTGCAGGTCGGCCCGCCGGGCGGATTCTTCTTCGCCCTGGTGGCCTCGATGGGCTCGCTCCTGTCCGCCCGCGGCATCGCGGTCGGCGAGCTCGCGGCGCTGACGCTCCTCGGCGGCTCGACCGCGATGGTGCTCTCGCTCCTGCCCGGTCTCCGGGCGCCGCACGGACCGGTCGCGAAGCGCCTGCGCGCCGCCGACGCCGCCCTCGGTCGGCATCTCGCGGCGGTGGACGCGGGACGTGCCACGAGCCGAACCCGCACCGATGCCGCCATGGCCCTGCACGCCGCGTGGACGGCCATCGACGAGGCCGGGATGCGTGACAGCGCGACGAGCCGGGCCCTGCACGGGATGCACGAGCGTTTCGCGGCAACCCTGGGCGTGGAGTCCAGCCCGACACCCGCGCCGACCCACCCGGACGGGCGCCTGGCCGAGGACATCCCGCTCGGGTCGCCGCGGCGACGCTACCTGCTGCGCCGCTCGCTGCACGCCGGGACCCTCCCGACGATCCTGGCCACGCGGGTCCTCGTCGCGGCCGCGGTGGCGGGGACAGCGGCATACCTGCTCGCCACGGGCCGACCCGACTGGGCGGTCATGAGCGCCATCCTCATCCTGCACAGCGGCGTCGATCGTCTCGTGGGCACCTACAAGGCGCTGCACCGTCTCATCGGGACCGTCGTCGGCCTGCTCGTCTTCACGCTCGTGTATGCCGCCCACCCCCACGACTACGTCCTCATCGTCCTGCTCGCCGTCCTGCAGTTCCTCATCGAGCTGGTCATCGTGCGCAACTACGCCGTCGCTGTCGTCCTGATCACGACGCTCGTCCTGCTCGTGATGACCGGGCCGGGGCTGGATCCCGGCGAGGTCATGAGAGATCGCCTCATCGACACGCTCATCGGCGTCACGGTCGCCGTCGTCGTGTTGTGGACGGTGGGACAGAGCCTGCTCCGGCGTGCCCTGCCGGGCCAGCTCGACCGGGTCGAGGGCGCAATGACCCGGCTCGACGGGATCGTCGTGGCCACCGGGCCGCAGTCGGACGCGGCGCTCGAGGCCCGGCGCGACCTCCAGCTCGAGCTGATCGAGGCGGTTCGCATCGCCGACACCGCCTACCGCAACGCCCCTGCCGACGCCGGGCCCCACTGGCAGCGCCACCTCGCGACCCAGGACGCCGGATACGGCCTTCTTGCGGCATGCTGGTCGGGGCCCGGGCACCCGTGATCGCCTCCCCGGAAGGGATCCCTCCCGTGATGTCGATGTCCGGAGGCGTTCTGGACAGATGGCCTGCATGTTCCGGAGTCCGTGCAGGCGAGTGTGATCTTCCGGCCTATCCGTACCCGTCTGCACGATCGGCACGAGCCATCGATCCGGGGGCGATGCTCCTATCCCCGTTCTCACTGTCGGGCGAGGTGGTCACCCAGAGCGTCGAGCAGGCCTCGGCTGCCTGCCTCGCGGTTCGGGGCGTCGGCCCAGAACTGGTCGAAGAAGACGCCGTGCTCGACGTGCGTGAACCGGGTGCCCTCATCGATCGGTTCGAACTCGAACGACGCCACCGAGGTCGACATGTGGGTCCCGTCGAGCCACATGTCGTAGGTGGTGACTATGCGGATGTGCTCGACGATGTCGGTGTAGGTGGCCTCGTATCGTGAGACCGGACCGTCGTGGAACGTTCCCTCGTCGACGTCGCGTCCGCCGACGCGGAAGTCGAACACCCACTCGCCGGGCTCGAAGGTACCGCCCGCGCCGAACCAGGCGCGCTTCTGCTCCTCTTCGGCGAACGCGGCCCAGACGCGCTCTCGGGGAACAGGGTAGACACGTGTGAGGGTGAATCCGGCGCGGGCGAGGCGGCGTTCGGTCGTCATGCGCGCGTCCTATCTCGCGAAGGTGACGTGGATCGTGCCGCTGTCGGCCACGTCCGTCGTCACCTCATGGGTGAGGTCGAGGCCGCGCAGCTCGTCCCACAGTCGATCGCCCCGGTCGACCAGCATCGGGGCGATCGCGACATGCAAATGGTCGACCACGCCCGCACGCAGGAACGCGCGTGCGGTGCTGACGCCACCGCCGACACGCACGTCCAGGCCGCTGGCGGCCTCGGTCGCCTCGGCGAGCACGTCCTCGATGGGCGCGCTGCGGAAGTGGAACGTCGTTCCACCGGGCATAGGGATCGGTGGACGCGGCGCGGTGTGCGTGAGGACGTAGACCGGCGTGCCAAAGGGCGGCTGGTCACCCCACCACCCCTTCCAGTGCGGATCGTCGGGGAACGAGTGCAGGCCGAACATGGCCGGGCCCATGATCTCTGCGCCGACACCCTCGAAGTACGCGGCGGCGTAGGAGTCGTCCACGCCGGTCGTGCCGGTGCCGCTGGTGTCGCCGAAGACGCGCTCGTGGAACGTGCGGGTCGCGGCGTAGGCCGCCGTGATGCGCGCCCAGTCCTCACCCATCGGGTTCTCCAGGGTCTGGTCGTTCGCGCTGTAGCCGTCCAGCGAGATGTTGAGGTCGATGCGAACGCGGGTCATGTCAGGTCTCCTTCGGGGTTGTGCGGGTCAAGTGGACGCCGAGCCGGTCGGCCTGGCGTTCTGCGGGTGTTCGCTGCTCGCCGAGCCACAGGTGCAGGACGTCGAGGGCGCCGGGTCGCAGACTCATCGTTCGGACGCGTCCGTGCTTCTCCGACGTGATCAGCCCTGCGTCCTCGAGGACCCGCAGGTGTTGCATGAGCGATGGCAAGGCCATCGAGAACGGTGCCGCGAGCTCGGACACGACGGCTGGGGACTTCGCCAACCGTTCCACGACGGCCCGCCGCGTCGGATCCGCGAGCGCGCGGAGCACGGCGTCGAGTGCGTCATGATACTTAGGCATATACCTAAGTATCACGGACGACACAGGGATCCGTCAACCGATTGGCCGGTCTCGTCAGCGCAGGAGGGGGTTCTCGACATCACCGGCGGCGGCTGCCGATCCACGCACTCAGGGGGTGAGGGCCCCCTCGGCCTCGCACGGGGTCGGCTGCACGCGCCGCGTCCGCTCGGGCAACCCCATGACGACCGCGGCCGCGAGGACGATCGCGAAGCCGGCGAGCTGCGGCCAGGCGAGGTGCTCACCGAGCACGACGACGCCCAGTGCGATCGACACGATCGGGATCAGGTAGGTCACCGTCGATCCGATCGTGACGCCGGCGCCGCGCACGACGTCGAACTGGAGCATGTAGGCCAGCCCCGTGCCCACCACCCCAAGCACCAGGACCGCGAGGATCGGTCCGTATGCCGCTGAGCCCCCTTGCCCCGCAAGGCTCCACGGCGCGGGGCCGGGTTGTGCCAATGCCCACCAGACGAGGGTGATGGGAACCATGAGGGCGCTGCCGCACAGCAGCAGGGCGGTGGGCTGCGAGAGGCCACCGAGGTCGACGTCGGCGAGCATGCGTCGCAGGTAGGTCCAGCCGAGCCCATAGGACATACCTGCTGCGACGACGATCCCGAAGCCGACGAGGTCGGGCCGGCCGGCGGCCTGCCACGGCTGCATGATCGTCACGACGCCGAGGAAGCCGATGATGACGGCGACGAGCTTGCGACGGGTGAGCCGGTCGCTCGGCAGCAGGACCAGCCCGAAGAGGACCGCGGCGAGCGGCGTCGTCGCGTTGCCGATCCCGGCGAGGGCCGAGCTGACCCGGGTCTCGCCGAGGGCGAAGCCGGTGAAGGGCACCGCGTTGAGGAAGACGCTGGAGACGAGCAGGTGCCCCCACACCCTGCCTCTCCGCGGGAGGCGGGTGCCCGTGGCCCGGAGCAGGACAAGCAGCACCATCGCACCGGCAAAGATGCGCAGGGCCGCGATCTGGACCGGGGCGAGGGCGTGCAGGCCGAGCTTCATCAGGAGGAAGCTCGAGCCCCAGATGAGGGCGAGTGCGAGGTACTTGGCCTGCCAGGGGATCCGGGTTCTGCTTGTCACGAGGACCATCGTGACGGACAAACTGGTCTGATCCAAGATCCAGAATTCATCTCGGACTACAGACCACTTAGCGATATCGTCAGGTCATGGCCCGCACCGCACGCGTCCTCGACCTGCCCTTCCGCCTGCCAGCGGGGGAGGCGCCGCTCCGGCACCGGATCAGCGAGGCGATCCTCGAGGAGATCGGCGCCGGCCGACTGCTACCAGGGGATGCTCTCCCGTCGACGCGGATCCTCGCCTCCCAGCTCGCCGTCGGTCGTGGCGCGGTCGTGGCCGCCTACGACGAGCTGACCGCGGCCGGGTTCGTCGACGCGGTTGCCGGCTCGGGCACCATCGTCGCCGCGGACGCGTGCCTCGCCGCCCGAGCGGGCGCGCGCACCCATGTCCCGGACGGTTCGGCCCGGTTCAGCCGGGCGCCCGCTCCCGTCGGGACTCCGTCGGTGCGCCGCGGGCTCTGCTCCGACGACCTGCCGCCCCTGCCGCCCACCGTCGCCGGGCAGCCGTCGCTCGAGCTGCGGCCGGGCGCCCCCGACACGCGCCTCATCAACGAGGCGGACTGGCGCCGTGCCTGGCGCGTGGGCGCATCCGGCGAGGTCGACGAGTTCGTCCGCGTGTCCGGATCCCACGGCGAGCTGCAGCAGGCACTCTCATGGCACCTGCGACGCACTCGCGCAGTCGCCGCCGACCCGGACCGGATCCTCGTCGTGCCCGGTGTCAACGCCCTTCTGCCGGCACTCGCCGCCGCTGCCGGCTGGCGCGGCGCCCAGGTCGCCGTGGAGGACCCCGGTTACGTCGACCCTCGGCAGGCCCTCGAACGGGAGGGTGCCAGGGTCCGGGCGGTGCCTGTCGACGACGACGGCCTCGACCCCACTCTGCTCACCGCCCGCGACGCCGGGGTCTACGTCACCCCCGCCCACCAGTTTCCGCTCGGTGGGAGGTTGCCCGTCAACCGACGGGTCGAGCTCGTCGAATGGGCCCGCCACCACGGCGCATTCGTCGTCGAGGACGACTACGACGGTGAGTTCCGTTACGACACCTCCCCGCTGCCGGCGCTCCACTCCCTTGACGGGGCCGACGACCACGTCGTCTACGTCGGAACGGCGTCCAAGATCCTCGCGCCCTCGCTGCGGGTCGCCTGGGTCGTGCCCCCGGCGCGTCTGCTCGACCCGCTCCGACGCGAGCTCGAGACGCGTGGGCTGCACGTGTCGCCCGTCGTCGGGCGGATGCTCGCGGAGTTCATCGGCTCCGGTGCCCTCGCGCGCCACCTGGCTCGCGCAGGTCGGACGTATGCCGCTCGGCGTGCGGCACTCGTCGGTGCCCTCGAGCAGCAGGCACCGTGGCTCCCGAAGGTAGGCGTGTGCGCCGGGCTGCACGTGGTCGCGCGTCTGCCCGACGACGTCGACGACCACGAGGTGGCGAGCCGGCTGGAGGCCAAGGGGATCCGCGTCACGCCGCTGACGGCATTCGCGATGCACAGCACCATGACCGGCCTCGTGATCGGCTACGCGACCCTGCCCGAGACCCAGGCCGACCGGGTCGGCCGCGAGATCGCCGCCGTCTGAGCGTCGTGGGTGCGACCTGCTGATCCGGACTGGCTGGCGCCTCCCTCCGAAGTCGACCTGAGCCAGCTGCGTCGCCTTGACGCAGATGGGTCGCCTTGAGGCAGCGCGGATCCGTCAAACCGACGCGTCTGTCGCGACGGCACCTCCGAGAAGACCTGCGACCGCACCTCGGAGCTGCGGATCCGTCAAACCGACGCGTCTGTCCCGACCCCCAGCGCAGCCGCCGCGCGGAGGCCCACCAGCGGCATACTGACTGACCGTCGCCCACATAGTGGACAAGGTTATGGATCTGATAACCGGGCCTTATAGATTCCGTCGTCATGACGGTGACGGACACGGCCCCTCGCGCACTCCGCACGCCGCGGGCCGACCGGTCGAACGGCCAGTGGAAGGTCGATGGCCGGGCGGCGCTCAACGGCACGGAGGAGTTCAAGGCCGAGGACAACGGCATCAACGTCCGCGAGCGGATCGAGACGATCTACGCCCGCGACGGCTTCGACTCGATCCCCGACTCCGACCTGCACGGGCGGTTCCGCTGGTGGGGCCTCTACACGCAGCGCAAACCCGGGATCGACGGCGGTCGCACCGCGCAGCTCGAGCCGCACGAGCTCGAGGACCGCTACTTCATGATGCGGATCCGCTCCGACGGGGCCGCGCTCACGCCGGAGGCCCTCCGCGTGCTGGGCAGCATCTCGACGGACTTCGCCCGCGGCACTGCGGACATCACCGACCGGCAGAACATCCAGTACCACTGGATCGAGATCGAGAACGTCCCGGAGATCTGGCGCCGGCTGGAGTCCGTCGGGCTCGAGACGACAACCGCGTGCGGCGACACGACCCGTGGCTTCCTCGGCAGCCCGGTCGCGGGTGTCGCCGCCGACGAGATCATCGACCCGACGCCGGTCATCTGCGAGATCAAGCGCCGCTGGCTCGGCAACCCGGAGCTGACCAACCTGCCGCGCAAGTTCAAGACTGCGGTCACCGGGCACCCGAGCCTCGACGTCGTCCACGAGATCAACGACATCGCCCTCGTCGGCGTCGTCCATCCTGCGCTCGGCCCCGGCTACGACCTCTGGGTCGGCGGGTCGCTCTCGACGACGCCACGCCTGTCCGAGCGGATCGGTGTCTTCGTGACGCAGGAGCAGGCGCCGGACGTCTGGCACGGCGTGGTGCGGATCTTCCGCGACTACGGCTACCGGCGGTTGCGCAACAAGGCACGCTTGAAGTTCCTCCTCGCCGACTGGGGCACCGAGCGGTTCCGTGAGGTCCTCGAGAGCGAGTACCTCGGCTACCGCCTTCCCGATGGGCCACCGCCGGCCCCCGCCGTCGGGCCGGGCGACCACGTCGGTGTCCACCCGCAGAAGGACGGGCGCTACTACGTCGGCGCCGCCCCGCTCGTCGGACGGGTCGGCGGGGCGACTCTCGCCGGCCTGGCCGACCTCATCGAGCAGGTCGGTGCGGATGCCGCCCGGCTGACCGCCTTCCAGAAGGTCGTCGTGCTCGGCGTCCCCGAGGAGGGCCTCGAGGCCTTCGTCGACGGCCTCGAGTCGCTCGGCCTCACTGCCCGCCCGAGCCTGTTCCGCCGCTCGACCATGGCCTGCACGGGCATCGAGTTCTGCAAGCTCGCCATCGTCGACACGAAGGACTCGGCGGTGTCGGTCATCGCCGACCTCGAGCGCCGCCTCGCCGACCTCGAGCCACTACTCGACCGCCCGATCGAGCTCAACCTCAACGGCTGCCCCAACTCGTGCGCCCGCATCCAGACCGCCGACATCGGCCTCAAGGGCCAGATCATCACGGTGGGCTCTGGATCCGGCACTGGATCGGGCGGGGTTCAAGTCCCTGGCTTCCAGGTTCATCTCGGCGGCGGGCTCGCCGGCACCGGACGCGACGCCGGTGAGCTGGGGCGCACCGTGCGCGGCCTCAAGGTCCCTGCAACCGAGGTCGCCGACTACGTGGAACGCGTCGTCCGACGGTATGCCGCCGAGCGGACTCCCGGGCAGAGCTTCGCCCAGTGGGTGGCCCGGGCCGACGAGGAGGCACTCCAGTGACCTTGCGGCCGAACCCTGTCGGCCCGACGCCGGCTCCGACGGCGCTGCCGACGCCCCGCGTGCCCCGACCCCGCCGTAGCGAGCACGAGCTGCGCGCCCTCGTCGACGAGTTCAATGCTGGTGCAGGCGCGTCCGGGCCCGAGCCCACGATCGAGCCGACCGCCGACGAGGTCTCCGCGTGGGCGGCGCAGACCTTCCCCGGCACTCTGGCCGTGGCCTGCTCGATGGCGGATGCCGTGCTCCCGCACGTCGTCTCACGCTTCGCGCCAGGTGTCGACGTGCTCTTCCTCGACACCGGCTACCACTTCTCCGACACCCTCGTGACCCGAGACATCGTCGCGGCCGATCTGCCCATCACCCTGGTCGACGTCGTGCCCGAGCAGACCGTCGCGGAGCAGGATGCGCAGTACGGCCCGCGCCTGCACGAGCGCGACCCGGCGCTCTGCTGCCGGCTGCGCAAGGTCGACCCTCTCGCGAAGGTCCTGCCGACCTACGAGGCCTGGGTGACCGGAGTGCGTCGGGACGAGGCGCCGACCCGGACCGACACGCCCCTCGTGACGTGGGACGCGAAGCACGGGCTCGTCAAGATCAACCCGCTCGCGGCGTGGTCGTTCGACGCGCTGCTCGGCTACGCCAGGGAGCATGACGTCGAGGTGAACTCCCTTCTCTCCGATGGCTATCCGTCGATCGGCTGCGAACCGTGCACCCGCCGGGTCGCCCCCGGTGAGGACCCTCGTGCCGGCCGTTGGGCCGGCTTCGCCAAGACTGAATGCGGGCTGCACACATGACGACGAGGACGACGACGATCGAAACCACGACCCTCCCCGATCGAGAGTGCACTTCCCCTGATCGAGAGTGCACTTCCCCTGATCGAGAGTGCA
>NZ_JAKDLO010000252.1 GCF_030452765.1 Intrasporangium sp.
CGGAGGGCTGACGGCCCGAGGCTGGGCGGGCTGCTGGGCGGGGCTGCTGCGCAACACCATCGTCGGGTCGGTCACGTGGTCGCACATGTCGGCGAACCTGGCCTGGCCGCAGGGCCCCGACTCGAACGAGATCGTGGCCAACCGCATCGTCGGAAGCCTCTCCTGTTTCGGGAACACGCCAGCGGCGCAGATCGGCGACGCGACGGAGAACCCGGCCAACGTGCCGCCGACGAACCAGGTCACGGGGGCCAAGCGCGGCGAGTGCGCCGGGCTCTGACCACAAGAGAGCGCCGCGCGGGGAGGACAGGGAAGGGGGGCGGGGTGCGGGGAATCCCGGGGACTTATGCCGCTCACGCCGGGACCGCCGCGTCAGCGCTGTGTCGTGTCGGTGACCTCACCCACGAGCTCCTCGATGACGTCCTCGAGGAAGACGACCCCGGACACTGCGCCGTGCTCGTCCACGACGCGAGCCAGGTGTGCTCCGGTCAGCTGCATCGTCGCCAGCACCTGCTCGATCTCGTCCTCGCCGCGGACAGTCGCGAGCCGCCGGATCCGCTTTGGTGGGATCGGTTGCTCATGCCGTTCGTCGTCGGCGTAGAGGATGTCCTTCAGGTGCAGGTAGCCGGCCACCTCGCCGGAGACATCCTCGACCGGGTAGCGCGAGAACCCGTGTCTCGCGACGAGGTGCTCGATGTCGTCGGGTGTCGCGCCGAGGGCGACGCACACGAGCTGTCGCGTGGCGACCGCGACATCGCCTGCCGTCTTGTCCGAGAACTCGAGCGTCTTGGCGACGAGCCCGTGCCGCGCCTCCTCGATGAGGCCCTCCTGACGGGACTCACTGACGATCGCAGCCACCTCCTCGACGGTGAAGACGGAGGTGATCTCGTCCTTCGGGTCCACCCCGAAGAGCCGGACCAGGGACTTGGCGGTGCGTTCCATCGCTCGGACCACGGGGCGGAGCAGGTTGGACAGGACGTGCAGCGCTGGCACCAGCAGCAGCGCCATCCGGTCTGGGCCGGCGATGGCGATGTTCTTCGGGATCATCTCACCGACGACCACGTGCAGGTAGGACACGATGAGCAGGGCGAAGGCGAGCGCAAGGCCCCCCGCCCAGACCTCGGGCAGCCCGGCGATGTGCAACGGGGGCTCGAGCAGGTGGTGCAGCGCCGCCTCCGCAAGGGCACCGAGGCCGACCGAGCAGACCGTGATGCCCAGCTGGGCGGTGACGAGCATCGAGCCGAGCCTCTCGAGGGCGACCAGCGACGTGGCGGCCCGCTTGCTCCCCGCCTCGGCGAGCGGTTCGAGGGACGACCGGCGCACGGCCATGGCCGCGAACTCGGCGCCGACGAAGAAGGCGTTGCCCAGCAGCAGCAGGACGGAGATGCCGAGCGCGAGGCCGGTCGTCACGCTCCCTCCCCAGGCCGCTCCGCGCGCGTGCGCGTGTCATCGGCGGGCTCGCGATCGGGTACCACCTGCTCGGGTTCGGAGGGTTCGGGTAGGGACTCGGGGTCGGGCACGAACCGGAGCCGGTCGATGCGGCGACCCGCCATCGCCCCGACTGTGACGTGCCACCCGGGTATAGCAACGATGTCACCGACGACGGGGATCCGGCCGAGCCGCGCCATCACGAAGCCGCCCATGGTCTCGTACTCGGGCCCGTCCGGGACGTCCGCGTCGAAAGCGTCTCGCACCTCGTCGGGGCGCCACAGCCCGGGCACCGTCCACGAGCCGTCGAGCAGGGCCCGTCCGCCCTGCCGCGCGCGGTCGTGCTCGTCGGCGACCTCGCCGACGATCTCCTCGACGACGTCCTCGAGGGTCACCACCCCTGAGGTGCCCCCGTACTCGTCGACGACGACCGCCATCTGGAAGCCTCCCTCACGCAGCTGGCGCAGGAGCGGGTCGAGGCGGATCGTCTCCGGCACGACGAGACGCTCGGACATGAGAGCCGACACGGGTACGTCCTTGCGACGCTCGTGCGGAACGGCCATCGCCTTCTTGACGTGGACGACGCCGTCGATGTCGTCCCAGTCGTTGCCGAGAACAGGGAAGCGCGAGTGTCCGGTGCGGCGAGACAGGCGCAGTACGTCCTCGGCCGACTCGTCGCGGTGGATCCCCGTGCAGCGGACCCGAGGGGTCATGACGTCGTCCGCGGATCGCTCCCCGAAGCCGAGCGACCGGGTCAGCATCCGAGCGGTCGTCACGTCGAGCGTGCCGGCCTCGGCAGACCGCTGGACGAGACTCGTCAGCTCCTGCGGGGTCCGGGCGGCCGACAGCTCCTCCTGGGGCTCGATCCCCATCGCGCGCAGGGCCCGGTTGGCCGAGCCGTTGAGCAGCAGGACGAGGGGCCTGAACAGGCCTGCGAAGAAGCGTACGGGCAGAGCGACGACCTTCGCGGTCGCGAGCGGCGCCGAGATGCCGAGGAACTGCGGGAGCAGCTCCCCGCAGACCATGGAGAAGGCCGTGATCAGGACGAGCGCGGCTGCGCTCGAGACGGCGACGGCGGCCCCCCTCGGCAGGCCCGCAGAGCCCAGCGGGCCGGCAAGCAGCGCGCCTATCGAGGGTTGAGCGAGGTAGCCGACCACCAAGGTCGTGAGGGTGATCCCGACCTGGGCGGCCGACAGCTGCGTCGAGAGCTGCTTGAGGGACCTGAGCACGACGCGCGCTCCGCTGTCTCCCTCGTCGATCGCCCGTTGCACGGCCGGGCGGTCGAGCGCGACGAGGCTGAACTCCGCGGCGACGAAGAGTGCGGTGCCGGCTGTCAGCACGACGGCGCCCAGCACCAGGAGCCACTCGGTCATAGTCTCCCCACTATATGGAGCCCAGCTCTCGTGCGGCGTGTGGTTCGATGGGCCCGCAGCATCGAGGAGGAGACGACGCATGACGGCGGCACCCGAGCGCGGCGCGGGCAGGATCGAGATCCGTGGACTGACGAAGCGCTTCGGGACGTTCACCGCTGTGGACCGGCTCGACCTCACCGTGCAGCCCGGTCGGATCACCGGCTTCCTGGGCCCCAACGGCAGCGGCAAGACGACGACGCTGCGGATGCTGCTCGGGCTGATCCGTCCGAGCGCCGGCACGGCCACCATCGACGGCCGCCGGTACCGCGACATCGCCGACCCGCTGACCGTCGTCGGCTCGGCCCTCGAGGCGACCAACTTCCACCCCGGGCGCACCGGGCGCGACCACCTCAGGGTCCTCGCCGCGGTGGCGAAGGTCCCCGACCGCCGGGTCGACGAGCTCCTCGAGCTCGTCGGCATCCCGGCTGCCGCACGCCAGCGGGCCGGCGGCTACTCGATGGGGATGCGGCAACGGCTGGGTCTGGCCAGCGCGCTGCTCGGCGACCCTCGGGTCATCATCCTCGACGAGCCGGCCAACGGGCTCGACCCGGAGGGCATCAGATGGCTGCGTGGTTTCCTGCGCCACCTCTCCAGCGAGGGCCGCACCCTGCTCATCTCGAGCCACATGCTCTCGGAGGTGGAGCAGACCGTCGACGACATCGTCATCATCGCCAACGGCCGGCGTGTCGCGGAGGGGAGGATCGCGGACCTGCACGGGGACTCGGCGGCATACGTCCGCTCGTCCGACATCCCCGGACTGATGGAGGCCCTGCGACGAGAGGGTATCGACAGCGGGGCCCGCGACGAGGGCCTCACGGTCCACAGTGGCGACCTCGACCGGATCGGCGACATCGCCCTGGCGGCCGGCGTGCCGATCCACGAGCTGCGCACCGAGCAGACCCGACTGGAGGAGCTCTTCTTCAACCTGACCGAGTCGGACGAGCACCGCAACCGCAACCGGGGCGGGATGGGCGAGTCGGCGCCCCGAGCGCTCCCGTCGCCCACGGGGTCACCGGTGTCGACCACCGCACCGACCGAGGAGGTGGGCCGGTGAGCGCGGTGATCCGGTCGGAGTTCCGCAAGTTCTTCACGACCCGTCTCTGGTGGGGCATGGCCATCGCCGTGTTCCTCAGCGGGGCCGCGTTCGCGATGATCATCGGGCTCATCTTCACCAGCAGCGCGATGTCCGGCGAGACGCCGCCGGTGTATGCACGAACCGACGCCGCCCTCGCGAAGATGGTCTTCACCAGCGGTATCCAGGTCGGGTACCTGCTGACCCTCGCGGTCGGGATCATGATGATCGGCTCGGAGTACCGGCACGAGACGATCACCTCGACGTTCCTCGGGACACCTCGGCGTGGTCGCGTCATGGGCGCCAAGGTCGTCACGCTGCTCGGCGTCGGGGCCATGTACGGGATCGTCTCCCTGCTCGGCTCGGTCGTGGCCGGCACCATCATCCTTACCGCCCGCGGGCACAGCGCCTTCGGCGACCCGTCGATCTGGCGGACGCTCGCGCTCTCCCTGCTCGTCCTCGGGTTGTGGGCCCTCATCGGCCTGGGTGCCGGCATCCTCATCCCGAACCAGGTCGCCGCGCTGCTCATCTCGATCGGGGTGGCCTGGATCGTCGAGCCGATCCTCGGCGTGGTGCTCGCCATCCCCTCGTGGGGTCAGCACATCACCCCGTACCTGCCGAGCCAGGCGACCAGTGCCACGCTCGGCACCGTGAGCAGCGGCTTCGACGGCGAGGCCGTGGCCCAGCTCAGCTGGTGGGCGGGGGCGCTGGTGCTCGCGGCGTATGCCGCCGTCATGGCCGGCGTCGGCACCTGGCGGACCGTGCGCGCGGACATCTCCTGACCTCGGCGGGCTGCCGCGCCGACCGCCCCGGCCATTCGGCCCCGACGCCGCTGCCGACCGTCGCGTCACCCGTGCGCGGGAGTCGGCGGGTCCAGCCCCAGCGGGCTAGGCTGGCACCGTATCCGCCAAGAGGCCATGAAAGAGGCGCATTCACCGTGTCCGAGCAGCCCACGTCCAACGACCCGATGGCAGCATTCGGGCCGAACGAATGGCTCGTCGACGAGCTGTACCAGCAGTACCTGTCGGACAAGAACTCCGTCGACCGGGCCTGGTGGAGCTTCTTCGAGGACTACCAGCCCGACCGCACCGTCGGCGGCGGCAACGGCACGGTCGCCCCGGAGCGGCCGGCTCCGGCCGCCGCGCCTGCGCCTACCTCCGCTCCGTCCCCCGCCGCGACCGCGCCTCAGCCTGCCCCGGCCACCGCTGCCG
>NZ_JAKDLO010000253.1 GCF_030452765.1 Intrasporangium sp.
CGCCCAGATGGTGTGGCTGCACGAGCACACGATCCGTCGCGGCCTGTTCCAGGACCTCGACCTGCCCAGCGGTGACCCCAACGACGTCGCCGGCGCGCTGCTGACCCCCAAGTCGGCCTCCGCCCTCGGTGAGCCGATCCTTGACGAGGGCGGCCAGAGCGACCTGGACCCGAAGGCCTTTGCCCGCCTGAACCCGATCAGCCGTCGCTTCCTGAAGATCCAGGACGCCTGCTCCGTCGACCCCTCCGACGCCAGCTACCAGTCCCTCATGGTCATCTCCGACGTCCCTGACGGCGGCATGGTCTTCCCGGGCAGCGAGTTCATCGGACGCATCGACGAGTCCGGCCTGGATGTGGACTGGGCGCTGCGCCTCAACGTCCGCGCCAGCAGCGTCGTCGCATCCCAGAACCAGCGGGCGCTGCGCAACCTCAACGAGCAGTACGGCCAGCGCGACGGCGAGGTCAGCCACGGCCTGAACATGCTCGACCGGGTCGCCGACGACCTGGCTGAATACGTCGGAGTCCTGGAGTCCGACAAGCTCGAGGTCGAGGCCCAGGCCACGATGATCTTCTGTGTCGCCGGTCCCGACGCGGAGTCGGCGCGCACCCAGGCCCGCGCGCTATCCGACTTCCTCGCCGACACCGGCTACAAGCTGGCGCAGCCTCTGGGCTACCAGGAAGAGCTGTGGTGGGCGATGCAGCCCGGCGTCCCGTCCTCGAGGGCGGTCCGGGAGTTCTCCCAGATCACCACCAGCAAAGCCCTGGCGGCGACCGTCCCGCTGGCCTCGGTCAACCTCGGCGACAACAAGGGCTCCCTACTGGCCCTCAACATCGCGCACGGCCCGCTGTTCGCCCCGACGGTCCCGTGCGGGCCGACCAGCGTCATCCTGCACGACCTCGAGGGCGCCACCGACCGCGACGTCTCCGGATCCATCGCGATCGCCGGCGAGCTCGGCTCGGGCAAGTCGGTCACCCTCAAGAAGCTCTCCGGCGACGTCATCGACCGCAACGGCCGGGTCATCGTCGCCGACCGCACTGCCATGGGGGAGTGGGCCATCTGGGCGCGATCGGTTACCCGTGCCGTCGTGGTCGACGTCTCCGACCCCGAGCTCAGCCTCGACCCGCTGCGTCTGTTCGGGCCCTCGGTCGGATCACGGATCACCCAGACCTTCCTCACGCCGCTGCTCAACGTGTCCCCGACCTCCGAGCGTGGCGTCCTACTGTCGGACGTCCTGGACCCGGCCTACCTGTCCGAGCACGAGATCTCCAGCCTCGGCCAACTGCTGCGTCACCTGGCCGACGGATGCGACCTGCCAGGAGCTCGGGACATGGCCCGGCTGATCAACGTGTTCGCTCGCCGTGACTTCGGCCGCGTCATCTTCGACGAGAACGTGCCGCCCCTTCAGCTGTCCGACCCCGCCGTGGTGATCCGCACCCACACCCTCCAGCTGCCCTCTCGTGACGAGCTCGAGCACCAGCACCTGTTCGAGCAACTCGGCCTGGAGAAGATCTTCGGCCGGGCCATGTACGCGCTCATCGCCGCCCTGGCACGCCACGTCTGCTTCGCCGACCGCGACATCCTCGGGCTCTTCGTCGTCGACGAGGCGCACAGCGTGACCATCAGCCCCGAGGGGGAGCGAGAGATCGTCGACTTCGTCCGCGACGGCCGCAAGCACCGCGCTGCCGTCGCCCTCGGGTCGCACGACCCGGAGGCCGACTTCGGGTCCCCGACCCTACGGGGCCTGATCCCGACCCGAATCCTGATGCGGCACCGCGACAAGACCCTCGCCCAGCGGGGGCTGGCCTGGCTGGACCTCGACCCCTCCGACGAGGCACTGGTCGACCTGGTCCGCAACGACATGTCCCCCGTGCAGGCCGACGGCGTCCCTGACCACCGCCGCGGCGAATGCCTGATCCGTGACACCTCTGGCAACGTCGGCCGCGGGAAGGTCCTGGTGCCTGCACTCAAGGCGCGCGATCTGGCCGTGCGCACCTCGGGCCCAGCGGGGGGCTCCCCGGCAGAGGGTGCTCCGTCGTGACCATTGCCACCAAGGTCTCCCGGGTTCGCCGTTGGCTCGCGCGGTCCGCGGCTGTCGTGATGACCGCGGTGTTGTTGCTGCTGGTCCGCGTCCAGGCCGCATCCGCTGCCCCCGCCGACGGTGACCAGATCGGGCAGACCCCGCCAGCCCTGTCGTGGATCACCCTGACGGACTCCCACGGGATCTCGATGTGGAACTACGAGCTGTCTCTGGACCGGGGCGGGGTCACGTCTCCGGACAAGTTCTTCTGGGCCGCCATCACCGACGCCTGCTGGGGGGCCTACCGCTCCTGGTGCGCCCTGGCGCTGTGGTTCCTGGACTGGGTGCTGTCCTTCGACTGGCTGCACACGATCGCGTCTCCGCTGCTGGCGACCGGTGATGCCATGCAGTCTGTGGTCGACCGCGTCGGTGCTGTCCCGGTGCTGCTGACGATCACCGCCGTCGTCGCGGTCTGCTGGATGGCCCGTGGCCGGTACGCCACCGGCATCTGGGAGCTCGGGACTGCGCTGGTCATCGCGGCCCTGGCGACGGGAGTCTTCGCCCAGCCGGTTCAGATGGTTGCCGGCAGCAACGGGCTCATCATGAAGACCCAACAGACCGGTCTGGAGCTGTCCGCGGCGCTGGCCACCGGCGGCGGCTCCACCGGCCAGTCCCCGGATCAGCTGCGCAAGGCACAGACCGGTCAGCTCGTCGACACCTTCATCCGCCAACCCACCGAGATGATCAACTTCGGCAAGGTCCTGGACGGCGGCAAATGCGCCAAGGTGTACGACGACGTCCTGAAGAAGGGCCCCTACGGATCTGCCTCCGACATCCGCGACCGCGTCGGCGAGTGCGACTCGGCCGCCGGTGACTACGCGGCCCAGCCGACCGCGTCGATGGCGTTGGGCTCGATCGTGTTCATGCCGGCCAGCTTCATCATTCTTCTGCTGACGATCGTGCTCGCCGGTTCGGTGATCGCGGCTGCCTGCTACGCGATGTTCCAGTCACTGAAGGCGATCCTCACCCTGGTCACTGGCCTGCTGCCCGGCGGCGGCAAGGGCTCCCTGTTGTTGACGTTCGCCGAGGCGGCGATCTCCCTGCTCATCATCCTCTTCACGACCGTCTTCCTCGGGGTCTTCCTGCTCGTCATCCAGGCGATGTTCAAGTCCGGCGCGAACGAGTCCGTGCCGAAGACGTTCGTCATCGTCGACGTCATCCTGATCGTCGGCATCGTCATCTACTGGCGGCAGCGCAAGCGGCTCAAGGAGTCGGCTCAGCGCCTCGCGGAGTGGATGTCAAAGCGTCCCGGCGGTGCGCCGGCGACGCGGCTGCCCGAACGTCACGGTTCGGGTCTGGGGTCTGCCGCCGGCAGCGCCGTCCGCACCGTCACCAGCTTGGCCCAGCTGCGCGCGACCCGCTCGGCAGCGCGCAGCGCCGGCGGCATCTACAACATCGACGCTCGCCGGCAGGCCGCGTTCCTCGGAGCGAACGGTCACGTCGGGGAAGAGCCCGGTGGGGGCGACGGCGACCTTCCGTTCTACCCGGCCAGCGGAGGCTCTGGGCCGCGCGGTGGCGGAGGTGGAGGCGGTGGAGGTGGTGGCCCGCGCAAGCAGCTGCCCGGCCCGTCCGTCGGAGTGGGCCGCATTGAGGCCCGAAAGGGCAAGGTCGTGGGTGGTCTGGTGCGCCTCGGTGGCGGGGCCGCCCTGGCCTACGCGACCGGCGGGGCATCCACTGTCGTCACCGGATCCATGACCGCTGCTCGCGCCAGCAAGGCCGTCAACAGCGCCCGACGTGCAGCGGTGCTGTCGCGGATGGCCCTCCCATCCGGTCCGGCCGGCCGCCCAGCACCTCAGGGCCCGATGCCCAACCGGACCAAGGCGACCCCGTCGGGATCGCGGGCTTCAGGGCGGGTCATCCAGGGGACCGTCCTGTCCTCGAGCACGGGCCCCGCGGCGGCAGGGGGCAAGAGAGCCGGCAAGACGGCTGGCAAGACCCCAGCCTCATCCCGCCCCACCAAGGCGCCACACTCCGACCTGGCGGCGCAGCAGCCCCGGCCAGTCCCGCGGCGTCAGCCACGCGCCGAAGCTGCCACTCCCACCCCGAAACGGCAGTGGGACAAGGTCGTTCGCCCGGACGGAACGATCGTCCTGGTACCTAAGGCGATCCCCGCCCCGTCCGACTCCTCACCCGCGGTGGACCGCTCACGTCGCCGCGGCCGCAGAGGACGATGACCATGCGCCGTCTCCTCGGTCCCGCCCTCCTGCTTCTCCTCGCGGCGGTCTCCCTGCTCTTCCTGCAGCACCGAGACCACCCTGCCGCCGCCACCGCCCCGTCGACGTCGACCTCGACCTCGACGAGTGTGCCGCCGGCGCCCACCCTGCCGCCCGCGACCGTCACACAGTCCACACCATCGACGACCTCGGACTCCTCGCCGTCCTCGTCGATCGCCGAGGTCGAGCCCGACGGGACACCCGTGCCGCCGTCCGCGTCCGCGGCCGCCCACGGGCCAGCTGAGGCTGCCCGGTTCAAGCTCGCAACCTCCACGGCCACAGCGTTCATGACCGCCTTCGCCCGCCCCAGCGCAGCCGTCGACCAGGTCGCCTGGTGGACCAAGGTCCGGTCCTTCATGACCGACCAGGCTGCCGCCGACTACGAAGGCACCGACCCCGCCCAAGTCCCCTACGCCCGGATCACTGGCGCGGCTGCCGTGATCCCGACCGATGCCCCCACGGACCTGCTCACCGCGGTGCGAGTACCCACCGACGTCGGCGACTACATCGTCGAGTTCACGACCGGCGACCACGGAATGCAGGTCTCTCGCGTGGTCCCCCCCAGCGCGGGATGAGGCTCCGATGAAGAAGAAGCTCGTTGTCGGCCTGGTCGCGTTCGGCGCCGTCGGCATGGTGGCCATCCCCGTCCTCCTCGGCTTGGTCGCCGTCCTTTTCGGCGCCAGCGCGGCCGCCGCGCAGAACCCGTGCGTCTCCTCGATCGGCTCCGTCCTGGATGCGGGGGGTCCGGTCCGGCTTCCGGTGGTGGGCCGGTTCGTGCCGACCAGCGAGTTCGGGATGCGTTACAACCCGGGCGACATCGGCAC
>NZ_JAKDLO010000254.1 GCF_030452765.1 Intrasporangium sp.
CCTTGCTGTTGGCTGGGGGGGGTGCCCCGCGGGTGGCGTTCGGGGCGGGCCGCGCCACCGGAGGGAGTGCGGGGGTTACGTGTTGGGCTGGTCGAACAGGTCGGCCCAGACCGACAGGACGGGCCACTGGCCGGCGGGGTAGATCACGCTGGGGCCGTGGGCGTAGTCGACGCGCAGCGCGTCGACCCGAGCAAAGGCGTACACGTGCAGTACGGCGGTTGCTGCGGTGTTCGCGGTCAAGTCGTCGACCTGGCGCTCGTCGAGGTTGTGCCACGCGTCCCACTGGCCGGTATCGGCGTTGCGGTTGATCTGGTCGCCGTTGTCACTGGCCAGCGTCTTGATATCGCTGGTGGCGCCGTGCTCGTCGGTGTGGCTGATGTGGATCATTGGGGTTTCCTCTCGTGAACTGTCAGGGCCGCTGGGACTGCTCCCCATCGGTTGGCCGGGCGACCATCCCCCGCCCCCTCCGGGGCAAGTGGAATGAAGCGCGGGCAGGAGCCGGGCGGCGCACCCGGAGGGCCGTAGCGCAGCGAAGGACAGCGGGCAGCCCTGGAGACGGGGCGAGTTCGCGAGGAAATCAGCGACGTAGGAGCGCCGAGGGGGCTCGTCCCGTCGTAGGGGTCGAGCGCAGCGAGCCGGTGTTGCACCGACCGGCGGGGCCGCGATCATGAGACGCCCCGGAGGTGGAGGGGAAAGACGTTTTCAGCCGGCCGGAGGCCGGTCGGTTAGCAGCGCAGCTGCCAGCCTTTGCCGTTCGTCGCTCACCGCGCCGGCTCGTGGTGGCGCCGGTGTGGGGCAAGTCGCGACACGGAGTGGAGCTACTTGACCGCCTGGCTCGGGAGCCGCCTCTGGCGTCGATGATGCGTGTGTGTCTTGTTCCGGTTTGGCCATCGGCTGAGTTCACAGACGGCTGGTGAAGGAGGGGTGGGCCTGCCTGGCTGGGTTCGCGCGCGCGGCCGTCAGTAGGCCGCGTGGCGGGTTGTTCAGGCCCGTGTGGTGCCAGGGTGTGCGGCCCTCGCCGCGGCACCGACACTGGCTCCCGCGCTTCGAGGTCACTGCGCAGACCCGCGTGGCCGGGTTCGAGCTGGCCGGCTGGGTGGTCCCGCGGCCGGGGCTGGAGGCTCGGCCGCGGGGCGTGCTGGCCCGTTCGGGTCGTCGGCAGGGCCAGCCGGCTCATCGTAAGCACCTGGTGTGACAGTGCGCCCGGGACAGCAACAGCCCGCGTTGACGGTGAGGCGTCAAATGCGGGCTGTTGCTGCTGGGGGGCAGCTGGGTGCTATCGGTAGTGGTGCTGTTTCGCCTCGGTCTCGCGGCGGGCTCGTTCGATGGCTTTGTCCGCGAAGTTCGCGAGGAACCACCGCATGGTGTCGATGCCGCGTCGGTCTCCGCGGGCTTCCTGCATGCGGAGCAGCTGGTCGCGTTCGTCCTCGGTGAGGCGGTACTGGATCGCGTAGGTGGCGGTCGAGCCGGTGTCGATGGCGACCATCGGGCGGTGCTTCTCCGGCGGTCCCTGGCGCCGTTCGGGCGCCGGTGCGGGGTCGGCCGGGTCGGGCAGGTCGGCGGCTGCGCGAGGCTGCGACCTCGCGGTGAGGTCGGGCCGGGCCTGGTCGCTCATGCTGGCTCCTTCATGGTGTGGAGGATCTGTGCCGCGATCGCGGCGTAGGCCTCGACGACGGGCGCCGAGGAGGGAAAGTTGCCGTACCAGGTGCCCGCTTCGCGGGCCTCGCGCACGATCGTGCGTGAGGGGATGACGGGCCGGAGCACCTGGCCGGGCCAGGTGTTGTCGAGTTCGGCCAGGGTGTGCTTCTCGATGCGCGGCACGATCACGTCGCGGCCGTTGCCGACGACGATGCCGAGCACGTCGAGGCGGCGGGTCGAGCCGAGCCGGTCGAGGGTTTGCCGGTGCCGGGCGATGGTGGTGTAGGCGCCTTCGACGCCTTCGCGGCCGTCGGTGTCGGGTTTGGCGGCGATGATCAGCGCGTTCGCGGCGAACAGCGCGTTGAGTGTGAGCGGCCCGCCTTGGCGGTTGGGGCAGTCGATGACCACGAGGTCAGCGGTGGTGCCCTCGATCGCGCGCATCAGGCGCAGCTCGACGCCGTGCGGGAGCTGCCCTTCGAGGGTGGCGAGGCGGCGCCCGGCCGGGACGACGCGAAGGTTCGGGCTCCACCCGTCCGGGGCGGGCACGGCCAGCTCGTCGGCCCAGCCGTCGCAGTCGTCGGCGGCGATGATGGCTGAGACGTCGAGGCCGGGCTTGGTCGGCTCGACGGTGAGCCACCGGGTGGCGGATGCGCGCGGGTCGAGGTCGATCAGCAGCACGTTCCGGCCCGCGAGGGCGGCGGTCATGGCCAGGCTGACGGCGTGCGTGGTTTTGCACACGCCGCCGGCCTCGGAGTAGCTCCCGAGCACGGTCGTCATGCCGGGAGCCTAGTCAGTGCATGCATGCAAGCATGGGGACGCGGCCCGGACGGGTGGGCCGTGTCGCGGGAGTCAGCGGGCCTGGTCACGGCTTCCTCAGTCTTCATGGATTTCGGGCGGCTGGTAGGTCTGCACGAGCCAGCGGCCGCCGAGGGCGTCCCAGCGCAGGAACAGGGTGTAGTCCCCGGCGTCGGTGGGCACCGTCACGGTGCGGGCGTCTTTGTCTGCGCCGGGCAGGACCGTGGCGGAGCTGGTCACGGTGTGCGCGGTGATGCTGGCCAGGTTGATGTTCTGGGCGGCTTCACGGGCGGAGTCGGTTAGCAGAGGGTTCACGCGCGCCTGCCATGCCGCCTTGGTCAGCTTCGGCGGGGCGTAGGCGCGCATGAACGTGATCGCGGCGGCGGCCGCGGCCGCGGTGCGCCCGGTCTGCTCGGTGTCGATGCTGATCTGGTTCTGTGGTGCCGCCGGGGTGCCGGCCGCGTCGGGGGTTGGCGCGGCCTCGGGGATAAAGGTGGCCGGCGGCGGGGTGGCGATGACGGCGGTGACCTGGGCGGGCTCGGGCTCGGCCGAGCAGCCCGCGAGGGTCAGGAGCGTGAGCGTCGCGGCGGCGATGCCGCGGCGGGTGCGGCTCATAGCGGCACCCCGTGCTGGGCCATGAAGGGCACCGGGTTGATAGGCACGCCGGCGACCTCGACCTGCTCGTGCAGGTGGGGCCCGGTGGAGTTGCCGGTGCTGCCCACGGCCCCGATGGGTTGCCCGGCGGTGACGGAGGCGCCGGCCTCGGTGCTGATCGCGGACTGGTGCATCAGCTTGATGGTGATGCCGCCGCCGCAGTCGAGCGTCGTCTGGTTCCCGCCGCCTCCGGTGACTGGTCCGGCTTGGGCCACTACGGCGTCACAGACGGCGTAGATCGGGGTACCGATCGGCGCCGTCAGGTCCTGGCCCTTGTGCAGCTTCGCCGTCGGCAGGTTCGGCCGGTAAGCGCCGAACACGCTGCCGATTCCGTACTTGGCTGGCTTGAGGGGGTTGGCCCACCGGCCGGAGATGACCGGCGAGCCGGCCGCGCTGGCGGGCTGCACGTCCGGGCAGGCCGTCGCGGCTGCGACGGCCACGGGCGCACCGTTGCCGGGTTGGGCCGGCGGCGGGCTGGCCGGCGTAGCGGGGCGGCCGGCGGCGATGACCAGCTGCGTGGCCAGCGCCTCGTGCTGGGCGTAGGCGTCCGCGAACGCGCTTTTTTGGACCTTCTGGGCGGCCTCGGTGACGGTCATCAGCGGCCACCCGAGCACCTTCTGCAGGGCGTCGAGGAACTTGTTCGTCGCGTAGACGGGATCGGTGACCTGCGCGAGGGTGCCCCACCCTTGGGTGGGGCGCTGCTGGAACAGGCCGGCACTGTCACGGTCACCGCCGGGCAGGCTGATCAGTCGTGACTCCTGGAGCGCGGTGGCCAGCGCGATGATCGCGGCGCGATCGGGCAGGCCCCGGGCGCGCACGATCCCGACGATGATGCCGACGTTCTTGTCCCGGTCGGCGCCCTTACCGTCCTGGTTCCACCAGCTGGGCCGGGAGCCTGCCACCACGGCGGCGGCGTCGGAGAGGGTGCCCTGCCCGCATTGCGCGTTCAGGGCCTCGTCCATGGACGCGGTACCGGCGATGCCGCCGATCAGTGAGAGCGGGATCGCGACGACGAGTCCACCCCCGATGAGGGCCGCTTTGCGCCCGGCAGGGGTGGACAGGATCGCGCCGACGACCGTGGTCAGGCCGATCATGCTGGCGCTGGGGGGGTCGGCACGGGTGGTGGCGCGAGGCTGACGGCTGTCACGAGCCAGCGCCCGTCGACGGGCTCGACGGTGAGCTGGGCGATGCCTGCGCTGGTCGGCACCTCGACGACCGCGGCGGTTCCGGTGACGGTGCTGATGCGGGGGTCGCCGGTGAGCGAGGGCAGTGCTTCGGGTGCGACGTCGGCCAGGGCCTCGACGAGCCGCGCGGTGGTGACCGGGGTCAGTGCGTCGCGCCGCTGGGCGGGGGTGCCCTTCATCGTCCAGGCGGGCACGAACAAGCGCACGCTCGTGAGGGCACGCGTGGCCGCGGCCCCCTCGGGGGCCGCGGTCGCTTCCGGTTGAGCCGCGGGCGGCGGCGCCGCCGGGAGTTCCGGCGCGGTCGTGTCGTCTGTCGACGGGCCGGGCGCCGGCGGGGTTGGTGCCGCCGGCGAGGTGCTGACCGTGACCACCGGAGCGGCGCCGGGTTCGGCGGCCGGGCTGCGGTCGATGATGACGAACCAGATGAACACGGCCACGGCCGTGGCGCACCCGGCCAGGATCGCCAGCTGGACCCAGCGGGGCATGGTCTCCCGCCCCGGTTGCGGGTCGAGGACGGCCGGGCCGACGCCCGCGGGGTCCTCGTCGGCCTGGGTCGGGTCGGGCGCGTCGACGACCTCGGCCAGGTGCTCGACCTGCGCCGGGTCGTCGTCCTCCAGATCGCGGTAGCTCATGGCTGGTCTCCGTCCTGCTCACGCGGCGGGGGCGGCATCGGCTGCCGCCGTGGCGGCCGGGTGTCACCCGGCGTGCGGGGCTTCGGCGTGATCTTGACGTACCGGGACGGCTGCTGCCGGGCCGGGCGCGCAGTGCCGGCCGCGCCGGTGCGGTCGGCGCTCGGGTTGGGCCGGCGGGCGTCGCCGCCTTGGCCGGTGGGCGTTG
>NZ_JAKDLO010000255.1 GCF_030452765.1 Intrasporangium sp.
GCGGGGACCGCCCCGCCTCGCCCCCGCCCGTCCGAGCCTCGGCGACGTGCCTCGCGGTCGTCATCGGGGACTACGCCTCCGACACGGACGTACGCCCACTGCCCGAGGCGGTCGAGGAGGGCAAGGCGATCGCCTTCGCCTACGGCGGGTTGCCACTGACGGCGACCGAGGCAGACCTCGCACGGCTGCTCGGCAACCAACTCGAGCGCAACGGTGCTCCCTTCGGACCGACGGCGGTTCACGTGGCCGCCCATGGGGAGGTGAACCCGACCATGCAGCAGTACACCGGGATCGTCCTCAGCGAGACGTTGCGCCGGCTCGACCCCTTCGTCGTCCAGGGATCGTCACTGACCCGGGAGACGAAGCCCTTCGTCTTCCTCAACGCCTGCCAGGTGGGGACGGCCGGATCCGTGCTGAGCGACTACGGCGGTATGGCGGGGGCCTTCGTGTCCGAGGGGTGCAGCGGGTATGTCGCACCCCTGTGGAGCGTCAACGACCTCGTGGCCAGGCGGTTCGCGGAGGAGTTCTATGCCGCTGCCCTGACCGCCGGCACGTCCGTCGCCGAGTCCCTGCGGCAGTTGCGCAGCCGTTATGCCACTGCCTGGGACCTGCACACGGCCTCGTCGTTGGCCTACGTGTTCTATGGGCACCCGGAGCTGACGTTCGTTCGCTGAGCGGTCGCCGTGGGGGTGCTCGAGTGTCGGGGTGACGCATTCAGGGTGACCGCATTCAGGGTGAACAGGCGATCTGGGTGAACAGCGGTAGGGGCCAAGATCGGAGGGACGCATGGCACAGCTTGACGCGAGCGCGCGGCGAATCGACCTGGGGCGAGGGGTCGTCATCACGGCGCCCGGCCTTCGGGGGACCGCCGTCCTGCAGCAGGGCAACCTCGGCGGGCGCGGCGGCGAGCCGGACCGGACGACCAACGTGTGGCAGGACGCCTTGGCGCGCGCCGAGATGCGCCAGGTCATCGCCGTGGAGGTGCAGGCGACCGAGGCGCCCGCCGGCGCAGGGGGTGTCGGCGCAGGCGCAGGCACACGCGCAGGCACACGCGCAGGCGCAGGTTCGGCGGCTGGCGCGGTGGCGCGAGGGGCGCGGGCGACGGTTCGCTTCGTCATGCCCCGCGTCGTGGCGGCCCCGCGGGTGCGGGAGGGGGAGGCTGCTGCCGGAGTCGCCGACCGGTCCCTGATCACCCTCATCGGCAAGAAGATCCTGTCGGTCCTCGTCTATCGCGTCGTGACCGAGCTCGTCGGAGTAGCAGCCCAGTTCGTCGCCAGCGTGTGGGAGCGCTCGCATCGGCCCACCCACCTGCGAGACTTCGGGCCAGCGGCATACGGACTGGCGCCCACGCCACAGGTGGCGGGCGAGGGGTTCGACGGCTCGCGGCTCACCTCGGGCCGTTCGCTCATCTTCCTGCACGGTGCCTTCAGCACCGGCCGCGGTTCCTTCGGGGCGCTACGGCGCACGATTCTCGTCGCAACCCCCGATTCCGGTACCCCGCTGGCCGACGGGAAGCTGCTGGGCACCTACGTCGACCGCATGACCACCCTGCTCGACCTCGTCCCCCCGGGGCCCTGGACGGTCGTGCTCGACGTGCTCGACGCCGTCCTCGAGGTGGTCAAGATCCTCGGTCAGGGTGCGCTCGGCGGACTGCCCGGGCTGGCGTCGATGCGCCCCGGCAGCGAGTTCCTGGCCGGGATCGCCGCGACGGCACCCGACCCGAGTCGGCTGTTTGCCATCGACGCCGACTTCGAGCCGGAGGGGTCGCTGGCGGCGTTGTGGCGGCTGCCGGATTCGCTGCTGGACAAGGTCTTCGGCGACAGGCCCAACGACGCAGTGGCCCATGCGAGAGCGTCGGGTATGTCGGCGGACCGCGCGGTCTCCGGGTGGGCGACGGCCACGCCCTGCACCTGAGGGCTGACGCCGGCGCCTGGCACTGCTCCTACTTCAGGCACGAGCGAGTCGCACGGGCCTTGAGCGACTGGCTGCCCGGCTGACTCGGTCGTCACGCGTCATGTGCAGCGTGGGCGGCGATGGTTTGGGGACCTGGGGCTCCCTGAACTCGCTCCCCTCGGGTCCGTCCTCGATCGGCGCGACGATGTCCCAGCCGGCGTCCGGATGCGACCGTCAACTCCGCACTCATCACGACAGGCGGACTCGCCGGATAGGCAGCGCGACCCGCGCCCATGACCGAAACGTAGGTGCCCCCTTCTCCAGAGTTTGCGGTTTGGCTGCGGCACCGCCAGAGGCGGGTGTATATAGCGGATTGCGGGGCATCGTCGATCGGGCCCGGAACCCTCCTCAAAGGGGGTGACGTCACGACACGGGAGCAAGGCCGGTAAAGCGCCGGCACACTTCCTCGCGCCGACCGTCCATGGCCTCACCAGTCATTCGATCGTTCCGGATGTCGCGTGGTGTCCGCCAGCGGCGCCCCACGACTCTCACGCAACATCGCGTTTGTCAGCTCATCAGGAGGACCTCATGCTTTCGAATGCAACCGTCACCGCCAACATCCCCGCCGCCGATCTGGCGCGGGCCCGATCCTTCTACGCCGATACCCTCGGCCTGGAGCCGGCCACCGAGTTCGGCGACGCCGGAATGCTGCTCTACCGCACCGTGGGCGGCACGGTGTTCAGCGTCTACCGGACCGAGTACGCCGGCCAGGCCGGACACACCATTGCCCAGTTCCACGTCGATGACGTCGTGGCCGAGGCGCGGGCCCTGCAGGCCAAGGGTGTTGCACTCGAGACCTACGACATGCCGGGCGTGGAGTGGGACGACGGCATCGCCGACCTGGGTGCGATCGGCAAGGCGGCCTGGTTCAAGGACAGCGAGGGAAACATTCTGTGCATCGACTCGGGCTTCCCGGAGGGCTGACCAGCGGGCCCGGCGGCGTCGTTCGAGACAAGGGCGTATGCCGCCCACCGCGCTGACGGGTCGCCGCGAGCTCGTCCCTCGACCCCGTCCGGCAGCGGACTCGCCGCAATGACGACGAGTGGCGCCTTCATCACGTGCGGACCCGACGCTTCATAATGCTGCTGTTGCTGCTAGTATGGCTGCATGGGTGTGGCGATCACAGTGCGCGACGTGCCGGACAGGGTCAGGGATGAGCTCGCGGCACGCGCGGCCCGGGCCGGGATGTCCTTGCAGGAGTACCTCCGCGGCATGCTCGTCCAGAGCGCTTCACGACCCGCCGTCGACGACCTCATCGCGCGGGCTCGCTCTCGTGTGGAGACGACAGGCGTTCGCATCGCCCGCGGGTCGATCCTCGCTGCCCGCGATGCCGACCGACGGTGAGAACGCCCATCGTCTGCGACGCCTCCGCGGTCGTCGCGATGCTGCTGGACGCCGGGCCGGACGGGCGCTGGGCCACCGGCGCCCTCACCGGAGCCGACCTCGCAAGCCCGAGCCTGTTCGCCTTCGAGGCAGCCAACATCGTCCGGCGCCACGAGCTGGCCGGGCTGGTCACCGCAGACCAAGCTGTCCAGGCCCACGCCGACCTGCTTGACCTGGCCGTCGAACAATGGCCTTACGAGCTCCTGGCACCCAGAGCGTGGCAGCTGCGCGGCAATCTGACGACCTACGACGCCAGTTACGTCGCCCTCGCTGAGCTCCTCGAGGTCACCCTCGTCACACTTGACCGCGGCATTGCCCGCGCACCAGACCTGCGCTGCACTGTCAGCACTCCGTAACTGGTCCATGACCAGCACTCCGAAGCGGTTGGTGCCGGCCGTGCCGGTGGCCTCGTTCCGATCGACATGTCAACGGCACCAATGGCGCACAGTCAGTTGCCGCCGCGATGCGTCGTTGGCGACGAGCGACATCATGAGCGGTGCGGACTCGAGGGCTCCTGCCGCGCATCAGGCCCGACTCAGGGCGTGCGGTCGAGGGCCGGCCACAATCTCGTTCGCGATGCTCCCCAACACCTGAGCCTCGACCGTGACCAGGTCGCCCGGCTTCACCCAAGGGTAGGCATCGGGTCCGTGTAGGGCCTGCAACTCCAGGATGCAACCCCTTCCGCACGTGCCGGACCCGAAGACATCGCCGGGCACCACCTTCGTGCCACGAGCGGCATACGAGATCGCGTCGGAGAACGACCAGTACATGTTCGCAAAGCTCCCAGTGCCGTAGTCCTGGTCATTGACGTTGACGGACACGGTCAAGTCGAATCCGTTGCCCTTCCGGTACGGCTCGAGCTCGTCGGGGGTGACCAGCACGGGCCCGAGGGTCGTGGCGGTGTCCTTGCCCTTGGCCGGGCCCAGCCCGAGTTTCATCTCCTCACCCTGCAAGTCGCGGGCGCTCCAGTCGATGAAGAGGCAGTATCCAGCGATCAGGGCCTCGGCCGCCTCGGGCGGAACGTTGGCTCCGGGCCAGCCGATGACCGTGGCCAACTCCAGCTCGTAGTCGTAGTTCTCCGATCCCGGCGCCACCGGGATCGCTGGTCCTGTGGCGGCAATGGCGACCGGATTGGTGAAGTAGAACACCGGCTGCTTGTACCAGCCCGGGTCAACGGGTCGACCCAGGCCGCGGCTGGCGTTGATGACGTGTTCCTCGAACATCATGAAGTCGCGGACGGACGGCGGTCTCGGGATCGGTGGTGCCAGCTGGATGGCCTCCATGGGGAAGAACGGTCCGTGATCGAGCAGTGCCTGTCCGGTCGCCGCGAAGTCGTCACGTGATGCGCCGAAGCAGCCGATCATTGTCGCCCCGGGTTGGGCTGCAGCGACTCCCCCGTCGCGGATGACCCCGACACGCTCCCTCGGGTCGTCCTTCGTGTGAAATGTCAACCACTTCATGGGTACCCACCTCTTCTCGTCCAACGTCGGTTCAAGCAAGGCAATGCATCGGTTGGGCGCCGTTGAGAGTGCGCATGTCGCCGATCGCGGCAGCCAAGTCGATCTTCCCGCCAGCCGGAGTCCCCGACAGTTCTGCCATGGCGCGGTGGAGGTTTCCCGCCAGTCGTTCTGTGTCATGCCACTCGGCATAGCGGCCCAGGTCGGTCGCACGCGCGGCCTCCAGTGGGGGAACTCCGGAATGGTGCAATGGCCATGATTTAAGGTCGAATGTCCGGCGAGAGCCGATGGATCGTGATCGTGTGGCTGAC
>NZ_JAKDLO010000256.1 GCF_030452765.1 Intrasporangium sp.
GGGCCAAGCCCGCCCTGGGCCCTTCGGCGACGGGCCGTGCTCGACCCGCCTCCTGGTCCGTTAGCCCCGACGCTTGGTGATCTCGAGGTTCAGACAGATACGGAACTTGTGAAGAATGTCCATAATGCCGGTTTCATCCCGACGGAGGAATCGTCAGAATTGATGAGATCGACACAGTCGCCGGCCGACCCCGGATCTGGACCGGTACGCGAGGGCAACCGCAGCCAACTGTGACGACACACCCAGCTTGCGCGTGATCGACCGGATGTGGGTGCGGACCGTCGGCAGGGACACCACGAGACGACCGGCTATCTCGCCGGCGGGCCATCCGCACATCAGCAGCTCGAGCACCTGTCCCTCCCGGCCGGTCAGGCTCGCGACAAGGTCCGACTCGCGCATCCATCTGCGCACCGACTCCAGCTCGGCGCTCTGATCGACTACGGGCGGCTCACCGGCCAGCGCCCGATCCACCTTCCGCAGCTGCGTCTGCAGCGGCTGGTCGGCATCCACCAGGCGCGCCCCGCCCTCGAGCGTCGCCAGCAACGACGGGCCGGCAGCCGGGCTGGCGACAACCACGACGAGGCTTCCAGTCGTGGCCCTTGCGGGCATCACCGGGAGCGCGTCGTGCTCATCGGCGACCAACACGGTCCTGTGCCGGGTGGGCCTCGACCGGGCCGGCGGGTCCGCGCCGACGGACGCGCCGACCCAGCCGATGGCCCTCAACCCGGCGACAACAGCAATGGACAGAACGGTACTGGGTGACCTCACCAGCACCGGGCCGCTGCGGACCAAGGACGAAGGACCATGGGCGATCATCCATCGAACCTGCAACAAGCCCACTCATCCCGCCCGATAACGCGGTTGGAGCCGAGGCCAACTCAAGGGCGACGACAACTCGTCGAAACCCGCATGGAGGAGGCCGTGGGCACGACTCGTGACCCCCGGTCGGCGAAACTCCCGCGCGGCAGCCGGGTGTGGGGGCGATGCCCGGGGAGGCGACCAGCGTGGTCGAGATGGGTCCTCGAAGTCCTTCTGGCAGGTCGGGCCGGGCCCTCGGTGGAGAAGTCGATCAGGATGTGCCAGGAGAACGGCTGACGGCGACCCGGCCGCGCAGGTGTTCACCCAGCGAGCCGCCGTGCACCGTGCCCACCTCTGGTCAGGGTCAGCGACGGTGGGCCACCGCGCGAACGTCAGCCGTGTACGCGATCGCGCACCAGACTGTGAGCACGAGGAGGTCTCGCATGGCCGGCTCGTGGGAGTCTGAGATTGTCGCTGCGCGGACCAGGTTCGCGATGGGCTCGAAGGGCAGGTAGGCGTTGGCTGCTTGCAGCCACAGCGGGAGCCGATCCGCCGGGAAGGTCACCGGGGCGAAGAGGAGGGCGAACAGCAGGCACACCTGGGTGAGCACGCCGGAGACGTTGGGGCGCAGCAGGTGAGCGATCGCGCTGCCGAGGAACATGCACGTCATCAGGGCGAGCGGGACCACGACCAGGGTCGTCCAGCTGAGCGTGGGGACGAGGCCGAAGCGGATTCGTGCGGCGATGACCCCGGCACACAGGCCGGGAAGCGCGGCGGCGGCCCAAACGGAGCTGTCGGCCACGACGATGGCCGACCGGCGCACGGGGAGATGATGGATGTAGTCGAGCACCCCTTCCGACTTCTCGGTGCCGATGATCTGCGGGCCGATGACAAGACCGACCGAGATGATGCCCATCGTCCACGCGCCGCTGGCGAGCTGCTGCACCTCGGCTGCTGTCGGGTTCCTCAACAGGAAGGCGAACCCGACGATGATCGCGACGGCGAAGACGGCTTGGATGACGGTGAACGCGGGCAGCAGGTAGCGATACCGGGAGCCGCTCCAGCGCATGAGCAGCGCCACATCACGCAGCCAAGGGGTGGGTGCGCCGACCGGTTGGGCTGCACGGCTCGTGTCAGTTCTCATGGAGCTCGGCATAGAGGTCCTCCAAGGTCGAGAGGGAAGCCGCGGGTGTGATGGAGAAGTCGGTCACCAGACCCCGGGCCTGGCAGCGGGCCGCCCAGTCGAGGGCCTGCGGGCCGTCCGATGTCGAGAACGTCACGAGCAGGCTGCCGTCCTCCCGCGGTACCGGCGTGGCCGAGGGGAAGGGGGTCTTCAGGCCGCTGTCTGCCCCGAACAGTGTGAGCCGCAGCGCCCCTTCCGGGGCCTCCCGCGGTCTCGGTCGCGGGTCGTCGCCCACGACACGTCCGGCTCGCAGGATGACGACCCGGTCGAGGCGCGGCTGGGCCTCGGCGAGGTTGTGGGTGACCACGATGACCAGGTGACCCTTCCTGGCCAGCCCGGCCGTGTGTTCCCACAGGATCGGTCGGCGCATGGGGTCGACGTCATTGGTCGGTTCGTCGAGCAGGATGACCGGGCCGGCCCCGGCGCAGGCCATCGCGTATGCCGTCAGGCGGCGGATCCCGCCGGAGAGCCGCTCCCCGGTCGTGTCCGCCCAACCGCCCAGCTCGAGGGTGGCCAGCAGGTCGTCGGTGATGGCGGTGGCGGCCCGCTTGGTCCGGCCGCGAAGGCGGGCCATCGATGTCACCGCATTTCGTGGCGTGACACCACGCATCGGCGCCGCCGACTGCCCCATGATGGAACACGCGCGCCGAGCCAGGGCAGGGTCGGCGACCAGGTCGCTGCCCGCGAAATGCACGGTGCCAGACGTCGGCCGGACGGCGCCGACGAGCTGACCGAGCAGCGTGGACTTGCCGGCGCCGTTGTGGCCCAGCAGCCCAACGACCTGCCCCGGTTTGAAGGACACGGTGATGTCGTGGTTGGCCTCCACCGTCCCGTAGCACTTGGTCAGATGCCGGATGTGCAACACCGGGGGTCAACTCCTTCTGGGTCGTAGGTCAGGGAGAGAACTTGGCCGGGTTCGCCGGGCCCGTGAGCTAGCCCGCGACGTGGAGCAGCTGGGCCACCAGGCGCCAGCCCCACCAGTAGGTGATGAACCCCTCGAGCAGCAGGCCCGCGCCCATCGCGGCCAGAGCGAGGAGGTGACGGATGCCCGGTCGTCCCAGGGCACGCCCACGCAGCACACCCATCGCCGTGGTGACCACAGCGGGGTCGTCACACAGGTGGGCCAGCAGGAACCGCCCGTCCGTGCGGCGGTGCGGACGCAGCTGCCACGCGATCCTCAGCAGGGTCACCGACGCCACCAGCCAGGCCGCGCCCGGGCGGCCACCGGCCGCCAGGAGCGCGCCGCTGAGCACCGCCAGGTCCACGGCCAGCCCCCCGCCGAAGGCGGCCGTACGTGGGATGAAGGGCCACACCCACGTGTGCGTGAGGTTGGTCCGGGCCACGGCGGTGCGTCCGTTGACCTTGGCCCGCGGCAGCGACTGACCGCGGGCGCGCCCCAGCACCATGTGCGCCAGCTCGTGAAGGACTGATCCCACCACCGCCGCAACGATTACCAGAACCAGCGACAGCGCCAGCGGCTGGCCGGGAGCCAGGAGGGCGGCCCCGTCGGGGTAGCCGTGCGCCGCGAGGAGCCAGGCCGAGGTCGCCGTGGCCACGAGCAGCACCCCCACGCTCGCGGCACTGGCCAGCCCAGCGGCCCACGGCCGGGACGGTACGCAGGTCTGACCCAGGCTGGCGGTGAGTTCACCCGGGGGCACCTGCAGGATCACCGGGGCGGTGCCGTCTCGGACTCCGACGAACATGCCAGATCGCAGGCGGCGGGTGGCCCACGGCGGATCGAGGGATCGGCCCGAGGTCATGGCACGGCCTGGTAGTGGGTGAAGACCTCCCACGCCGACTCGGAGCCGACGCCACAGGTTGGGCAGTCCTCGGGCAGGTGCGGCCAGTCCAGCAGGGGGTAGGCGGCGCCCGACACATAGTCCACCTCGAACTGCGTCCCGACGCAGCGAGGCGGCAGATAGCCGGTGAGGATTCGGACGGCCTCGTCAACGATCACCGAGGACAGCAGCAGGATCGGCGGCGGGAAGGCGATGCTCGGCGGGCTGAAATCGCTCTGCTGGAACCCCACGAACTGGGCCACGAACTGCGGGTCCTTCTTGGTGTAGTGGATGTTGATGCAGTCGAAACAGCCCGACACATGCGGAATCACGCCGAACACCCGGCCACGGGTGACCTGCGAGGCGCCGTACACGCAGGGCACCGAACGCGCGACGCAGGCGGCGTTCACGACGCGTTGCGCGACGAACGGGGGCTCATCGATGGCGCACACGACCAGGTCGATCCCCTCGAGCAGCCGCGTGACGTCTGCCGGGCCGCGCACGGCCAGGACATGAGCTTCGACCTGGCACGTCGAGTTCAGCTCGGCCATCCGCTCGGCCGCGACGACGGCCTTGGGCCGGCCCACATCGGACTCGCGGTAGAGGATCTGGCGGCCGAGGTTGGCCAGCTCGACGGCGTCCTTGTCGACCGCGACGATGCGCCCGACCCCGCACCCGGCCAGCAGGGACAGGATGTTGGAGCCGCCCCCGCCCAGACCGAGCAGCAGGACACTGGAGTCGCGCAAGGTCCGAAGTGGCCGGCTGGGGTCCTCGTCGACGTGGGCGAAGTGACCGAAGTACGTCACGGACGCGTCGTAGCGGCGATCCAGTGCCGGCAATGCCCGGTCTTCCGGGACGACGCCTGCGAGAAAGCCATGGCTCGCGAGCAGGGCGACCCCGTCCGTGACGTCCTCGGCCCTCAGCTCGGGATGCTGAGCGAGCACAGCGTCGACGACCTCGCTGAGGTCGCGACCGTCGAGGTTGCTCACAAGCGTCCACATCTGGCCGTCCGGGTCATCGAACTCGGCCGTGATACCCAGCTGGGCACCGATACGAAACGTCCGCCCGTCAAGGCGGTAGATAGGGTAGATGGGCTTCACCTGGGGACCCGCGCTCATCGCGATGCACCCCTTCCTTGCTGTTCTGGGAGCTCCCGTGGGGCACGCACGAGTGGACTGTGGGTGCCCCACCGGTCCAGGAGCCGGCACAACGCCCGCGAAGGAGAAGAAAAAGGTACAACCAGTCGA
>NZ_JAKDLO010000073.1 GCF_030452765.1 Intrasporangium sp.
TCAAGACCGCGCTCTGACGCCACACGGACTATCGCTCCATGTCAGGAGTCCTGGACGTTCTGCGAGTCGTATCGCTGAAGTCGTTCATCTCTGACCGGCTTCGCGGCAGCAGGACGTCTGGCCTGAACGGCCACGCGCAGCACGCGCATGTTACGCGCCGCACTCTCGACATACGCCCCTCCATCGCACCGAGCGTCTCAGCGGTCATGAGCACCAACGAGGCAGGCCCGGATGCGCGATGGGTGGAGTTGGCCGCCACCGACGAGTTGCCCACTGGGGTACAGCGGTGAACGCGGCCTCCAGTCCGTCCGTTCCGCTTCCGCTCACGCCCCGCTACCGTTGGGGCGGCCCGGCAACGGCCGGTGACCTTGCCAGACTGACCTGACGGGAAGAGGATCCATGATCCCTCGCATGCACAGTCCCAGGGATCGCACCGGAAGTCGACGACGAGCCTCCGTCGCAGGCAGAGGGTGGACCGCTCGCGTTGCAGGGGCACTTGGCATACTCGTGTTGTTGCTTCTCACCCTGACCCCGGCCGGGCAGGCCGTTGCTCCCAGGAGCGACACGTCGGCCGCTGTTACCGGGCCTGCCGACGCAGGCACCGACCGCCTGGCCCAGATGCGCGCCGGGAAGATACCGCTGCGGGTCGGGACCGATGCCACTTTCCCACCGTTCGAGTTCACCGACGCCAAGGGCCAGATGCTCGGGTTCGACATAGACCTCGTGCACCTGCTCGCCCAGAAGGTGGGCATCAAGGATGTGCAGTTCACGCAGCTGGCGTTCGGCAACATCGTGCCCGCGATCCAGGCCAAGCAGATCGACATGGGAGCGTCCGCCATCTACATCAGTGACGCCCGGGCCAAGGTCGTGGATTTCAGCGACATCTACTACCCGGGCGGGCTGGCCATCTTCGTGTCCGACAAGAACGACTCGATCAAGTCCCTGGCCGACCTGGCCGGCAAGAAGGTCGCCGTACAGGTGGGCACCAAGTCGGTGGAATGGCTCAAGCAGAACGCGCCCCAAGCCGAACTGGTGACCGTGCAGACAAACGAGCAGATGTTCTCCTCGGTAAAGCTTGGGCAGGCGGACGCGGTCGTGACCGGCGCACCGGCTGGACAGTACTTCGTGGCGCAGCAAGGGGGCATGAAAGAGGTTGGGAGCCGTCTGACAAACGAGAACTACGGGTATGCGTTCAGCAAGGACGACGCACCCTTGCGGAAGGCGTTCAACACCGCGCTGTCACAGGCGAAGGACGATGGCTCCTACGCTGCCCTGACGGACAAATGGTTCGGCAAGAAGGCCCAAGAGGGCAGCTCGAAGGATCGGGGGCTCTTCAACCTCTCGTCGATCACCGATTCGTGGCGCCAGCTCCTGTCCGGGTTGGGGGTCACGCTCGAGGTTGTCGTCCTGTCGATGCTGCTGAGCCTGTGCCTCGGCATGATCGGTGGCCTGCTGCGACTGAGCCGCATAGCCCCGCTGCGGGCGATCGGTGCAACCTACGTCTCGGTCATTCGCGGAACACCGTTCGTCGTGCAGATGTTCTTCATCTACTTCGGCCTGCCGCAGCTCGGCCTGCAGTTGAACCCCCTGGTGGCCGGCATCATCTCGTTGGGGCTCTACAGCGGCAGCTACGTGACCGAGATCGTCCGAGGGGCCGTCCAGTCCATCGACCGCGGCCAGATGGAGGCGGCCCGCTCCTGCGGGATGAGCCACGCGTCAGCGATGCGACACGTCGTGGTGCCGCAGGCATTCCTGCGGATGCTCCCGGTCCTGGGCAACGAAGCCGTCTCGCTGACCAAGAACTCCGCCCTGGTGTCCTTCATCACCATCCACGAGCTCTTCCTGGTCGGGCAGACGATCATCTCGCGGACCTTCGATGCCCTGACGATCTACCTGTTCATCGGGCTCATCTACTACCTGCTCACCAACACGATTGGCCTGGGGGCTTCCCGACTCGAGAAGCGATTGGCGGTGTACGTCTGATGGCTCTGCTCACCGTGCAGGACCTGCACAAGTCCTTCGGCGATCACAAGGTGCTCAAAGGCATCGACTTCGAGTTGAAAGCCGGGCAGGTGGTGGCCGTGATCGGCCCGAGCGGCGGCGGCAAATCGACCTTCCTGCGCTGCCTGAACCTGCTGGAGTCACCCACCAGCGGGCAGGTGATCTTCGAGGGCACCGAGATCACGGCCAAGGGCGTGGACATCAACAAGGTCAGGGCCGACGTCGGCATGGTCTTCCAGCAGTTCAACCTGTTCACGAACCTGACCGTGCTGCGGAACATCACCCTTCCCCAGATGGAAGTCCGCAAAAGGAGCCAGAGCGAGGCAGCCGAGCGCGGTATGCGGCTGCTGGCCCGCGTCGGGCTCGAGAGCAAGGCGCACGAGTATCCCAACCGGCTCTCCGGGGGGCAGAAGCAGCGGGTGGCCATCGCGAGAGCACTCGCGATGGACCCGACGCTCATGCTCTTCGACGAACCCACCTCCGCGCTCGACCCCGAAGTGGTCCAAGACGTCCTGGACGTGATGACCGAGCTGGCCCGCGAGGGCATGACCATGGCCGTGGTCACCCACGAGATGGGATTCGCCAGCCGAGTCGCCGACCGGGTGCTCTTCATCGACGGGGGCGTCATCGCCGAAGACCTGCCACCGGAGGAGTTCTTCGCCGACACCAACCCCAACGAACGGGTGCGCACCTTCCTGGGCCGCGTGCTGTAAGACGGCCGACCGACCATCACGGAGGGCCGCTCTTACGGTAAGTCATGCCGACGAGTTCGTGTGCCTGCGCGCCGCCGGCCTTCTTGGGCTGCGCATCGCGCGCGTCGATCTCGTTGACTTCGGCGGCGCAAGAACGCTGGTATCGACCCGGTATGACCGGCGTCGAGCGCGTGATGGACAGTGGCTTCGCCTTCACCAGGAGGACCTCCTGCAGGCGATAAGCTACCCGCCGTCCAAGAGGTACCAGGCCGACGGGGGCCCGAGTGTCAAGAACGTCGCTGCGCTGCTTGGTACGTTGGGTCTTGCCGACAGAGAGCCGGTGTGGACGGCCTTCTTCGATGCGTTCGCGTTCAACGTCCTGGTCGGCGGTAGCGACGCGCACGCGAAGAACTTCAGCCTGTTGCTGCGGGGCCCGCGCGTTGCCCTCGCGCCGCTGTACGACGCGGCCAGCTGCGCGCCGTACCTGAAGCCCGGTGAGGCGGTACGCAGTTCGATGAGAGTTGGGCGCGCCTGGCAGGTCCGCGACGTCACGGTCGAGGACTGGGTCAGTGTCGCGGCTGCGCTGGAGGTGCAACCCGAGCAGGCCCTGAGCCGGGTCGAGCACCTGCGCACCGGCCTACCGGAGACGGTCGCGGAGGCTGCCGACCAGGCACCTGCGCCATTCAAGAAGGACGCGCGCCGGGTAGCGGCCGCAGTCAGTCGGCAGCGGCACCTGCACATCCCACGGCTGCCCGGCGCCCGCGGCTAGCGGGGTCAGGTCGTTGGTCGGGCAGGACGGTACTCCCGCGCCAGCTCCGACCGGACGTCGTCCGGGACGGCGTCAGCGGCATCGAGGTCCACGACGAGCAGGGCTTCCCCCCGGGCACCGGCAGCCGCGAGCGGCAGGCCGTCGGGCCCGGCGATCAGCGACAGCCCGCCGAAGGTCACCCCTCCCTCCGTGCCCACGAAGTTCGCATAGGCGACGACGGCGTCGTTCTCGTGCGCGCGAGCCGGGACGAGGGTGCGCTGCACGTGCTCGTACCCTGCGGGGTTGGCGGTCGGGACGAGGATGACGTCTGCGCCGGCCGCAGCGAGTGCGGCCGCATGGCCGGGGAACTCGATGTCGTAGCAGACAAGGAGGCCGACGTGACGATCCTCGATCTCGACGACGGGTGCCAGCCGGGTACCGCGCCGGAAGCTGCGTGCCTCCATGCCCCCGAAGAGCTGGACCTTGCGGTAGTGGACCCTGACCCTCCCATCGGGCCCGACGAGGGTCGCCGTGTTGTACACCTCGTCCTCATCGCGCTCGGCCCAGCCTAGGCATACGCCGCACCCAGCACGTCGTGCCAGGTCGCCCACCCGCGTGATCCACTCTCCGTCGAGGGGCTGCGCCAGCAGGGCGTGCAGGTCGGGCCGGTTGTAACCGGGAAGGTAGAGCTCGGGGACGATGAGCAGGTCGGCTCCGGCGGCAGCCGCCGCGAGGACCCGAGCCTCGAGTGCGGCCAGTGCCTCCTCCACCCGGCCGTCGGTCGGGTGGCACTGCCACAGCGCGAGCTTCACAGGGCCGACGCTAGCCTGTCCCCATGACCCAGGCATCATCAGCAGTCACCGCTTTCGGCCCGGACTTCCCATTCGCCTACGAAGGCTGGATCGGCAGCCCGGCCGGGCTCGGGACGATCCCGGACGACCGGCTCGGGGCCGAAGTGGCCGTCATCGGCGCAGGAACCGCGGGAGTGATCGCCGGGCACGAGCTGATGAAGCTGGGCGTGCGCCCGGTCCTGTACGAGTCGGCCAAGTTCGGTGGGCGACTGCGGTCGCAGACCTTCGAGGGCACCGACGACGTGGTCGCCGAGCTCGGCGGCATGCGCTTCCCCGTCTCCTCGCGAGCGTTCTACCACTACGTCGACCTGGTCGGGCTGGAGTCCCGGCCCTTCCCCAACCCGCTGACCGAGGCGGCCGGGTCCACGGTCATCGACCTTGAGGGCGTCACGGAGTTCGCCAGGGACGCGAACGACCTGCCGCAGCTGTACCGTGAGGTCGCCGACGCCTACCACAGCGCGCTGGAGGAGTTCGCCGACTTCACCGAGCTGCAACAGGCAGTGCGGGACCGCGACGCCCAGCGGCTCAAGCAGTTGTGGGACCCCATCGTCGAGGCCTGGGACGAGCGGACGTTCTACGACTTCGTCCTGTCCTCCAAGGCCTTCAGCGGCCTCAGCTTCCGGCACCGAGAGGTGTTCGGGCAGGTCGGGTTCGGGACCGGAGGCTGGGACAGCGACTTCCCCAACTCGATGCTGGAGATCCTGCGGGTCAACCTCCTGGAGCTCGATGACAACCAGCGCTTCATCGTCGGCGGTGTCGAGAGCCTGCTGCACCGCCTGTGGCGCCAGCCTGCCGTATGCCGACACTGGGCCGAGGGCACGAGCCTGGCCTCCCTCAACGGCGGTGCCACGCTGGGCCGGGCGGTCCACATCGAGCGAAGCAGCTCCGGGGGGTTCACGGTTCTCGACCAGTGGGGCAACGCCCGCGACTACGCGGCAGCCCTGGTCACCTGCCAGAGCCACCTGCTGACGACCTCGGTGTCGGTGCAGGAGTCCATCTTCGACCAGAAGCTGTGGATGGCCCTCGACCGGACCCGGTACATGCAGGCGGCCAAGTCGTTCGTCATGGTGGACCGGCCGTTCTGGAAGGACATCGACCCCCGGACCGGCCGGCCGCTGCTGTCGATGACGCTGACCGACCGGATCACCAGAGGCACCTACTTCTTCGACAACGGCCCGGACCGGCCCGCCGTCATCTGCCTGAGCTACTCGTGGATGACTGATGCGCTCAAGGTCCTCCCCCTCGCCCCCGAACGGCGCGTCGAGCTCGCCCTCGCTGCGCTCGAGCGCATCTACCCGGGCGTCGACATCCGCAGCCACATCCGGGGCAACCCGATCGTCGTCAGCTGGGAGGCGGACGAGAACTTCCTCGGCGCGTTCAAGGGTGCTCTGCCCGGTCACTACCGCTACAACCACCGGATGTACGGCCACTTCGTCCAGGATGACCTCCCGGAACACCAGCGGGGGATCTTCCTGGCGGGGGACGGGGTCAGCTGGACGCCGGCCTGGGTCGAAGGCGCGGTCCAGACCTCGCTGAACGCGGTGTGGGGCATCATGACGCACCTGGGCGGTCGCAGCCATCCCGGCAACCCCGGGCCCGGGGACGTCTGGGCGGACCTGAAGCCCGTCGCCCTCCCCTTCTAGCAACCACGAGCCCCGATGGACTCCGTATGCCGCTCACTACCCAGGTCTCGTCGGCCAGTCAGTGACAGCGGCGCCCAGAACCGGCAGTCCCGCCACGTCTGGTCATCACATCCCGGCTGCTGACCGCCAGGAAAGGACGTCCCTCGACCACCGCAAACGGCCGGGCAGTGGCAGGCTCAAGGGCCATGACAACGATGTCCCGCCTGGCCGGCGTGCTCGCCGCCGCGGCCGCCCTCGCCACCGCAGTCACCCTCGCCGCCACCCCGGCCACCGCCCGACCGATCGCTCCGACGATCCGACCGGTCCCCAGCCTGTCGTGGAGCCTGCTGACAACCCCGACCTCGACGGCCAGCCTGCGCGGACTGTCCGCCGTCAACCGAAGAGTGCTTTGGGCGGGAGGCAGCGAGGGCACCATCCTGCGCTCCGTCGACGGCGGACGCACCGTCACCTCGGTGGGCCCGGCCCGCACCAGCGACCTGCAGTTCCGCAGCGTCTACGCCAGCAGTGCCTTGCACGCCGTCGCCGCCTCGATCGGCGACACCCCCGACGCGATGCGGGTCTACGTCACCGACAACGGTGGCCGGACCTGGCGGATGAGCCAGCAGAACACCCTGCCGACCGCGTTCTACGACTGCATGACCTTCACGAACAAGCGGACCGGCTACATCCTGTCCGACCCTGTCGACGGGAAGTTCCTCATCCTCAAGACGACCAACGGCGGACACTCGTGGAGGCAGCTGCCGAGCCGTGGGATGCCTCCGGCGCTCGAGGGCGAGGCCGGGTTCGCCGCGAGCGGCACCTGCATCGCCAGCAACCGTCGCGGCGACCTCTTCTTCGGCACCGGCGGAGCCGATCCCGGCCGTATCTTCCGCAGCACCGACGGGGGCCACTCCTGGAGGGTGACGGACTCCCCCATCGCCGGGAACGCCACAGGTGGGGTGTTCTCGCTGTCCTTCGGGCCAGGACGCAGGGGCGTGGCCGTGGGCGGCGACTTCATGACGCCGGACACCGCGGTCGCCAACGCCGCGTGGACGGGCGACCGTGGGCGGACGTGGCACGCGGGGACCGGCCTGGGCGGCTACCGGTCCGGCTCGGCCTGGATGTACGGGTTCCACAATGGCGTGCTCGCGGTCGGCACCAGCGGGTCGGATGTCAGCTGGGACGCCGGGCGCACGTATGTCACCTTCGACACCGGCACCTTCAACACCGTCGACTGTGTCCCGTGGGCGTGCTTCGCCGCCGGTGCCCAGGGCCGTATGGCGCGGCTCGTCGTCGGTCGCTGACCGCCGGCTGGAGGGCCTGGTCGTCCAACGGTCGTCGTGGATGGCGGGCACGGAGCCGCACTGGTCTCACGGGACGATGAGGGCCTTTACCACCTTCTGCGCCGCCACGTCGTCCAGCGCGTCCTGTGCCTGCGCGAGCGAGTACTCCCGGCTGATGAGTTCTTGCCAGGGGAACTGGGCGCCGTACCTGGCCATCACCTGAACCGAGCGGTAGACATGTCCGACGTCACTACCCCAACAGCCCCGAACGTCGAGATGCTTCGGGTTCAGGTCGAGGTGCGGGTTGAAGGTCGCCTCACCCGCGTTGGTGTACTGGCCGACGACCACGTACCGTCCCGCGTCACGCGTGAGTCGCATGCCCTCCGGCACTGCAGCGGGCACGCCGGTAGCTTCCACGGTCACGTCGGCTCCGCGCCCACCGGTCAGGTCCTTGATCTGGCGAAGTCGCTCTTCCGGCGTCATCGTGGCAATGTCGATGGTGATGTCGACTCCGAATCGCCGGGCAGCCACGAGTCGAACCTCCGGGCCACCGACGACGATGACCTGACCTGCTCCGCGCAGTTGGGCCAGCACTGCAGCAGAGAGACCTACGGGCCCTGCCCCCTGTACGACGACCGTGTCACCGAACGCGATCTCGGCCAGCGAGACCGCGTGAAGCGCGGTCGGCATTCCGCATCCAGCAGCGAGGAAACTGCGCCAGTCGAGCCCGTCGCGCAGCGGGACGATGTGAACCCCAGGTCGAAGATAGACGTACTCGGCCCAACCGCCGAGAAGGCCCTCGTCTGCGGAGAGGGTGACGCCATAGACCCTGCGCGACGGGCAGCGAGTCGTCGCGTGGCCGACGGTGCAGTACCAGCAGCGACCGCAGGTCCCGTACACATCCAGAAAGGTCACGACCTGCCCGGGGGTGAGGGCGTTGCCGTCGACGTCCCGAACCGGCTCGGCAGAGGCGCCGACCTCGTCGACGACCCCGACGGTGACATGGCCGGGGATGATCGGGTACGGGACGCCGGCCAGCTGACCCTTTGCAAGGTGCGTGTCGGTGCCGCAGACCTCACTGCCGAGAGTCCGAAGGAGCACCGCCCCGGGCTCTAGCTCGGGTCGCTCGTAGGAGCGGAGCTCCATCGCGTGGTGCGGGGCGTTCATGACGGCTGCGGTAATCAACCCGGTCTCCAGATCCATCGTGTCCTTGACAGCTCGAGTTTCGCACCCACGCCCACGACCGGATGGCGTGGCTCGTTCGTCGACGCGAATCATGTTGGGGCCAAGCGGGTTTGGGTGGCCGCGGCGATCAGGGTGCGGCAGGGCTTCGGATGTCAGCGCTGACGCTGAGGCCGCGGCGAAGCCTCCGGTGGCCGAGTCTCAGCTCGCCACCAGAGCGGTCACCTTGGCCAGTTCGTCGGCGTGCAGGTCCCGCTCGACTTCGAGGTCGTAGTCCGTCTGGATGTTGATCCAGAACCGATCGTCAACACCAAGCGCCTTGGACAGGCGCAGCGCGGTGTCGGTGGTGATGGCACGCTTACCGCGCACGATCTCGCTGATCCGAGTCTGGGGCACACTCCATACGTGACCTGGGCTCGTCCGGAAGGCTCAGTTGCCGGGCCACCGGGTGGCGTTGAGGTTGGCCAGAGTGCCCGGCCGCAGGTTCTGCGTGTCCTTGACGGTCATCCGGCCCGGACCGAACCCGGTCAGCACGCCCGCGACCGGCAGGTTGAGCCGTGATCCGCGCAGGCCGATCGTGTACGTCGTCGCCGCCGTGTCGACCGCGACGACGCCGTTGCGGCTGCCGCTGATCACGACCCCGAGCTGGTGTCCGGCCGGGACGAGCACGTCGTTCGCGGCCAACTCGACGGTGACCTTCTGCCGGCCCGCGCCGTCGAGACGCGCCCAGCCTCGGGCGAGCACCTGCAGGTTCGTGCTGCCGATGCGCCTGGCGACGTCCAAGTAGCAGGCGTCATCGTCCGCCGAGGCCGGGCCCCAGCAGCTCTCGGTCGACAGCGTCTCTGCTCCGTCACCGCTGGCGCTGACGCGGTCCATCTGCCCGTAGTCGACCAGCATGACCGACACCTGCCCGACCGGCGAGCCGTGGGTGACGTCCAGGTCGACCGTCGGGGTGCCGGAGACCCGGACCTCCCGCTTGGTCGAGCCGGTCAGGAACAGCAACCGGTTCGGGTTGTCCCCGAGCTGGACGGCCGTGTTCTCGCTGAGCCGCCAGTCGTTGACGTAGCTGGCCGTCGATCGATCCTTCAGCCCGCGCATCATCGTGCCGTCGGAGTGGAAGTTCAGCCGCGCGGTCCAGGCTGCCGGGGTCGGCCACCAGCGCGAGGTCACCCAGTGGGTCGGGGCGGTCTCGACCCGCACGGCAGGCTCACGCGTGATGCCGTTGCGCACGCCCATCAGCTCGTGGTCGAACCACCGGTGCAGGGTGCTGACCCACGCCTCGCGGTCCGAGTCGAACGGGTCGACGTGACCGAGGCGGGTCAGCCACATCTTGCGGGTCACGCCCTGCCGGCCCAGGTCCTGCCACCACTTCGAGGCGTTCATCGTCTTGACGTTGTTGTCCTGCAGGCCGTGCACGATGAACACGCTTGCCTTGACCTTGGACGCGTCGTAGTAGGTCCCCTCGCGGTAGTCGCGCTCGGCCCAGAAGTCCGTGTAGGCGCCGGTCTCGTCCCCGTCGTTGGCGTCCATCCAGCTCAGCCGGGGCGAGCAGTCGGTCGCGATGGTCCGGTTGCGGGCGATCGTCCTGGACAGGCCGCTCGGGTAGTTGAACGACTTCACCGCGCCCTGCCAACGGTTGTAGTCGTACCAGGAGCTGATCGCGCTGATCGGCACGATCGTCCTCAAGCCGTCCACCCCGGCCGCGGCGACGCCGTTGGCGAGGGTGCCGTCGTAGGACTTGCCGATCATGCCGGTCTTGCCGTTGCTCCAGTCGGCGTCGACGACCTGGCCGCTCGCGTCGTGGGCGACGCCCTTGCCATCCAGCCACTCGATGACGGCCTTGACGGACTCGACGTCGGAGCGCCCACCCTCGTCGGAGCAGCCGGTCGATCGGGCCGTACCGGCCATGTCGACCGCGACGAAGGCGTAGCCGCGTGGCACGAAGTAGTTGTCGTAGTAGAGGGGGAACTTGATCGGGATGCCTTGCGCGTCATACTCCTTGAACTCCGACTCGTTGCCGCGTCCGAGGCTCAGGTAGTAGGGGCTGGCGTCCATGATGACCGGCACCCGGGCGGTGCCGTCGAGCTCCCGCGGGCGGATGATGTCGGCCGCGACCCGCTCCGGGGCGCCGTCCCCGTCCAGGTCGGGAGTGGTCACCCAGACCGTCTCCCTGATCGCCGTCGGGTAGTCGTAGACCGGCGAGGTGACCCCGCCAACGAGCCGGACGGGCGGGTTCTCGGCCGGCGCGGCGTTGGCCGTGCCGACCGTACCGAGGGCGACCGGCGCGACCAGAGCCGCGCAGCCGGCCAGAGCGACGAGCCGTGTTCTCATGGGTGTCCTTCCTCCGTGCCTGGGACGACGCTGTCCCCATCCGGAGAGACGGGCGCGCCCAGCCTGACACGGGAACCGCTCTGGCGCCTGTCGAGATCGGGTCGCCTTCGCAACCCGCGACCTCGACGCGGACCCTCCTCGCGGTCGGTGAGTCTGCGTTTGGCCCACGGCTCGCGGCGGGGTCAGAGCGAACCGGTGCGCACGCGCTCGGCCGGCCCGCCGTTCCCCTCACGCTTGTATGCCGCTGCCACTCCTTCGCGGTCCGCAGCCGACCGGTTCTGGCTCCACTTCGCCTTCGCGTCGACCTGCTCGACCCGCATCTCGACCCCGACGATCGCCCGCAGCTGTCCTTGCACGTACCGCTGGGGCGCGTCGGTCACCGCCCACCGCTCCGGCCGGTCGGCCTCGTGCCGGTCGGTCAACTCGGTCACCGCCTCCCGTAGCCAGTCGACGTCGTCATGGACGGTGACGGGGCCACGTAGCTGTACCGCAGAGTAGTTCCAGGTCGGCACGACCTTGCCGTGCTCGGCCTTCGACGGGTACCAGGCCGGTGACACGTACGCGTCCAGTCCCTGCACCACGACCAGGCCGGGCGCGTCTGCGCCGATGCGCTGCCAGTGCGCGTTGGCCCGCGCGAAGTGCGCGACGATCCGGTCGTCGAGCCACAGCACCGGCAGCAGGGTCGCGTCGGGCGCCCCGTCCGGGCCGACCGTGACCAGCGTGCCGACCGCGACGTCGCGCACGAACGCCCGCGCCGCATCCTCGTCCTCGATCCGGTTGAAGTGAGGCACGTACATGAACGTGACGCTACGCCGGCACGGCCGTCTTCGACACGGCGCGTTTGAGTCATCGGTGTCGGTCCGTGTTGCGCTGGCGGCACAGCACCGGTAAGCCGTACCTGTAGACACGCGACGACTGTCGAGGAGCAGACGTGACGGCTTGGGTGGTGCGCGCTGGACGGAACGGCGAGGACGAGCAATGGAACCTCGAACAAGGGCGGGCAACCATCCGCTGGTCGGAGATCGGAGACCTCACAAACTGCCACAGCCGCGAGGGCGTCCGGACCCTTGTCGACGCCGCCTTCCCCGGTGACGCGACGATGCGCCGTGCCAACCAGACTGGTCAGTTGTGGGCGTTCCGTGACTCGATCAAGATCGACGACCTGGTCGTGATGCCGCTGAAGACGAGGCCTGGCTATCTGGCGTTCGGCAGATGTGCCGGAACCTACGCCTACGACGCGGCGGAGCCGAACAAGGCTCGACGACACCACCTTCCGGTCACTTGGCAGACCGAGGCGATCGCCAAGAGTGGCATGCAGGATGACCTGCTCTACATGCTGAACGCGAGCATGACCGTCTTCAGCCCGTCCCGGAACAACGCTGCCGAGAGGCTGGACCGGGTCGCGCAGACCGGCGCCGATCCCGGCGGCGCACACGACACTGCCACCGCCAGTGCTCCGCCATCGCGGCAACCATCACCTTCCCTGTCACGGCCCGCTGATGACGTGACTGACCCCGCCACCGTGCCGACGTTGGAGGCCGTCCGGGACCGGATCAGGACCCACCTGGTGCAGCACTTCCGGGAACATGACCTGACACACCTGGTCGCTCAGGTCCTCGAAGCACTCGGGTTCGTCTGCGAGGTCTCCCCGGCCGGGCCGGACGGTGGTGTCGACATTCTCGCCGGGCGGGGACCGTTCGGGCTGGACTCCCCCACGTTGATCGTGGAGGTGAAGTCCGAGCCAGGTGCGGTCGGCTCCTCTGTCCTGCGCGGACTGCACAGCGCGATGACGCAGCACAAGGCGGATCAGGGGCTGCTCGTCGCCTACGGCGGGGTTTCCCTGCCGGCGAGGAAGGAGTTCCGGCAGCTACGGACTCAGTTACGCATCTGGGACGCAGAGGAACTCCTGGAGCAGCTGTTCGGGGTCTACGACAAGCTGCCACCTGCCACTCGGGCGGCTATCCCTCTCAAGCAGGCGTGGGTGCTCGATGATGATGAATGAGCGATGCGTCCGCCGATTTCACCAGGCGGTGACGCCGACATGCTGCTGAGCGGCGTAGAGCCGGATGAAAAGCATGATTACGCGGCGGCGGATCGCGGCGGTCAGGCCGACGTAAACGCATGGTCGGCTCAGTACACGTCAGGTCGATGGCCAACGCGCAGCGCCAGGACGGTCAGGGTGTTGTCGATGAGCTGGGCCAGGATGCGGTAGTCGCCCACTCGGTAGCGCCAGACGCCGGCGTGGTTCGCGGTCAATCCCTTGCCCCGTTGGCGCGGGTCGTCGAGACTTTCAACGTCGTGCAGATACGCCAGTACGCGCCGCTGCACGGCGCGATCGAGTTTCTTGAACTCGCGGTCGAACTGGGCGGTGGTCTCAACGCTCCCCCGAGATGTCACCTGTCGATCTCGGCCTCGAGCGCGGAGAGCGGACGGCTACGCCGACCAACGGCCTCGAAGGCATCGATCGCGGCGTCGGCGGCGAAGGCGTCTTCGAGGTCTGTCAGATACTCACGAAGGGCTGTCTTGACGTAGAAGCTCTTTGAGCGCCCGGTGCGGCGGGCGAGCCTGTCGAGGCGTTCTTCCTCGTCGTCGGTCAGCCGGATCGAGATCGTCATGGTGTACCCCTCTGTCGCCAGCGTAAGACATGTTTACACAGTGTACGTCATCAGGCCGACAGTGCCGACCAGTCGTCCCGCGGGCCGATCAGCTTACGAGTCCACGCCTCGCTCGTGTGGGCGCCTGCGTCGAGGCGGAAATCTGCCCGCTAGGGCGGCGGGCAAGGACGCGGCAGGCAGCTGAAGGGTCGTCGCTTAGCACCATAACCGGACGTATAGCGAACGAGGTCGCTCCATAACAAGACGTACATGATTCATAGCCATCGCGGTTGTGAAATCTTCGCTGCATCTTGACAGTTCCGGATCAACACGTTCGGCACAACCACGATGCTTTCAATGCTGATAGCGTCCCGCGGCAAACACCTGTGTCGAGCGTTCGGCGACCGGGCTCGCCGACCCCCACCCCGTTGGGAGCGCATTGCCCCAACGGAGGCAGCGCAGCGGCATACGGTGACGGCATGGAGGCGGTCGTCATCGGCGCGGGTCCGGTCGGGCTCGCGACCTCATCGCGCTCGGCGCAGGCCTGACCGTCTACGAGGCGGGCCGGCGCGAGCGTCCGCAGGGCTCGGGGCTCTCGCTGTTCGGCAACGGGATCGCGGCGCTCGAGTCGCTCGGGCTGGGAGAGGGCCTGGCGCGACTCGGTCGGTGACCCGCCGGCAATCCTCGGCGGCGGCGTCCGCTCGCTGCACGGCGAGTGGCTGATCCGTCCCAGCACCGCGCTGCACGGCATGAGCGTCGTCCACCGTGAGGCGCTCGACGAGATGCTGCTCGGCGAACTACCCCCGGGCACAGTCTGTTTCGACACACCGGCCGAGGTCGAGTCAGCGGCTGACGGAACGGTGGCACTCACCGACGGCACCCGGCCTCGCGCCGACCTGCTCGTCGCCGCCGACGGGATCCGGTCCGGGTCCCGCGTCCACGTGAGGGTGGCCGTCTCGCCACCTTCGACCGGGCCCTGGCGGCCCTGCGGCCGGGGCAGACCCATCTCGTTCCCAGCTGACAAGCGCTCGCCGCACCCCGAGGCGCCCGTATGCCGCTGAGCCGGCTCAGCGGCATACGGCTCGGGTGGCGCGCAGCATGCCGTCGAACGGGCTCGATGCGCCTCCCGGAACGGCCGGTCCGGGGCCAGTGGAGGCACGAACGCACCCGAGGGCGTAGATTGCCGGACATGGCGCCTCCCTCGCAGTCCTCAGCAGCAGAGTCCGTCGCCACGATGGCCGGCCAGATCATGTCGACCCCGGTGATCACCGTGTCGCCGGACGACTCGGTCGGCGAGGTCGCCGAGCTGTTGCACACCAAGGGCATCAGCGGCGCTCCGGTCGTCGACTCGGCGGGAGTGCTGCTCGGTCTGGTCAGTGAGTACGACCTGCTGGCCAGGAGCGGTTCGACGGCGAGGGATGTGATGACCAAGAGTGTCATCAGCGTCACGACCGACACCCTCGTCAACGACGTGAGGCATCTGCTCATCGACCAGCGGATCCGGCGCCTGCCCGTCACGGACCAGGGACGTCTCGTCGGGATCGTCAGCCGTGGAGACATCGTCGCGCTGCTCGCCACCGAATGGGTGTGTCAGTCGTGCGGCGAGGCCGTCCGTGGCGACCGCCGCCCCGAGAGCTGTCCTCGCTGTCATGCGCCCGGCGAGCGTTTCGTCCTTCAGGAGCAGTCCCCCGGATTCTGAGACCAGCAAGCTCGGCGGGGCAAACACCCCCACACCGGCAGGAACGGAGAAGGCGATGGCCGCAACCACGGATCAGCCCAGGACCGACCCGCAGGACCCACAGCCGCAGGACCCGCCGGGCGGCAGCCCGGCCGACGCCGATGCGACTGCCAATGAGCAGAGTTCGCTCGAGGGCGAGTCCGCCGAGACGCTGCGGGGCTACTACCGGCAGATGACGCTGATCCGATCGTTCGAGATGCGGTCCGCCGAGATGTACCAGCGCGCCAAGATCGGCGGCTACTGCCACCTCAACCTCGGCGAGGAGGCCACCGTGGTGGGTCTCATGGCCGGGATCGAGCCGCGCGACTACCTCTTCACCACCTATCGGGAGCACGGATACGCGCTGGCTCGTGGGATGGCCCCCGGCCCGGTGATGGCCGAGCTGTTCGGCAAGGTGACCGGGGTCTCGGGCGGCCGAGGCGGCTCCATGCACCTGTTCGACCCGAAGGCGCGCCTGCTCGGGGGCTACGGCATCGTCGGCGGCCAGATCCCCCCCGCGACCGGCGTGGCCATGGCAGCGACCTACCGTCACGAGCCGGGGCCGGAGGCCGAGGCGGTCATGTGCCTGCTCGGCGACGGCACGACGAACATCGGCGCCTTCCACGAGTGCCTCAACCTGGCCGGACTGTGGCGCCTGCCGATCGTCTACGTCATCATCAACAACCGCCTCGGCATGGGCACACCGGTCGACAAGGCCTCGGCCGAGCCAGACCTGTACAAGCGGGGGTGCTCCTACCGGATGCCGGGAGTGCGCATCAACGGCGACGACGTCGTCACGGTGCGCGACGCGACCCGCGCGGCGATGGAGCAGGCCAGGGTCGAACGCCAGCCGAGCATCATCGAGGCGATGAGCTACCGGCTGCGGGGCCACTCGGTCGTCGACCCGGCGAAGTACCGGTCCAAGGAGGAGGCTGCGCAGGTGCGTGAGATGGACCCGCTCCCGGCCTTCCGGGCCCGGCTCGTGGAGGCCGGCATCCTCGACGAGGAGCAGGCCGACACCATCGAGGCCGAGGAGGCCAAACGGGTCGCGGACGCGGTGGCCTTCGCCGACGAGAGCCCGGACCCGCAGGTGGCCGACCTGTTCAAGTACGTCTACGCGACGCCCGTGGCCAACGCCCCGACCCGGCTGCCGGCCGACCCGGTGGTCACGGTCCCCTCGTCCGAGCAGGGGGTGTGGGCATGACCGAGCTGAGCTACCGCGAGGCGCTGCGCCAGACCCTGCGTGCCGAGCTGCAGCGAGACGACTCGGTCGTCCTGCTCGGCGAGGAGATCGGGGTCTTCGAGGGGTCCTACAAGATCACCGCCGGGCTGCTGACCGAGTTCGGCCCGACCCGCGTGCGCGACACCCCGATCGCCGAAGAGGGCTTCGTCGGCGCCGGAGTCGGCATGGCCATGGTGGGCATGCGGCCGGTCATCGAGATCATGACGATCAACTTCACGCTGCTCGCGATCGACCAGATCGTCAACCACGCCGCCAAGATCCGCTCGATGTTCGGCGGGCAGGCCTCGGTCCCGCTGGTCATCCGGACCCCCGGCGGTGGCGGGCAGCAGCTGGCGGCCACGCACTCGCAGAACCTCGAGGTCTGGTACGCCCACGTGCCCGGGCTCAAGGTGGTCGCCCCCGCGACCCCGGCCGACGCGAAGGCCCTGCTCACCGCATCGATCCGCGACGACGACCCCGTCCTGTTCCTGGAGAACCTCGCGCTCTACAACACCAAGGGCGAGGTGCCGGACGGTGAGCAGGTCGGCGAGATCGGCACCGCCGCCGTGGTCAAGGAGGGCACCGACCTGACCGTGGTCAGCTACTCGCGCGCGGCCCTCGTCGCGCTCGAGGTGGCCCGCCGCTTCGAGGAGGAGGGCGTCTCGATCGAGGTCGTCGACCTGCGCAGCCTGCGCCCGCTCGACCGGGAGACCATCTGCGCATCGGTCCGCAAGACGACGCGGGCGGTCGTGCTCGAGGACGACTGGCTCTCCTACGGCATCGGTGCGGAGATCGCGGCCACCATCCAGGAGGGCGCGTTCGACTACCTCGACGCACCCGTGCGTCGGGTGGCGCAGGCAGAGGTGCCGCTGCCGTACGCAAAGCCCTTGGAGAACGCCGCGATGCCCGATGCCGCGGACCTGACCAAGGTGATCAACGAGGTACTCGACGCCACCCGGTTCGCCCGCTAGGAACTCAGGAGCCTGCCATGCCAGAGGTCGCCATGCCCCGCCTGTCCGACACCATGACCGAGGGGGTCCTCGCTCGTTGGCTGATGAGCGAGGGCGACGACGTGCACGTCGGTGACATCCTCGCCGAGATCGAGACCGACAAGGCGACGATGGATCTCGAGGCATACGAGGCCGGGCCGCTGACCAAGATCCTCGTCGAGGCCGGCGCCACCGTGCCGATCGGCCAGACCCTCGCCATCATCGGGGAGGCGAGCGAGGGGGGCGCCGCCGCGTCGGAGCCGGCCGAGCCGAAGGCCGAGGACGCGGCTCAGCCGACAGAGCCGAAGGCCGACGAGTCGAGCAGCGGCGCACCATCCGATGCGGGTCCGGGCAGGGCGGCCGCACCCGACGCAGCGGCGAGCCAGCCGACCGGCCGGGTGCGGGCCACCCCACTCGTGCGCGCGCTCGCTCGGGAGCAGGGCATCGACCTGACGACGATCACCGGCTCCGGGCCCAGCGGGCGGATCGTGCGGGCCGACCTGCAGGCGGCAGGGCGGCAAGCGCCCGCAGCCGAGACGCCGGCGGGCGCCCCCGCCGCACCCAGCGCCCCGCAGCCGGTGGCCGCCCCCGCTCCCGTCGAAGGCGACGAGAAGACTCCGCTCACCTCGATGCGGCGGATCACCGCGGAGCGGCTGACCCAGAGCGAGGCCGCGCCGCACTTCTATCTCACCGTGGTGGTCGACGCCGCGAACCTGCTCGACTTCCGCCGCCAGCTCAACGCCCAGCTCGAGTCCGACGGCGTGCGGGTCAGCGTCAACGACCTGCTCGTGAAGGCCTGCTCGGTCGTCCTGCGTGCCCATCCGGAGGTCAACACCTTCTGGGGCGGGGACCATCTGCTTACCCGGGCGAACGTGAACGTCGGGATCGCCGTCGCCATCGACCAGGGCCTGATCGTGCCGGTGATCCGGGACGCCGACCGCAAGACCGTCCGCGAGATCAGTGCCGAGGCGCGTGCCCTCGGCGAGCGGGCCCGGGCAGGGCGTCTGACACCCGACGAGTTCAGCGGCGGCACCTTCACGATCAGCAACCTCGGGATGTTCGGGATCAGCGAGTTCACCGCGGTCATCAACCCGCCGGAGTCCGCGATCCTGGCCGTCGGCGCGGCAGTCGAGACGCCGGTCGTCAAGGACGGCGAGCTCGCCGTGACGACGACGATGCGGATGACGCTCACGGTCGACCACCGCGTCCTCGACGGTGCGGTCGCGGCCGCGTTCCTGCGCGACCTCGTCCAGGTGCTCGAGGAGCCGCTGCGGATCGTCACCTGACCATCCCCTGACCGAAGTCGCCTCGCCAGGCACTAGACTGCCGCCGGGATCACGGCGCGGGCTGCTCGACCGTGTCGACCTCCTTCGGTCACGATCACGAGCGTCATTGCCGGTCCATCGTGCGCGCACGCGCGCAGCTGCCGGGCAGAGCGGCACCTGAGAGGTTGGGGCATGTTTGCGCGGTGGTGGGCGAGACGCCCGGGGTACACGCTGCCAGGGGCGTGGACGGCGCTGGTCTTCGCGTGCCTGTCCTTCACCCCGTCGCTGCTGCCCCGGCCGGCCCTGTTCCAGGGCTTCGTCGCAGGCGTCAGCGCAGCGATCGGGTACGCGCTCGGGGTCCTCGGAGCGTGGGTCTGGCGAGAGTTCGCCGACCGTGGGGTCAGGAGAACCAGGACGGCGTCGTGGCGCTGGTTCGGGGTGGTGGCCTGCCTCGCGCTGGTCCTCGCTCTCATCCTGGGGGTGTGGTGGCAGCGGGCTGCCGCGACGCTCGTCGGGCTCGCCCCCGAGGCGCCGCTGGCCACGGTGCTCGTCCTGCCCGTCGCCGCCCTTTTCTTCGTCGTGCTCGTCGGTGCGGGCCGGCTGATCGCCGGTGGCTACCGGCGGATCGCCGGCTGGCTCGCTCGAGTCATGGGGGCGCGTGCGGCCCGGGCGCTGGGTCTGGTCACCGTCGTCGTGCTCGGCGTCCTGCTGCTCGACGGGGTCGTCGGCAACGTCGTCATCGGCGGGGTCAACTCGATGTTCTCGGTGCGTTACGCCTCGACCCAGGAAGGCGTCACGCAACCCGCCACCGCCGACCGCTCGGGTGGGCCGGGATCCCTCGTGCCCTGGGACAGTCTCGGGATGCAGGGACGCAGCTTCGTCGCCCGGGGCCCGAACGCGGCCCAGATCGAGCAGGCCACCGGCGCCGCTGCGGACAACCCGATCCGCGTCTACACCGGCCTCGACTCGGCCGACGACGCCGAGGCCCGGGCTGCGCTCGCGGTCCAGGACCTCGAGCGGGCCGGCGGTTTCGAGCGGGCCGACCTGCTCGTCGTCACCACGACCGGGACCGGCTGGGTCGAGCCCAGCTCGGCCAACGCGTTCGAGTACCTGACCGGCGGCGACTGCGCCACCGTGGCGATGCAGTACTCCTTCCTGCCGTCGGCCATCTCCTTCCTCGTCGACCAGCAACGCGCCCGCGACGCCGGCCGGGCCCTGTTCGACGCGGTCTACGAGAAGTGGTCATCCCTGCCGGCCGACGACCGGCCCCGCCTCTACGCCTTCGGAGAGAGCCTGGGCTCGTTCGGGGGCGAGACCGCCTTCAGCGGCGCGTTCGACATGGCCAACCGGCTCAACGGCGCACTGTTCACCGGACCGCCGAACTTCAACCCGCTCTACCGCAGCCTCGTCGACAATCGCGACCCCGGATCACCCGAGGTCGAGCCGGTCTACCGGGACGGGCGGATCGTCCGGTTCACCACGGCACCGAGCCGGCCGACCCCTCCGGTCGGCCAGCCGTGGGACCGGGCCCACGTGCTCTACCTGCAGCATCCGTCCGACCCGATCACCTGGTGGAGCCCCAGCCTCATCCTCAACCGGCCCGACTGGCTGACCGAGCCACGCGGCCGCGACGTGCTGCCGGCCACCCGCTGGATCCCGTTCGTCACGTTCTGGCAGCTGACCGCAGACATGCCGCTCAGCATGGAGCCCGGTCCGGGCCACGGCCACAACTTCTCCGGCGAGCACGTCGACGCCTGGGCGACGATCCTCGAGGTCCCCGACTGGACCCCCACCAAGGCAGCCGCGCTCAAGCAGACCGTCCGCGCGAGCCTCACCGAGGGGTACACCGCCACGCCGTCGGACAAGTGAGGCGGACATGGTGACGACGGAAGCCCCCGAGAGCACGGCCCCTGCGGTCCCCGGCAGCAGTGGGGTCGACCTGCGCGAGCTGATCGCGGTCGTGCTCCTGTCGTTGACCGCCGTCTTCTCGGCCTGGGCCGGCTTCCAGGCCAGCTCGTGGCGCGGCGCCACGTCGGTCGCGTTCAACCAGTCGTCGGGGGGCCCGGCGGCCCCCCCCCCCCCCGCGCGGCCCGCCCCCCCCCCGCCACCCCGC
>NZ_JAKDLO010000257.1 GCF_030452765.1 Intrasporangium sp.
GGTCCAACCGTACCCCTCCTCCCACCGCACGAGCTGCCCCGCCGCTCGCTGCGCGAACCCGGCGAGGCCGTACTCCTGCAGGAACCGTGCCCAGAGCACGGCGACCGCGTCCGACACGACGAACCTGGCTGCCTCGATGGGGTCCTCCGACCGGAACAGGTCGTATCTCTTCGTTTCGCACGCCAGGTCGATGAGGGCTTCCATCGCCTCGCCCGCGCTCGCGACGTCCGCACCGGCCAGGGCATCACGCGACTGGTCCGCCAGCCGCCGGAACGTGAAGCGCCAGCGGGATCGCTCCTTCGGCGACACCCGCCGGTCGCCACCGAGGTAGGCGCCCGACTGGGCCAGGGTGACGAACTCCAGTACGTCGTCGAGGACCTCGTCGGCATCGGGCGGCGCCGCCGCAGCGACCTTGCGGATCGCCTCGACGCGGGGATCGATCACGGACTCGATCCGTTCCCGCATCGGCGCAGAGCCGCGCCAGTAGAGCGTCCACAGGGCCGTCTTGAGCCCTGCCTCGTCCAGCCCAGCCAGCTTGCCGAAGAACTGCTTCTTGTCCAGTCGCTTGTCCGCCACGGAGCGAGGCTACTTGACCCTGGATGCTCGCCTCCATACCGGTTCGTTCAGCCGGTCCGGACGCGAGCGCGCCTGCATTGGAAGCCAGCTCAGCGACATACCCGTGATGCATGTCGCTGAGCCGGGTCAGCCTCGAGCGGCCACTCCCTGACCGGCCGGCACGCGGGGCCGGTGCGCTCACCTCGCGGTGGACCACTTGGAGCCCTGTCGCCCTCCTCTCGCGATGCGGTGTGGCTCCGGGGATCGAAGCCTCGAACGGCCCCAACCCGGAGTGCGGGTCTTCGCGCTACCGACGCGATCGAGTGCTACGGGATGACGACTGTCTTGATCCCCTCGCCGGAGCGGGCGGCCTCAAATGCCACGGCCCAGTCGTTCAGGGGCACTCGCCGGGTCACCAATGGCTCCAGGCGCACTGCTCCGTCGGTGATCAGCGTCATCGCACGACGCCATGACGCCGGGGTCGAGGCGAAGCCGCTGCTGACGACCAGTTCCTTGTACAGGACAAGGTCGAACGGTAGCGCTACCTCACGTCCGAATATGCCGACCTGCACGTACCGCGCCCCGCGGCGCGCCGCGTGCATCGCGGCACCCGCGGCGGCGCCGCTACCGGAGCATTCAATGACGACATCGAATGAGTTCTCCTCCGCGGGTGCTGCGGTCGTGTTCATGCCGAGACCTGCGGCGACGTCGAGCCGTTCACGGTCTTGTGCAAGCCCGGCCACCGTCACGGACCCTCCACACGCGACCGCCACCTGCGCGGCCAACTGTCCCATTGCGCCGGGTCCGGTGACCAGGACCCGGTCGCCGGCATCGACCACCGAAGGGTCCATGAGGCACTGGGTGACACAGGCCAAGGGTTCAGCGAGCGCGCCCTCGACGCTGCCGACGGCACCCGGCAGCACATGCAGGTTCAGTTGTGGCACGACCAGGAATGGCGCAAATCCACCATTCTCGAACGAGCCGATGGACCGTCGCCGCGGGCACAGGTTGATCCGGCCGGTCCGGCACCAGTCACACCTGCCACAGGTCGAGTAGTAGGTCTCAAGCACGACACGGGCGCCAACCAGCGCGGCGTCCCCGCCGCGGCCGACGGCATCGACGACGCCGGAGACCTCGTGCCCCATCACCACCGGCGGCTCGCACGCATACTCGTCGCGGGCAATATGCAAGTCGGTGCCGCAGATGCCGGTCGCCGCCACCCGCACCCGCGCCATCGCCTCCCCGGGCTTGGGAATCGACACCGATCCGAGCCGGACACCGTCCTGACCCGGGCCGGTCTTGACGACGGCGGTCATCTGAGCCGTGGAGCTCATCCGCCTATCCCTTGGTCGCGCCGGCCGTCAGGCCCGACACGATGTATCTCTGAGCGAAAAGCGCGATCACGATGATCGGCATGGTCATGATCGTCGAGGCGGCCATGATCGCACCCCAGTCGATGCTCGCGTACGAGACGAAGTCGAACACGGCCACCGGCAGCGTCTTGGTGTTGGCGCCGGTCAGCACCAGCGCGAACATGAAGTTGTTCCACGAGAAGATGAACGACAAGATCGCAGCGGTGGCGATCCCGGGCACCGACAGCGGGAGCAGAATCCGCCAGAACGCGCCGATGTGCGTGAGCCCGTCGACCAGGCCGGCTTCTTCCAGCTCCATGGGCATCGAGTCGAAGAACGACATCATGATGTACACGCTCACCGGGATCAGGATGAACATGTGCGAGAGGATCATCACACCGTAACTGCCGACCCAGCCCAGGTTCGCGAAGACGAAGTACCAAGGCACCAACAAGCTGATGCCGGGGATGATCCGCGCCAACAGCACCACCAGGGCCGACTTCTGCATGTTGAACCGGCTCATCGCATAGGCGGCGGGCACTCCGAGGATCAGCGAGATCAGCACCGCCCAGAGCGCGATCCAGAAGCTGTTGAACACGAAGTCGAGATACGCGTCGTTACCGAACACGTTCGCGTAGTTGTCCAGAATGGGCGCGAGACGGAACGGATGGCTGGTGTCCTGGATGTCGACGTTGCTCTTGAACGATGCCATCACCATCCACAGCAGTGGACCGAGGAACGTGACGACCACGAGCACGAGCATCACGACACGGAACGTGCGATACCCCCCGCCCCCCCCGCGGCGGCGGCGCGGGGGGGTGGGGCGGGCCCGAGCGGGGCAAGCCGGGAAGGGGTCTCCTTACGGCGGAGAGTGAGCAACCACATCGAGATCAGCACCATGAGGAAGAACAGGATCAGCACGGCCGAGGCCAGCCCGAAGTTGTTGTACTGGAAGCTCAAGGTGTACGCGTAGATGTTGAGGGTCTCCGCCTCGTGGAAGGAGCCGCCCCCCTGCCCCTTGACCGCGTACAGGAGGTCGAAGGTCTTCAACGCGTCGATGGCCCGGAGCATGATCGCCACCAACACCACCGGACGAAGCAGCGGGAGCGTCACATACCAGAACCGCTGCCAGGCGTTCGCACCGTCGATGCGAGCCGCCTCTTGAAGCTCATCCGACAGGGATGTCAGCCCGGCCAGCAGGACAATGGCGATCATCGGGGTGAACTCCCAGACATCCACGAAGATCAGGGTCGGAAGCGCTGTCTCAGGGCTGGAGAACCACGGCTGGGGAGGTATGCCGATCCAGCCCAGCATCTGGTTGGCGAATCCGATGTTCGGGTCGAAGATCAGCCGCCACATCATCGCGATCGCCACGGGCGTTGCCACGAACGGGAGGAGCACGATGACGCGTACCAGGGCCTGCGTCTTGAATGGCCGCCACAGCAGGAGCGCGATGGCCATGCCCGCTGCCAGTTCGAAGGCGAGCGCGGCGAGGGTGAAGACCAGGGTACGCACGACTGCCGGCCAGAATCGCGTGGTGTCGGTGAGCGCGGTCGCGTAGTTCTCCAGACCGACGAAGTCGAACGGCGCACGGACCGAGCCGAACGAGTTCGTGAAGCTCAGATAGAGGGTCCAGCCGATCGGGAAGGCGATCAGCAGGACGGTGAAGGCGATGGCCGGAGAGGAGAACAGCCACTTGCGATGGTCGTTCGCCCAACGCGAGAGTCGTTCTGCCAGCGCGGGCCTGTCGGGTGCGGTGACGGTCATGGTGCACTTCGCATTCGAGGTCAGCTGGCGATGCGGCGATCCGGGTGCCGGTGGCGTCCCGGCCATCGGCCGGAACGCCACCGGGCGTGATTGGCTACTTGTCCTCGGAGTCCAGGACCTGCTGGAACTGTTGGCTGGCCTGATCTGCGGCCGCGTTCGAGTCGCCGCCGGTGATGGCCACCACGATCGGCTTGCCGACGATCTCACGAACCTGGGCCACATTGATCACGAGCGGGCGGTCGTGGCCGATGCCGTTCTTCGCGTTCTCGGCGATGGCCTTGGCCAGCTCAGGCGGGAACTCGGCAGTCGCCTCCGGGTTGGCCCAGACCGAGGTGCGGGCGCTGGGCGTGCCCTCCTTCTGCATCTCCAGAGTCATGCTGGGGCTGGTGGCCCACTTGATGAACTTCCAGGCGTTGTCCTGGTTCTTCGAGTTCGAGTTGATCCCAAGGGCCCACGCGGCGACGTTGTACGGCTTGGAACCGGCCGGCCCAGCCGGGAACGGAGCGAAGCCGACCTGGTCGCTGACCTTCGACTTGTCCGGGTTGGTGAGATTCTCGTACAGGCTGGACGCGTCTGTCTCAAACGCCGCCTTGCCCTGCTGGAAGATGGCCATGGCCTCGGGCCAGCTCATGTCGGTGGTGATCTGAGCGGGACCATAGTTGCGCAGGAGGCCACCGTAGAAGGCGTACGCCTTCTTGGCGGCATCCGACGAAATCGTCGACTTGCCGTCGCTGTCGGTCCACTCCCCGCCGAAGCTGTACAGGAACCCGGAGAACTGGGTGACCGCTGCCGACGCCTGCGAACGCGACACGAAGCCGGCCACGCCCGGGTTCTGCTCGGAGATCTTCTTGGCTGCCGCCTGCAACTCGTCCATCGTGCTCGGGACCTCGAGCCCGGCCTTGGCCAGGAGGTCCTTGCGGTAGTAGAGGATCTCGTTCTCGGTGATGATGGGGACGCCGACGACCTTGTCCTTGTACGTGGTGATGCTCACGGGCCCTGGCTGGAAGTCTTTCCAGTTCCAGTCGGCGTCGTTGCTGACCAAGGAGGTGAGGTCGGCGAAGTAGTGGCTCACGGCAAACAGCTTCCCGACCTGCAGGGGTCGGTACATCATGACGTCGACGTCGCTTGAGCCGGCGTTGAGCTTGACCTTGTAGCTGTCGGCGAGCTGGTCCTCGCTGAGCTGGTTGACGGTGACCTTGATCCCGCTCTCCTTCTCGAAGTCGGGGATCTTCTTCTTGATCGCCTCGGTCCACACGTGGTTGGCGAGCGTGACGTTCAGGGTCTTGGACTCGGTG
>NZ_JAKDLO010000258.1 GCF_030452765.1 Intrasporangium sp.
AGGGGGATGGGGAAACAGGGCCTTCGGGCTCCTGCGCCCCTGACTACCAATGACGTCAAACATGACGTCAATATGGTGCGCATGGACATCACCGAGTACGTCGACATTCTCCGCAAGGACCTCGTGCACGCGGCCCAGGCGATGGGCCCCGAGCTCGAGCAGGCCGCCGAGCGGCTGTCGTTCGCGCTCGACTCGTCGGCCCGCCTCGCCCTCATGGACGCGTTGTCCCACGCAGCGGCCGAGATCACCAACGAGCTCGACGGCACCTCCGTCGAGGTCCGCCTCCAGGGCCGCGAGCCGGTGTTCGTCGTCGTACGGAGCGCGCCTGCCACGGCCGAGCCGGCGAGCGAGGACCTCGGCGACGACGACGGCGAGACGGCCCGCATCACGCTCCGGCTCCCCGAGTCACTCAAGAGCAAGGCCGAGGAGCTCGCCTCGACCCGGGGGCAGTCGCTCAACACGTGGCTCGTCGCTGCGGTCCGCGCCGCGACCGCACCGGGTCTGACCATCAACGTCGGGCCGTTCGGGGCGAGCGTCCCCACCCCGCCGGGCAGGCCCGGACGGATCCGTACGAACAAGCGCGTCCAGGGCTGGGTCCGCTGACCCCCCGTGACCCAGCACAAGGAGACCCTGATGGAGCACACCTTCCACACGCCCGGCCCGATCCGCCTGCGCGTCGAGCTCGTCGCCGGTGACGTCGCCGTCCGGGCGACCGAGACCGACACGACCACCGTGCAGCTGACCCCGCGTGGCCCGGCCGGTGAGGAGCTCGCGGAACGGTTCACCGTCGAGCAGCGCGGCGACGAGGTCGTCGTGCTCGCCCCCAAGATGCGCGACGCGATCTTCTCCCTCGGCAAGGGCTCGGTCGATATCGGCGTGACCCTGCCACCAGGGAGCGTCTTGGACGCGAAGACCGGTTCCGGCGACATCGAGGCCACCGGCCTGCTCGACCGCGCCCGCGCGGCGACCGGGTCGGGTGACGTCACCCTCGACGAGTTCGCCGGCGGCGACCTCAGGTCGGGCTCCGGGGACCTCAGCGCGCGCGTGGTCCGCGGCGACCTGGCCCTCAAGACCGGCTCAGGCGACGTCTCCGTCGGCACGAGCAGCGCCCGGGTCGACCTCGTCTCGGGGTCGGGGGACGTCACGATCCGCCGGGCGGACGGCCCGCTCAAGGCCAAGACCGGCTCGGGTGACCTCGTCGTCCTCGCCTCGTCCGCCGACCTCGACCTCACGACCGGCACCGGGGACGTGACCCTCGTCGCAGTCCACGCGGGCGAGATCCGGGCCAAGACCGGCACCGGCGACGTCGTCGCCGGCATCGCGCACGGGGTCGCGACCTACCTCGACCTCAATACCGTCACCGGGGACGTCGACGTCGACCTCGACGAGGCGACCGGCCCCGAGGGCGCCGAGTCCACGGCATTGCTGCACGTCCAGTCCGGCAGCGGCGACATCCACGTCAAGAGAGCACAGGTGAGCCTGTCATGACCATCCTGACCCAGCACGAAGCCCTGGCCCGCCAGATCATCCTCGAGCGGACCTCCCGCCGCCACCGCGAGCGTCCCGTCCACCGGCACGTCCGGTCCGCGTTGCTGCTGCGCCGTCTGGCCGAGCGGCTCGACCCGGCGACGATGCCGGACGCGTCGGCCAGGGTCACCCTCGAGCGGGGTTGGCCTCGGGCGAGGCCGGCCGCAGCGCGGCACTGACATAGCGGACCGTCGCGGCGGTCACCTCCCGGAGCGGCGCCCCGTGCTCGACGAGCATCGCGGCGCCGTTCAGCGTCCCGGAGGCGAGCCCGACGAGAACCCTGCCGTCCGCACCCGGGAGCTCGGCGGCATACCGCCCGATGATCTCGACGAACGGCGCGGCGAGGGCGTCGTGCAGCTCGCGCAGCCGGGCGACCCCCTTGGGCGGGATACCGGTCATCCCCATCGTGCGACCCGGACTGTGACCCTGCGCGGCGAGCTCGAGGGTGGTGCTGATGTATGCCGTCAGCCGCGCACCCGTGTCGTCGCCCGCTTGGGTGAGGGCTGCGTCGACACGCTCCTGGGCGAGCGCGAAGAGGTCCTCGACGGCCGCCCCGATGAGGGCCCCGGTCGTCGGGTAGTACTGGTAGACGCTCGAGCGGGCCAGTCCCGTCGCCTTGGCAACCGCGGCCGGGGTCACCCCGGCCGGCCCCTCGCGCATGAGCAGCTCCCGCGCGTTGGTGACGACCTCGCGGCGGCGCATCTCGCGGTGCTCGGCGACCGTCGGTGCGTCGATCTTCGGCACAGGCACCACCTCCTGCCGGTCAGTCTACTTTATCGACACTCGTGACGGTAACGTGTCGACAATCATGTCGGCATGTTACCGTCACCTCTGTCGGCAAGAACGGGTCGACGCAAGAACTTCCAGGAGTACCCAATGCCAGCACCACAGCGCCCCGACGAGACGAGGGTCGCGGTCGCGACCGGCAAGCACCGGTGGCTCGCCCTCGGCGCTATCGCGCTCGCGGTCTCGCTCGTCATCATGGACGCGACGATCGCCAACGTCGCTCTGCCCGTCGTGATCGAGGACATCCACCTCACGGCCACGCAGGCCCAGTGGATGAACGCGATCTATGCGCTCGTCTTCGCCGGGCTCATCCTCACCTCAGGCCGGCTCGGCGACCTCTACGGCCGCCGCAGGCTCCTCCTGATCGGCCTGGTCCTCTTCGGGGTGGCCTCGCTCTTCGCGGGATCCGCCGACAGCGGCGCGGTTCTCGTCGCTGCCCGGTTCGTGCAGGGGCTCGGCGCGGCCGCGATCTTCCCGTCGACCCTCTCGACGATCAACGCGATGTTCACCAGACGCGACCGAAGCATCGCGTTCGCGGTCTACGGCGCGATGATCGGCGGCATGGCCGCCCTCGGCCCGCTGGTCGGTGGCTGGCTCGCCACCGACTTCACCTGGCGGTGGGCCTTCTGGCTCAACCTGCCCTTCGTCGTCATCGCAGCCGTCGGAACCCTCCTGCTCGTCCCCGAGACCCGCGACGTGCTGGCCCGCCGCGGCCTCGACCTGCTCGGTGTGCTGCTCGCCTCGGTGGGGATGGCCTCGATCGTGTTCGGGCTCATCGAGTCCTCGACCTACGGCTGGGTCCGGCAGGAGAGCGGCGCACTCTCCCCGGTCATCGTCACCCTCGTGGCCGGCCTGCTCCTCATCGGCGTCTTCGTCCTCGTCGAACAGCGCCGGGCACGCGCCGGGCGGGTCGTCCTCGTCGACCTCGGGCTCTTCCGGCTGCCGACCCTGCGGTATGGCGCCATCGCCGCCTTGGTGGTCGCGCTCGGTGAGTTCGGGCTCCTCTTCACGTTGCCGCTGCTCCTGCAGGGTGCGATGGGCTATGACGCGCTCGGCACCGGCTGGCTCATGGTCGCTCTCGCCGCCGGCACGTTCGTCATCAGCGGGATGACGCCGCGCCTGACCGAACGCTTCGGCCAGCGGGCCGTCGTCCGCGCGGGCCTGCTCCTCGAGGCGGTCGCCGTGGGCGGTCTGGCGCTCGTCCTGCCGGCCGACGGCTGGGTCATCGCCGGGCTTCTGTTCGTCTACGGCACCGGCGTTGGGCTCGCCACGGCCCAGCTCACCAGCGTCATGCTGAGCCAGGTCCCCGTCGCCCAGTCGGGCGAGGCGTCCGGGCTCCAGTCGACGGTCCGCCAGCTCGGTTCGGCGCTCGGCGTCGCGCTGCTCGGCGGCCTGCTCATCGGCAACCTCGGCACCGGCCTGGCCGGCTCGCTGTCCGACACCTCGATGCCGGTTGCCCAGCAGCAACAGGTGGTCCGTGTGGTCAAGCAGTCGGCAGGTGCTGCCATCCCGGCGCTCGAGCACCAGCCGGGTGGCGCTGCCGCGGTGCCGCTGGCGCGTGACGCGATGATCTCGGCGGCCAAGGAGACGACCGGACTCGCCTCAGGCGTGCTCGCGCTCGGGCTGATCGCCACCCTCGCCCTGCCGTCGGGGCGCCGCGAGGACGCGGTCGGCGAGCCCGAGACGGTCACCGCCGACCGACACGGGTGAGGCGGCCGCCTCGGCTCGTCAGCTCGAGGTGGTCGGGGGCGCCGCTCTGCGCAGCGTGACGAGGAGACGGTGAGCGGTGATGACGGCGAGGGCCCAGGCGAGCCCGATGGCCCACGCTGCGAGGACGTCGGTGAGCCAGTGGTGCCCGAGGAAGACCCGGCTCGCGCCCATCGCGAGGACGAAGAGCGTGCCCACCACGACGGCGGTGACGCGTTGCCACGCGGCGGTCGTCAGCAGCAGCACGAGGTAGACGACGATGGTCGTCAGGACGGTGGCGTTGAGGGTGTGCCCGCTCGGGAAGGACGGCGAAGCCTCGTACGGCGGCACCGCATACTCGAGGGGCGGCCGGGCCCGCCCGACCATGCCCTTGCCGACGAGCGTCATGGCCAGCGCCCCCGCTGCGGCGACAAGGGTGATGACGATCGGCATCCAGGCGCGATGCAGCGCGGCGAGGGTCAGCGCCAGGGTTGTCGCCAGGATCGGCATCCCGATGGGTCCTCCGACCTCGGTGAAGAGCGTCACTGCCTGGTCGAGGCCGGGGCTGCGCCACTGGAGGGCGAGGTCGAGTGCGGGCCGGTCGAGGGCGGCCACGCCGTCGTGGCCGACGACCCCTTCGTAGACCTCGTGGGCACCCGCGGTCAGGGCGAGAATGACTGACAGGCAGAGGCTTGCGAAGACGATGAAGGCCACGTTCGCGGCGGACCAGGCGATCGCGTGGTCCGCCGCGGGGCGCCAGCGGGTCGGAAGGCGGGCCGAGATGGCGACGGCAAGGAGCCCGATGACGTGCACGAGCCATCGGCCGAACCGGGTGGGCCAGCGGGCCAGGTCGCGTGACCCGATCGCCTCACCTCGTGCCGGTGGGGGCGGGGGCACGGGCACTCATCCAGTGTCGCAGTGTTGCAAAGGACGAGTCGTCCCGAGCACCTAGGCTGGCCGCCGTG
>NZ_JAKDLO010000001.1 GCF_030452765.1 Intrasporangium sp.
CGCAGCGCAGCGAGCCGAACGCGTCGCCGGTCAGGCACTCGGAGTGCAGCCGGGTCAGGACGGGGCCGCGGCCCAGCCCGCGTGGGCTGATCAGGGCGACGTGCTCCTCGCCCGTGAAGGTGTCCCGGTACCCGTGGGCGGTGAAGGTGCCGTGCGCAGTCGGGATGCGGGGCGTCGCCAGCCGGGCGACGCGGGCGTGGCGCCGGCGCCACTCGATGAGCTCCTCGATGGTGATGACGGGCAGGTCGTGGGCATCACCCAGGTCGAGGACGGCGTCATAGCGCATCATCCGGCCGTCGTCGTGGACCAGCTCGCCGATGACGCCGACCGGTGGCAGTCCTGCGAGCCGGGTCAGGTCCGTCGCTGCCTCGGTGTGCCCCGGGCGGGCGAAGACACCGCCGGTCTTGGCCCGCAGCGGAAGCACGTGGCCGGGTCGTACCAGGTCGGTCGGCTTGCTCGCCGGGTCGGCGAGGACCTGGACGGTGCGGGTGCGGTCTGCCGCGCTGATGCCGGTCGTGACTCCCTCGGCCGCGTCGACGGAGACGGTGTAGGCGGTGCGGAGCGGGTCGCGGTTGTCGGCGACCATGAGGGGCAGCTCGAGGCGGTCGGCGACCTCGACGGTCGTCGGCGCGCAGAGGTAGCCGGACGAGTGCCGGATCGTCCAGGCGAGCCAGTGTTGCGTGGCGGTGCTGGCGGCGAGCACGACGTCGCCCTCGTTCTCCCGGTCGGCCGAGTCGAGGACGAGGACGGGCCGCCCCTGCGCGAGGGCGTGCAGGGCCTCCTCGATGGTGGACAGGTCACAGGTCATGACCGCACCTCCATTGCAGTGGCGTCCACCTGTGCTCGGGCCGGCAGCAGCCGCTCGACGTACTTCGCGAGGACGTCGACCTCGATGTTGACGATGTCACCGACCCCCTTGCGGCCCAGGGTCGTCAGCTCCAGCGTGGTCGGGATGAGGGAGACCGAGAAGCCGGCGTCCGACACGCCGGTCACGGTCAGGCTCACCCCGTCGACCGTGACGGAGCCCTTCACGGCGACATACCTCGCCAGGGTCGGGTCGAGCACGAGCTCGACGTCCTCCCAGCGCTCCCCCGGGGTCCGCGCGCCGATGGCCGCGGTGCCGTCGACGTGACCCTGCACGACGTGCCCGCCGAACCGGCCGTCGGCCGCCAGTGCGCGCTCGAGGTTGACCCGGTCACCCGGCGCGAGGGAGCCGAGCGAGCTGCGCCGCAGGGTCTCGGCCATCACATCGACCACGAAACCCGACTGGTCGTGGTCGGTCACGGTCAGGCACACGCCGTTGACCGCGATGGAGGCTCCCCGGACGGCGTCGGCCACGACGCGGGGCCCCTCGATCCGCAGGACCGCGGAGTCGGGCCCTCGATCGATCCTCGTGACGGTGCCGAGCTCCTCGACGATTCCGGTGAACATCGCTACTCCTTCGTCACAGCGTGGATGCGCACGTCATACCCGATCACGCGCACGTCATTGATCTGCAGCCGGCAGATGCCGGCCATGGTGGTGATGCCGAGGTCGCCCACGGCCGGTGCTCCTGACCCGAGCAGCGCAGGCGCGAGGTAGGCATAGACCTCGTCGACGAGGCCGGCACGGACGAACGCCGCGGCCAGCGTCGGCCCACCCTCGAGCCAGACGTCCCGGACACCCCTGTCCCACAGGGTCGCCAGGGCTTCGGAGGGGTCGTGTGTCGGCAGCCTCTGAAGGATTCCCGGGCCGGCTGCGACTTGGGCGCCGGGGGGCACGCGCCGGCGCCCCATGACGACGCGCAGCGGCTGGTTCTCAAGAGGTCGCCCGTCGGGGTCGCGCACCGTCAGCCGCGGGTCGTCGGCGAGCACCGTGCCGGTGCCGGCCAGCACCGCATCCCGCTCGGCGCGCAGCCGATGCACGTCGGCGCGCGACTCGACGCCGGTGATCCACTGGCTCGTGCCGTCGGCCGCCGCGCTGCGACCGTCGAGGGTCGCGGCGAACTTCCAGGTCACGAGCGGCCGACCGAGCCGGACGGTCCGGGCCCACCGTTCGTTGAGCGCCTCGGCGTCCGCCGCGCGACAGCCGCCGACGACCTGTACTCCGGCCCGCCGCAGCACCTCGGCTCCGCCTGCTGCCGCGGGGTTGGGGTCGGTCTGGGCGTACACGACCGCCCTGACCCCGGCAGCCACGAGCGCTTCTGCGCAGGGTCCGGTGCGTCCGGTGTGGGCACAGGGCTCCAAGGTGATGTAGGCCGTGCAGCCGCGGGCGCGCGCACCGGCCTGCGCCAGGGCGTCCGCCTCGGCATGAGCGGTGCCGGCACCCCGGTGGACCCCCTCGGCGAGGAGACCACCCGCGCCGTCGACCAGGACGCAGCCGACCCGGGGGTTCGGGTCCGGCCACGGCCCGAGCGCCGCGAGCTCGAGCGCGCGCTCCATCCACCGGCTGTCAAGGGTCATGGTCATGCCAGCCGCGCAGCTTCCGGCTCGGGGGTCGGGCTCTCGGTGCGAGAGGCCCTCAGCCAGACGACGAAGCCGTAGATGACGAACACCGAGTAGACGGCGTAGAGCACGGCGGTCGGCAGGTAGCCGGAGTGCACGAGCAGGGGCACCCCGACGAGGTCGACGCCGATCCAGCAGAGCCAGAACTCGTTCCAGCCCCGTGCCATCGCGTAGGTCGCGACCATCGAGCCGATGAAGATCCACGCGTCACACCAGTAGTACCACCTGGGTGCCGGCCAGCCGGCCCCGATGGTGGCGAAGACCCACTGCGTGACGACCAGTCCGGCGACCCAGACGACTGCCATGCCGAGCCGTTCCCGAGCGGTCGCCCAGCGGGGTGTGATCGCCGGCCTCGACGAGTCCCGCCCGTCCAGGCGCTGGACCTGCCGCCAGCGCCACCAGCCGTAGACGCTGGTCAGGATGAAGAAGATCTGCCGGCCGGACTGGCCGAAGAGCGGTGCCCGCCCGTCCTGGACGTCGAAGGTCACCGTGATGTAGACGAAGAAGAGCAGGACGTTGCCGATGATCCCGACCGGCCAGGCCCAGACTCGCCGCACCAGGCCGCCGACCGCTGAGCCGAGGCCGAACAGGACCCCGACCAGCTCGAGCCAGTGCAGCTCGTAGCCGCCGATCGGGATGCTCGCCTCGTAGAGCCAGCGCAGCACGTCCATCTGGGCTTCCTCGGGTGTCCGGTCGAATCCTGGGCCGAACTCCGGGGGAAGGAAACACCACATCCGGCGTGTGCACCGGTCCTGCGACCGAGGCTCACGCCAAACCCGTGCTGCCTCCCATCCGGACTTTCACCGTCGGTCCCGGAGTTTCACCAGGTCAGCCGACCGCTGGCTGCGGCCGGGTCGCGGACTGTCACCGCCGGCTCGGAATTACACCGACCCCGGAGCACGTACTTCGCATTATGGCACTCGACCGGGATGCGGTCCTAGCCGAGGCTCGTGTGATGGGACACGTGGTGCCGTACGAGTGCACGAAGGTGTTCCACGGCATCGGCGGCGTCCGGCGCGCCGTAGACGGCAGAGCCGGCGACGAAGACGTCGGCGCCGGCGTCGGCGCACTGCTCGATCGTCTCGGCGCTGACGCCGCCGTCGACCTGGACCCAGACCTGCCCGCCGCGGCGACGGATGGCGTCGCGGACCTCGCGCACCTTGGGCAGCTGGTCGACCATGAACGACTGCCCGCCGAATCCGGGCTCGACGGTCATGACGAGGACCATGTCGAGGTCGGCCAGCAGCTCCTCGTACGGCGCGAACGGCGTGGCCGGCTTCAGCGCCATGGCGGCGCGGGCGCCCGCGGCGTGGATGGCATGCGCGAGGCCGCGCGGGTCGTGGGCGGCCTCGATGTGGAAGGTGACCGAGCCGCAACCGGCCTCGGCGTACATCGGTGCCCAGCGGTCGGGATCCTCGATCATCAGGTGCGCGTCGATCGGGATCGGGCTGACCTTGAGCAGCGCCTCGACGACGGGCAGCCCCAGGGTGAGGTTGGGCACGAAGTGGTTGTCCATGACGTCGACGTGGGCCCAGTCGGCATTCTCGATCCGCCGCAGCTCCGCCTCGAGGTTGGCGAAGTCGGCGGACAGGATGCTCGGTGAGATCAGCACGGAGCCACCCCAAGCTGGCTCCGCCGCCCGCTCACGCCCACGGCTGCCCCGGGACGAGCTCGCGCAGCCCCGGGACCACATCCTCGGCGAAACTGGTGAGGAAGCGTTCCTGGTCATGGCCCGGCCCGTGGACGACGAGGTGGGAGAAACCGAGATCGGTGTACTCCTTCACTCGTGCGACGACCTCGGCAGGGTCCGAGGTGACTATCCAGCGCTTCGTCACGGTCTCCAAGGGCAGGCGGTCCGCAGCGGTCTCCATCTCCTCGGGACTGGCGATCGAGTGCTTCTCCGCGGCACTGAGCGACAGCGGTGCCCAGAACCGGCAGTTCTCGGCCGCCCGCTCGGCATCCCGATCGTAGGAGATCTTCATCTCGATCATCCTGTCGAGCCCTTCCACGCCGCGGCCAGCCTTCTGTCGACCCTCGGCGACCGCTGGCAGCAAGGCATCCGAGTAGAGGGAGGAACCTTTGCCAGAGGTACAGATGAAGCCGTCACCGGCCCGCCCGGCGTACCGCGCCACCATCGGTCCCCCGGCGGCGACATAGATGGCGGGCAGCTCATCCGGACGGTCGTAGATCCTTGCCCCGACAGCCCGGTAGTAGTCGCCGTCGAATGTCACTTCTTCCTCGGTCCACAGGGCCCGGATGAGGCGCACCGCTTCACGCAGTCGGCCGAAACGCTCCTTGAACTCCGGCCACTCCCCGTCTGCCACGGAGCCAACGGCGATCTCGTTGAGGGCCTCCCCCGTGCCAACCCCGAGCATCACCCTGCCGGGAGCCAGGCACCCCATGGTCGCGAACGTCTGGGCGATGACGGGCGGGTTGTAGCGGAACGTCGGGGTGAGTACCGAGGTCCCGACCAGAACCCGCTCGGTACGGGCCAGAACCCAAGGCATCCAGCCCAGGGCGCTGGGCGCGTGACCGCCTGTGAGTCGCCACGGTTGGAAGTGGTCGGAGATCATGACCGAGTCAAGGCCGAGTCGTTCGGCCAGTATGGCGTACTCGCCAAGTTCCTTGGGGCCGAACTGTTCAGCCGACGCCTTGTAGCCGATCTTCATTCGCTTTCCTCTCGCCGCCCTCGATGTGGGGGGCCGCTTCGAGCCTTCCCTCGGTGTTCTGGGAATGGCTACTGTCCAATGGATCGATGGACTTGTCTACCGTGAACGCCGTACGGGGGGCCTCACCGGCATGGAGGGCTCCCGACCAAGGGCAGCGACCTTCGGCTGCGCTCCACGAAGTCGTCGAACCTCGCCGTGCGTCCCGCAGCCTCCGTCGGCACCACCCCGTAGGTCGTGGTGCGCTGGCGAAGCGGCCGTCCCGCGATATCCGCGATGGACCGCATCTCGGCTACGGACTTCAGTGATCCGAAGGACGACCCGGCCATCCGGCTAATCGTCTCCTCCATCAGCGTCCCGCCGAGGTCGTCGGCTCCAGAGCCCAACATCGTGGCACACCCACTCGGGCCAAGCTTCACCCACGAGCACTGCACGTGGTCGACAAGGCCGTGCAACATGATCCGTGCCAGGGCGTGCACGGCGAGATTCTCGCGTTGGCTGGGCCCGGGCCGAGCCAGCCCGGCCAGGTAGATGGGCGCGTTGTGGTGGATGAAAGGCAGTGGTACGAACTCGGTGAACCCGTCGGTCTCGGCCTGGATCCGTGCCAAGAGCTTCAGGTGCGCCACCCAGTGACCAGGATGGTCGACGTGCCCGTACATCATCGTCGCGGTGGTGGGGATGCCGAGCCGGTGCGCGGTGGTTATGACCTCGACCCACGCAGAGGTCGGGAGCTTCCCCTTGGTGAGCACCCACCTGACCTCGTCGTCCAGGATCTCCGCGGCCGTCCCCGGCAGTGAGTCCACGCCGGCTTCGCGGGCGCGCTGCAGCCACTCCTTCACCGGGATCCCCATCCGGGTGGCGCCGTTGATGACCTCCATCGGGGAAAAGGCGTGCAGGTGCAGTTCTGGTGCCGCGGATTTCACCGTCTTAGCGAGGTCGAAGTAGTACGTCTCCGGCATTCGTGGGTCGATGCCTCCCTGCATGCAGACTTCTGTGGCACCGACCTCCCAAGCCTCCCGGGACCTTTCGAAGACCTGGTCCAGGGACAGGGTGTATGAGTCCGCGTCGTCACGACGCTGGGCGAACGCACAGAAGCGGCATCCCGTGTAGCAGACGTTGGTGAAGTTGATGTTCCGGTTGACCACAAAAGTGACGTCATCCCCCACGATGTCCGCCCGGAGCGCGTCCGCGATCGAGCACAGGTGGCGCAGCGCCGCTCCGTCGCAGGAGGCCAGAGCGAGAGCCTCGCGGTCGGAGAGCGCACCAGGACGGCTCTCGGCCGCCGCCAACGCCGCCTTCACGTCAGCGGGCAGCCGCGTCGGCGCGGCGACTCGTCGGGCTTCGGCTCGTACGGCTTCCCAGTTCCCGAAGGCTCCTCCCTCGGCGTCCTGGTCGCTGCGCGTCATCGTCCGACGCCCTTCACGGTCGATTGCGACGTGCAGGTCCGTCCGGCCGGAAGACGCCACGCCCGAGGTTGCTTCGCCACCCGGGTCGTCTGGTGGGGCGGCCCGGTCCTGCCACGGCCGCCCGATCACCTCGGAGCCCTCACGGGCCAGACCGGTCGCCGGGTCGACGAGCGCGGCCACATGGTCGGCCACTCTCGGATGGATCCACGGCTCCCCTCGGAGCACGAACTCGGGCCGCACAGCCAGTCGCTCCATCAAGCGAAACCCGGCATCTTGAGTGGCGCTCAGCAGCGTATCCACGTGTGGCCACGCCCTCTCGGGGTTGATGTGGTCCACGGTCACCGGAGATACACCACCCCAGTCGTCGATACCTGCTGCGACCAGGTCGGCAAGGGACTCCGGTTTTGTGAGGTTTGGCGGTGCCTGGATCGAGACCCCCGGGCCAAGCACGATCCTGGCGACGGCGATCATGGCGAGGTAGTCCTCATGCGCGAGGTCGGGAACTGCCCGCATGGCGGTGTCCGGCTTGGCCCGGAAATTCTGGACGATCACTTCTTGGATCCCCGAGTACAAGCGGGCGATGGTGCGGAGCTGGAGCACCGAGTCTGCGCGCTCCTGCAGGTTCTCCCCGATGCCCACGAGCAGTCCGGTCGTGAACGGGACACTGACCCGTCCGGCGTCGTGCAGCGTCCGCAACCGGACTGCCGGCTCCTTGTCAGGCGACGCATAGTGGCAGTTGCCCGGCTCCGAGAACAGCCGCTCCGATGTGGTCTCGAGCATCATCCCGATCGAGGCCGAGACCGGCTTGAGCCGTTGCAGCTCCTCCCACGAGAGCACCCCCGGGTTGAGGTGCGGTAGCAGACCGGTCTCCTCGAGCACCTTGATCGCGAGCGAGCGCAGGTAGTCGATCGTCGACGCATACCCTTTGCTCTCCAGCCACTGGGCCGCCTCGGGCCACCTGGCCTCCGGTCGGTCACCCAGGGTGAACAGCGCCTCCTTGCATCCGGCGGTGGCGCCCGCCCGACAGATGTCGAGGACCTCGTCGGGCGACAGGTACGGCTCGGCGACTTTGGCGGGCGGCTGGACGAAAGTGCAGTAGTGGCAGCGGTCCCGGCACAGTCGGGTGACCGGCACGAACACGTTCCTCGAGTAGGTGATCGTGGCTGGTCGTCCCTGGTCTGCCAGGGCGCGGTCCCGGATCCCTGCGGCGATCCCGCAGAGCTCGGTCAGCGCTTCTCCGCGCACCGCCAGGAGCGGTACGAGCTCTTCGGCCGACAGACTGCGGCCGAGCGCCGCCCGATGCAGGGCGCGTCGTACCTCTCGCGGGTTGGGGTCGCCTGAGTAGGTCAGCACGTCCGCAGGTCACGTCCTCTGCTCGTTCATCGGGTTCCACTGAACCGGGCGGTGCCGGCTCTGAGCACGGCGGTCTCACCGACCTTGGCTTCGAAACGGACCACGCCGTCACGAACCCCCGACCGCACCTCGATCTCGTCGCCGGGCAGCACCGGTGCCGTCAGCCGGACGCTCAGCTCGGTGAGATCTGCAGGGTGGGCTCCGGTCTGACCGGCGAGGATTCGGGTGGCGATGCCAAGCGTGCACAACCCGTGCAAGATCGGTCGGGCGAACCCGTTGGCGGCCGCGACTTCGGGGTCGATATGCACCGGGTGCCGGTCGCCGGTCAACCGGTACAGGACCGCCAGTCCCCTACTGGTCGCGTAGTGGTCGCTGTGGTTCATCTCGACGGGTTCGGCCGCAGAGCTCGACGGGCCTCGTTCCCCACCGAAGCCGCCCAAGCCCGGCAGGAAGATGTCGTAGGTGGCGGAGAACTCCCGCGAGGTCACCTCGACCTGTACCAGGGCGGCCTTGCCCTTGTCCAGGACGGCCGCGACCCGGCCGCGCATCTCGATCTGTCCGGAGCTCGGCATGGGACGGTGCACCACAAGTCGCTGGGCTGCGTGCAGCGAGCGGGTCGGATCGTAGGCTCCCAGTCGGCCCGCAGCCTCGACTGCCCACAACCCAAGAGCACAGGCGTAGGTGGGCAGAACTCGCAGGTCTCGCTCGTAGACCAGGTCCAGCCTGTCCTCCGGAGCACCGACGGCCAGTGCATAGAGGATCGCCGCGGCCTCGTCGTATGACGCGGTGTGGGTGCCCAGGTCCGTGTCGACCAGGTCGGCGAGAGCGCGTGTCGGGTCGCTCATCGGAACGCCGCCAGTCCGGTGATCGCCTGACCGAGCGTGAGGGTGTGGATCTCGTTGGTGCCCTCGTAGGTGTAGACGGACTCGAGGTTGGTCATGTGCCGGATGACCGGGTACTCCAGGGTGATCCCGTTGGCGCCAAGGCTGTTACGTGCCTCCCGGGCGACCTCGACCGCCTGACGAACGTTGTCCATCTTGCCGAAGCTGACCTGGGCAGGGGTGAGCCGTCCGGCGTCCTTGAGCCGGCCAAGGTGTAGCGCAACCAAGGTGGACCGGTTGACGCTGACCATCATCTCGACGAGCTTGCGCTGCACCAATTGGAAGCCGGCGATGGGCTTGCCGAACTGCTGACGGCTCAGGCTGTAGTCGAGGGCTGCCTCGTAGCAGGCACGGGCGGCCCCGACCGCCCCGAACAGAATCCCGAAGCGCGCCTCGTTCAGGCATGACAGCGGGCCGCGGAGCCCGACGACGCCAGGCAACACCGCCGACTCCGGCTGGCGGACATCCTCGAGCGCCAGTTCTGAGGTGACCGAGGCTCGCAGCGAGGCCTTGGCATGGATGTTGTTGGCGGTGAACCCAGGCGTCTGCGTGGGGACGACGAAGCCGCGGATGCCTTCGTCGGTGCGGGCCCAGATCACGGCCACATCGGCGATGCCGCCGTTGGTGATCCACATCTTGGTGCCGTTGAGCACCCAGTCGGAGCCGTCCTTGCGGGCGACGGTGCGCATGCTGCTCGGGTCGGACCCCGAGTCGGGTTCGGTGAGGCCGAAGCAGCCGATCGCCTCGCCCGCAGCCATCCGCGGCAACCACTCCTGCTTCTGCTCATCAGAGCCGAACGCGTGAATGGGAAACATCGCCAACGAGCCCTGCACGGACACGAAGCTACGGAATCCGGAGTCGCCTGCCTCGAGCTCGAGACAGGCCAAGCCATAGCTCACCGCGTTCGTACCAGCGCAGCCGTAGCCCTCCAGATGCATTCCCAGCAGGCCCAGGCTGCCCATCTCCTTCGCAAGCTCGCGGGGAAAGACCCCTGCCTCATACCACCCAGCGATGTCTGACAGGATGCGATCCTCGACGAAGCGTCGTACCGTCTGCTTGATCGCGCGCTCGTCGTCATCGAGCAGGCCTTCGATGGCCAAGAAGTCGCGTGGTTCGTTCGCACGTCGCGGGTCCAGGGCTTTGCTCATCGTGGCTCCTTCATCTCGTGGTGGTGGTCGACTCACGGTCCACGTGGTGATCGTGGGCGGCTTGGATCGCTCGGCGTCTGGCCGGTGAGTCGAGCAGTTCGATACGTCGTCGCTCCCAGCCAACCGGGTCGACGTTGTCGGTGACCACCGCATCGAGGAAGCCCTTGGTGGCCGCGACTGCGGCGAGCTCAGCTCGGGTGATCCGCGCGAGAACCTCGGTGGCGTGGGCGGTCGTCGCGCCGTGCGGGACCACTGAGGTGGCCAGCCCGGCTGCCGAGGCCGCCGGACCGCTGAACCGCTCACCGAGGAGAAACAGTCGCCGAACCACATCGATCGGGTAGGTGCGGGCGTGCCGCTCAAGGGCATCGGGGCTGTAGAGCAACCCCAACCGGACCGCCGGCACCTGGACGTAGCCGTCCTCGGCGATGACGCGCAGATCGCACGCGAGGGCAATGTCGGCGGCGGCCCCCAGGCAGGGCCCCTCGATGGCGGCCGCGACGACCCGCGGGCACTGCAGGATCGCGGTCCGCGCTCGCGTGACGTCGTCGTCATACGCGATGTCGTCCTTCGTTCCGTTCAGCTCCGCGAAGTCGGCTCCGGCGGAGAAGCTGCCTGCCTCCCCGCGCAGGACGAGCCCGGTCACGTCGTCAGGGATGTCGGTCAGCGCTTCGGCCAGCCCGTGGAGCATGTCGCGGGTCAGGGCATTGCGGCGTTTCGGTGCGTCGAGCACCAGGTGCAGAACGCTGCCGTGTCGCTGTGTGGCCAAGCCGACAGTCATCGGGCAACGGACCCTTGCGCAAGCAACCAGCGCTGCATCATCTCGGTGCGATCGAAGCCAACCGCTTCCTCGAGGTCTTCGGAGATGTCGAGCAGGATCTGTTCGCGACCTGCGCGAGCCACCAGTTGTGCGCCGACAGGCAGCCCGTCGGCCAAGCCACAGGGCAGTGAGGCCGCGGCGACACCGGCGGTGTTGAAAGGCACGGCGAACGGGAACGCACCCCACAGCGCGTCGACGTCCTGACCGTTGATCTGGCTCGGCCGCTGCCCGAGCGGAAAGGCTGGGACAGCGGTCGTCGGGGTCAACAGTACGTCGTAGTGGTCAAACAGCTGGTCGATGCGCCGCCGGTACTCCGGCAGCGCGTCGTGGGCGCGCTGCACGTCTGCAGGGTCGAGTTTGAGGGCGGCTCGAAGCGATGACCGCTCGTAGCGGGTGAGCTCGTCGGCGAAACGTTCCAGCAGGTGGCCGCGCTCGCGGTGCTCGTCGTCGAGCACGAGAGGACCGAAGATCTCATCCCATCCCCGCAACGGCAGGTCGGTGAGGGTGACGACGTGACCCAGTGACGACAGTGCCTGGGACGCGTGCTCGACCGCTGCCGCAACCCCCGGATCCACCGGCCGTCCCTCGGGTGCAGGACAGTACCCGACCCGAAGAGCTCGTGCCACGGACCGCCGGTCGAAGTCTCGGCCGGCGAGCGCGCTCAACATGACCCGGGCGTCAGCCACCCGAGAGGCCAGCGGGCCGGCACTTACGAAGTCGGTCATCGCGCGGAAGCCCTTTTCGTCCGGTACCACCCCCGGTGATGGCTTGAGGCCGTAGAGCCCGGTGAACGCGGCCGGGATCCGAATGGACCCGCCGCCATCGGAGCCGACCGCAACCGTTGCCAGCCCTGCCGCGACCGAGGCAGCTGCGCCCCCGCTGGACCCACCGGGCGTCCGGGTCGGGTCCCACGGGTTGCCCGTGTCTGGCCCCAAGAGGTTGTCTGTTGTCGCCGACTGGCCGAACTCGGCGGTGTTGGTCTTGCCGAGGAACACGCCACCGGCACCACGTAACCGTCGGACGACACCCGAGTCCTGCTTTGCGACCTGGTCGCGGTACACGCGTGAGCCGAGGGTGGTGACCACGCCACTGATGTGGAAGGCATCCTTCACCGAGATCGGCACTCCGGCCAGTGGACCGACCTGCCTGCCTTCGGCATAGGCCTGCTCGGCTTCGCGAGCCTGCTCGTGTGCCATTTCCGCGGTGACCCGGACGAAGGAGTGCAGCTGCGGGTCGAGCTCCTCGATACGGGCGAGGAAGCCGTCGGTGACCTCGACAGGGCTGAGCTCCTTGCTACGGTATCCCGCCAGCAGCTCGGCCACCGAGCGCCATGGCAGGTCGCCGCCGACCGGCCGCTCAGCCATGTGGATACACTCCCCCGCTGATCCCGTAGACCTCACCCGTGACGTAGCCGGCCTGGTCGGAAACGAGGAACGAGGTCAGGTTGGCGATGTCGTCCGGCTGGCCGATGCGGCCGACCAAGGAGCGCTTCTCGGCATACCCGCTGAAGAACTCGTCAGGGTAGATCCTGCGCAGGAAGTCGTTGTAGATCAGCCCCGGGGTGATGGCATTGACGCGGACGCCGTGCTTCCCGTTCTCTGCCGCGGCCACACGCGTCAGTGCCAGGACGCCGGCCTTCGCCGCGGAGTACGCCGCACCATGCTCGGTCGAGGTCTCGTAGGCAGCAATCGAGCTGATGTTGACGATCGACCCGGAACCTGCCTTGATCATGTGCGGCAGCGCGTAACGCAGGCCCAGGAAGGTTCCAGTCAGGTCGACATCGATACAGCGCTGCCACGTCTCCAAGGACATCTCGGCCACGGGCTCGATCTTCGACCAGCCGGCGTTGTTGACCAGCACATCGAGTCGACCGCGCTCGGACACGACACGGTCCATCGCGATCTCTATCGCGGCGGGATCGGTGACATCGAGAACGAGGGAGGTGAAGTCCCGACCGTGTTGCTCGGTCAGCGCTTCGGCAAGCTGTGCACTGCGACGCTCGTGGGCGTCGGTCACCACCACGTCGAACCCGTCTGCGGCGAGGCGTTTGCTGATTGCGGCGCCGATGCCCGCACCTGCGGCTGCGGTTACCAGGGCAACCTTTCGCTCTGTCATGAGTCTCCTTTAGGTCGTGGTTCCGGTCAGGCCTTCACCGCGGGGATGATTTCGCTGGCCAGCTGCTCCATGTGCTTCATGCGGCCACCGGACAGCAGGGCGAACGTGATCCTGTCGATGTCCAGTGCGCACAGCTCCTTGAGCCGTGCGACGCAGTGGTCGACGGTGCCGGCCAGTGCGACCGACTTGACGAACTCATCGCTGACGACCTGCTTGTGACCTGCATGTCGAGACAGATGATCCACGAGGTGGTACTGGGAGTTCGCAGCCGCGAACTCGGGACGGAACTTCTCCCACGCCCGTGGCATGGTCTTCCACACGTCGAATGTGGCAGCCTGGCTGGTCGCCCACGCACGCACACCGGACAGTGCCTTCTCCTCGTCGTCATCGGCAGCCATGGTGACGATCAGGTCGATGGTCAGCTCGGAGCGGTCCCGACCCTCCTTCTCCAGGCCTTCGTAGATGTACTTCAGCTGCCAGTCGATGAACTCGGGATCGGCCGCCCCCATCAGGACGGCCCCGTCGCACTTCTTGCCGCACAGCCGAAGCATCCCTGGCTGGGACACCGCAAGATAGATCGGGATCTGCCGGGTCGCGGTGGCCAGCTTCACCTTGGTGCCGTAGAGCTCTTGCTCCTCGCCGGTGAACAAGGCACGGAACTCGTCGATCCCCGCGGACAGCTCGCCAAGCTTCGAGGGCTGACCACCTGCGCCGTAGACCGCGGACCAGCCCGCCCCGAGACCGAGCATGGCATGCCCGTCGGACAGCTCGTCGATGGCGATCGTCGCGTTCGCGGTGACCGTGGGATGCCGGGTGAGCAGGTTGGTCACGGCCGACCCGACATCCATCTTCGTGGTGGCCATCGCAGCGAGGTTCATCGCAGCGTAGACGTCCTTCATGCCAAGCTGGAAGTCGATGAACCACATCGCCTCGAAGCCTTTGGCCTCGGCCGCGGCGGCGAGCTCGGTGACGTTGGCAAGTGGTTCACGCGGGCTGACGCCCATCGAGAGTCCCCAGCGGTCCATGGTCAGTTCCTTTCGTTGAGCGTGACGCGCAACACCTCGGTCACGCCCCGTGGATTGTCGATGTTCACCAGGTGCCCGGCGTCCGAGATCTCGTGGTAATGGCCGTCCGGGAGAGCGTCTAGGATGATCTGCGCTGCCTTGAGGGGGCAGAACGTGTCGTGCGCGGCCCCGACCACGTCGACGTGCGCGCTCAGCGTGGCGAGCGACGGGGTCAGCGGGTCCTGGTGAAGGCCGGCCATGGCCTTGGCCGCGTTGCAGTAACCTACGCCGTCACCCACGGCGGCCAGCCGCGCAGCGACCACTCGGTCGAGTTGCTCAGTCGCCACGGCCAGCCCGGCGGCCGTGTCGTCACGCAGCGCGGCCGCAAACTCCGGTGAGGCGGTATCGGCAGCCATCTCGATGCGGGCCTGATAGAAGCCCGCCGCAGTCCGCCCGACCACCGAGGAGGTGCCCAGTACGACCGCCTGCCGCACCAGGTCCGGACGATGGGTCGCGGCCCAGAGCGCGACCGTACCGCCGAGGGAGAACCCCACCACGATGGCCGGACCGCTGACCTGCTCGAGGAAACCCACCAGGTCGCCGCCCAGCTGAGCGAGAGTGGCGTCGGCGGCACCGACGGTGGTGTCACCATGACCGCGAAGGTCGTAGGCAAACGTGTGGAAGTCGCCGAGCGCAGCCTGTTGGTTCGACCAGGTGTGGCGGTCCTCGGCGAGGCCATGCACCATGACGACCGACTCACCGGTGCCTGCCTCGGTGTAGGCAACGTCGATGTCGCCGATCCTCGGGATGTTCATCATGCCTCCAACTGACGTTGCAGATCGATCTTTCGGATCTTCCCAGCTGCGGTGACCGGCATCTCCTGGACGCAGACGAGCACCTCGGGCAGCTTGCGCGGGGACAGGCCGCGCTCGCTGAGCCAGTCATTCAGCTCCTCGAGCGTGGGGGCCGTGCCGTTGGGCACGATGACGGCACAGATGCGCTCACCCAGCCGCTCATCGGGTGACCCGATCACAGCTACCCGGCGCACAGCCGGGTGTGCCGCGATCGCGTCTTCGATCGGGACGGGCGAGATGTTCACCCCGCCGCGGATGATGAGATCCTTCAGGCGCCCGGTCAGGTGCAGGTAGCCGTCGGCGTCGATGGTCGCCAGGTCACCGGTCTTGAAGAACCCCTCAGGAGTGACCAAAGAGCGGTACAGCTCATCCTGTCCGAGGTAGCCGATGAAGACCTGTGGGCCGCGAATCGCCAGCTCACCGGACCCGCCGGGGTCCGGGTCGAGGATCGTCAGCTCCAGGTCCGGCAACGGCGTACCCGCGGAGGAGGTGAGCTTGGCCCGGTCACCGCCCGGAACACAGGTCGTCCCGGCACCCTCGGTCATCCCCCACAGCACGGTGACGAAGGTGTGGGGCGCTTGCTCGGCCGCGTCCTCGAGCAGGCTCGGCGGCACCGGGGCGCCACCACACAGGAAGATCCTCAAGGAGGCCAGCTTGGGTCGGTCCCGCTCCCAAGGGACGTCCATGATGTCCTTGAGAAAGGGCGTTGCCGCTGCGGAGAACACGCACTGGTGCTCCTCGACCAGCTCGATCCCGTGTGCTGGATCCCAGTGCTCCTGCAGAACCAGCGTGGCTCCGGTCCACAGCGAGAGCCGACCTCCGTGCCAGGCGCCCACGCTGTGTCCCAGCGGCGAGGGCATGAAGATGGGAGTGTCCTCGCTCACGCCGAACCGGTCCGAGAAGGCTCGGTTGACCGTCGCGAGGGTGTCTTCGGTGTGCATCACCGCCTTGGGCATGCCCGTCGTGCTCGAGGTGAACATCACGTGGGCGACGCCCTCGGGAATCCCTGGTTCCTCAACGGACCCTTCGACACGGCTCCAGCTCAGCTGCCCGTCCGCTTCGAGCACCGCGAGGCCGACTGAACGACCGGTGGCCCGCGCCGAGGCCAACGCCCAGTCACCGGTGGAGCGGCTACGTGAGATTCGGGGGGCGACGATGGCACGAGCACCGATCAGGCCCACGATGTAGGACAAGGTCGTCGCGTCGGTGGTCAGCGGGAGTGTCGCAGGGATCGCGCCGAGCCGGAGCGCGCCCAAGAAGCCGATCTGCCAAGCTGCGGTGTTGGGCAGGTAGATGAGCACACTCTCGCCCTCGCGAACCCCGACCTCCTGCAGGTCCGCGGCGAAACCACCCGCCTCCCGCCACAGTTCGGCACGGGTCAGTCTCGTCCCGCGGTCGTCCACGAGGGCCAGACGGTCGGGCCCGGCGTCGACAAGACGGGCGAAGCGGTCGGCCAGACGTTCCCCGGTCCACCAACCCGCAGAACGGTACACCTCGGCTAGCCGCGCGCCGGTCGCTGTCGTGGACTCCCTGGTGCTGGTCACGTCTAGATCCTCTTGGGTTCGGGTGCAACTGTCAAGAGAGTGACATCGCTTTTTCTAAAGTTCGACGTCGCTTCTGTTATAGTTTCGGCTCACTCCCGACCAAGGAACAGGCCCCGCACGTGTCTGCACGACCGACGACATCGAAGGGTCTGCGCACGCGCGCACACCTGTTGAACTCGGGCAGGGAGGTCTTCGCGCGCGATGGCTACGTGGACGCACGGATGAGCGATGTCGCGGAAGTGGCAGAGATCTCGATGGGCGGCCTGTACCGGTACTTCGCGAACAAGGAGGAACTATTCGCCCAGGTGATCGCTGACCTCCACGAGCAGTTCTACCGGGCCAGCACGGCACAGGAGCACGATTTCGCGACCGAACCCTACGAAGTGCTGGTCGAGGCGAACCGCGGATACCTGGAGGTGTATCGGGAGCGAGGTGAGGTCATGCGCGCCTTCATCCAGGCCGCTCATGTGGTGGACCGGTTTCGCGACTATTGGTGGCAGATGCGTGATCGTCACGTCCAGCGGTTCGTCGTGACGCTCGAGCGCGTGCACGGGATCACGCGGGTGAATGGGGTCGATGCCGCACTGGCCGCCGAGTCGGTTGCGTGCATGGTGGAGCAGTCTGCCTATGTGTGGTTCGCCCAGCAGAGCCTGCGCGCCTCCGAGGTCGACCTGGAGGACGCTACCCGGGTCGTCGCCCATGCATGGTACGCCACCTTCTTCGCCCCGTCGGCGCACGCGCCGGACTCCCGGGGCCAACGACTCGCGGAAACACGCGGGCAACCTCCTGCGTGACCGGAGGCCGCGTGTCCGGCGCGCACTGACCTGCTTGGCGCGAGCAAAACCCCCGCAACGCCCCACGCGCCCTGGTTCCATCACGCAGCCTTACGGGATCGGGCTCGCGAGCCGGTCGAAGATGGCCTGCCCGGCTGCGAAGAGCAGAGCCTCGCTGTGCCGACGACCGGTCAGTTGGACGCCGACGGGCAGACCGTCGGCAACGCCGGCGGGTACCGCCAGGGCGGGATGACCAGTGACATTGGCGAACGCCGTGTCCCGGCACAGCACCCAGTCGCGGTTCTCGGCCACGTCGTCGAGCATCACCTGCTCGACGTAGGCACGCGGAGCCGTGCAGGGTATGCCGTTCAGCAGTGCCACGTCGAAGGAGGTGAACAGGCGATTCCAGTCCCGGATGATCGCTCTGCGGGACTGGAGTGCCTCAAGATAGTCGGATGCCGTGGTACGCAGCGCGTCCTGGAGCCGCTCTCGGACATAGGGGGAGTAGTCGGCACCGCGCGAGGCCAGCATGGACCGATGCACCTGCCCAGCCTCGGCAGCCATGATGGTGAAGTTGACCCGCGTGGCATCGGCGAGCCGGGGGGCACCCTCGAGGGACTCCACGACGGCGCCTGCGTCCTCGAGTGCTTGCGATGCTGCTCGGTGCGCTTGCCGAACCGGCTCTTCGAGGGCCTCCTGGGGAGGTATCACACAGACGCGCAGGTCCCGTACCGTCCGGAGCGGTCCCATCCCGATCGACGTGCTCGACGTCGACCGCAGCACGGAATGAAGCAGCGCCGCGTCCTGGGGGGTGCGGGCGAGTGGCCCGACGCAGTCGAGGGTCCTCGACAGAGGGAAGACACCGCGGGTGCTGACGTCGCCCTTGGTCGGTTTCAGCCCAACCACCCCACACAGCGCGGCCGGGATCCGCACCGACCCTGCGGTGTCGGTCCCCAGGGCACCGAAACACGTACCCGATGCCAGCGCAGCGGCGCTGCCACCTGAGGAACCACCGACCATCCGGTCCAGGTCCCACGGATTGCGTGTCGGCTCTGTCGTCCCGCCGTAGGCGAACTCGTGGGTGTTGGCCTTGCCGACCAGGACTGCGCCGGCTTCGCGGAGCCGTCGCCAGGCGATGCTGTCCCGGTGGGCCACGTTGTCCGCAAGGGCCCTGCTGCCCGCCGTAGTGACCAAACCCCGCACGTCGAAGAGATCCTTGACCGCGATCGGTACCCCGGTGAGTACCGGAGCCTGCTCCCGGTCGTGGTCGAGCGTGGCCTGTGCGCTGCGGGCCTGCTCGAGTGCCGCCTCCGCAGTCACGTTGACGAAGGCCTGAACCCGGGGTTCCACTTCCTCGATGCGGGCCAGGACGGCTTCCACGACTTCGACCGCACCGACTTCGCGGCTCCTCAGCCGGCCGACCAGGTCGACCAGTGACCACCGGTGCCACTCAGCCGACACCAATGTACTTCTCCTGCACGTCGCGGGCTTCGACGAACTCGTCACGAGAACCGTCGAAGACGATCTGCCCGGTAGACATGACGAGCACCCGGGTGGCGACCGACAGGGCCAGCTCGACGTTCTGCTCCACCAACACGATTGCCCCGTGCTCGTTGCTTCGTACCAGCTCACGCAGCACCTCGGCGATCTCGAGGACGACCGAGGGGGCCAGCCCCTCCGACGGTTCGTCCAGAAGCAACAGATCCGGGTTGCTGCTCAAGGCACGCGCGATGGCGAGCATCTGCTGCTCTCCCCCACTGAGCTGGGTCCCCAAGGCGGCCGACCTGTCGCCGAGCACCCGAAAGGTCTCGAAGAGCCGGTCCAGGGTCCAGCGGCCCTCGCCGCGAGGTCCGTTGCGGGCGGCCATGGTCAGGTGCTCCCGGACCGTGCAGGAGGCGAAGACCTGCCGGGTCTCCGGCACCAGGCCGATGCCTCGCCGGGAGCGTTGGATCGCCGACTCACTCGTGATATCGGCCCCGTTGAACGAGATCTTCCCGGAGGTGACCGGCACCACGCCCGCGATCGTGGACATGCAGGTGGTCTTGCCCATGCCGTTGCGCCCGAGCAGGGCTACGACGGAGCCCGCTTCGATGTTGAAGTCCACGCCACGAAGGACCGGGGTCGCGCCATACCCCGAGGCGACCGCTTCCAGTGCCAGCACACTCACTTGGACGCCTCTCCGCCGGTGCCGAAGTAGATATCGGCCACCAGCTGGTTCTTCCGTACCTCTTCAGGGGATCCGTCGACCGCCACCTTGCCACGTGCCATCACGATCACGCGCTCGGCGAAGCCGAAGACCATGTCCATGTCGTGGGCGACCAGCACCACGGTGATCTTCGGGTCGAGCCCAGCGATACGCCGTACCAGGGCCGTGTTCTCCTGACCCGTCAGACCCACGTTCGGTTCGTCGAGCAACAGCACCTTCGGCGAGCGGGCCATCGCAAGTGCCAGCTCGAGAGATCGTTGTTGCCCGTAGGACAGGCTCTCGGGACGCACGTCCCAGGTGCGTTCCGGTACTCCCCAGTCGGCCAGGAGCGACTCCGCCCGCTGCTTCGAGTCCTGGTTGCCGCGCGCCCGGACCCAGCCTCGTCGACCCGGGGTCATGCAGGCCAACTCCGCCTGCTCGCGGGCAGTCAGACCCTCCATCAGGTTCGTGATCTGGAAGGACCGGGTGATGCCGAGGTTCGCTCTGCGGTACGGCCCCAGCGTGGTGATGTCGCGCTCCCCCAACCGGATCAGACCTGAGGTCGAGCGCGTCTGCCCTCCCATCAACGAGAGCAGGCTGCTCTTGCCCGCACCGTTCGGCCCGATGAGCGCGACCCGTGCCCCAGTCTCGAAGGTCAGACTGACGTCGTTGACAGCTCGGACGCCACCGTACCGGAGCGAGACTCCCTCAAGCGTGAACATGAGCACCCTCCTCGCTGCGTCGACGCGATGCACGCTTCTTGCCGGTGATCGCGATAGCACGGAGCACGACGAGCGCGACGACGAACAGGGCCCCCAGCACCAGGTTCTTGTGATCCGGTGCGTACTGGTCCGCCAGGAACCCCGCGAGCTCGACCACCACGGCGCCGATCACGCCGCCCCAGAGACGGCCGACCCCGCCGATGATGATCATCAGCACGATCAGGCCGGACTGGGCGATCCCCACGTTGGCCGGCGCCATGATGCCGCTGTAGTAGGCGAACAGGACGCCGGCCACCCCGGCGATGGCGCCGGCGGCGATGAAAGCGCTGTACTGGTAGAGCCACGTGTTGTAGCCGAGCGCGGACATGCGCTGCTGGTTCTCCCGGATGCCTCGAAGGACCAACCCGTACCGAGAGCTGACCAGCAGGTACAGCACCAGCGCGGCCACACCGGCCACGACCAGCGTGAAGTAGTACATGTTCAGGCTGGTCCACTGGATGACCAGCGGGCTGACCTCCGGGGGTGCGATCCCGACCACGGCCTCGGCGCCACTGGTCTGCAGAACGTCCCACTGCTGGGCGAGGCTGTAGATCATCTGACCCATCGCGAAGGTGACCAGGATGAAGTAGATGCCCCGAGTCCGGAGTGCCACGAAACCCACGATCGCGGCGACGACCGAGGCGACCAGGACGGACACTGCCATCCCGACCCAGAAGTTGGTGACGCCGCCGTCCACCATCAGCATCCCGACCGTGTAGCCGCCGGCGCCGAAGAAGGCAGCATGTCCCAGAGAGATCATCCCGGCGTAGCCGTAGATCAGGTCCAGGCTCATAGCTAGCAGCGCGAGGATCACGATCCGGGTGGCGAGATCCTGGTGAAACGGTGTGAGCAGCAAGGGCAGCAGGATCAGTAGTGCCGCAGCCACCCCGGTTGCGAGCGGCTGCTTCCATCGTGGCCGACGGGCCGGGTTCCCTCGGGTCGCCGTGCTGCTCCCCCCGCTCGCGGCACCGTCAGTCCGGGCTGCGCCGGTCGTGCTAGATGACTCCATGGGCAGGTCGTTGGTTGTCCGTTTCTTGCTCATTGGGTAACCACTCGGCCACTGATCCCGGCTGGCCTCAGGACCAGGATGACGGCCATCACGACGTAGAGGCTGAAGCCCGAGAAGGACGGGAACAGCACCACGCTCACGGCTTGGCTCAGCCCCACGATGAGAGCACCGATCAAGGCTCCGGGGATGCTCCCGACGCCGCCGAGGACGACTACGACCAGAGCCAGCAGCATGATGTCGATGCCGAAGCTGGGCTGCGCCCCCATCACGAGCCCACCGATCACCCCGGCGGCGCCGGCGACCGCAGAACCGATGACGAACAGGCCGGCCGCAACCAGGTCCAGCCGGATTCCCATCGTCCGGACCATCTGCGGGTCATCCATCCCCGCCCGGACGATGGCACCGATCCGGGTCCGCTGCTGCAGCCACCACAACAGGGCCCCGAAGACGATCCCGACCGCCATGATGAACACCCGCGCCGTCGGATAGATAAGGCCCAACAGGTTGACCGAGCCGTCCAGCCCCGGCACCGAGAAGGGTGCCTTCGCATTGGTTCCCCAGACCCACTGGACCACGTCGGCGAGGATGTAGACCACCCCGAACGAGACCAGGATCTGCTCGTCGAGTAGCCCGCTGAGGTGTCGGAAGAAGACCTGGTGGATCAGCACACCGACGGCCGCGGCGGCCAGCGCACCACAGACGATGGCCAGCCAGAACGGCAGGCCGGCATCCATGGCGACCGACCAGCCCACGTACGCACCCACCATGTACAAGGCGCCGTGGGCCAGGTTGATGATGCCCATCGACCCGATGATCAGCGAGAGGCCGCTGCCGATCAGGAACAGGACGAATCCGAGCGAGATCCCGTTCAGTACTGCCAACACGGAGGACTCCTACAGTTCGTTCGGCACGTTGTCGAAGGTCTTGACCGGTTCCCAGACGTACCGACTGCCCTGATGTACGGCCTTGACGATCGTTCGCGAGGTGACCCCGAGGAAGTTCTCGTCGATATGCCCGGGCCCGTAGGGAGTGTCCAGCTTGACCTGCGTCACGGCCTTCTTCAGCTCCTCGAAGGAGGTGGACCCGCCGGCCTTCTCGATCGTGGCCAGGGCCAGCTTGGTGTCAACGTATGCGGCGGCGTTCTGGTTGTTCGGCACCTGGCCCTTGTTCGCCTTAGCGAAGTCGGCCGCGAAGGTCTTGTTGGCCGCGTTGGTCAGCCCCGCCGACCAGTCGACGATCCCGAGCGAGTCGACGATGTCGGATCCCATGCTCTGGAAGGTCGGGTCGAACACCCCGTTGACGAAGATGATCGGCATCTTGATCCCGAGGGACCGGAAGCTCTTGACGAACGACGCCGCGTCCTGCGGGACCAGCCACATCACCAGCGCGTCGGCGTTACGGTCCAGGTTCGAGGCATACGGGAGCAGGTCCGTCGTGCCTAGTGGTACCCACTGCTGCTGCACCACTTTCCCGCCCGCCTGGGTGAACGTCTGGGTCGCACCCACCAGCACGTTGTGCCCATACACGTAGTCGGGTGCCAGCGTCGCGATGCTCTTGTAGTGCAGTTGGTCGGCCATGTAGCCGCCCAGCGGAGTGGAGAAGCTCGTGTCCAGGGTCGGCCAGCCGATGAAGTTGCCACGGCCGGCCAACTCCTTGGTGTTGCCGAACGGGACGAAGGCCATCACGTTGGTGGTCTTGAAGTATGCGGCCACAGCCTGCTGGCTGGACCCGAACACGGGGCCGATCATGATCGTGACGCCCTCCTGCTGGACCAGGCGCTTGGCCTCCCGCAGCGTGTTCGCGGGGTCGAGCACGTCCTCGCTGCCCTTGACGAGTTCGATGGTGCGTCCCGACACCTTCATGCCCGCCTCTTGCAGGGCCAGCTGCGTGCCCGCCAGTCCGTCAGGGCCGTAGTTGGAGTAAGCCCCGTTGAAGGGCCAGAGGATCCCCACCTTCAGCGGCCCCGAGTCGTCACTCGCGCCGGTTCCCGAGGAGCAGGCCGAGGTCAGCGCGAGGGCCACGACCACGGCGAGAGCCAGCGCGAGAAGACGGCGGCGCGGGGTTCGGTTCCTCAGGGCAGGGGTGCAGTCCATCACCTGGTCGCTTTCCGTCAAGGGTGGGCCAACCGTATGTGGTGGACCAGCATCGACGGTAGGGAGGACTCGGGCAACTGTCAAGAGACTGATATCGCTTTTTTATTTGGGCGACCGGGTCGTGCGCGGCTCACACCTTGCGCAGCAGCGCGAAGAACATCGCGTCGGTGCCGTGCAGGTGCGGCCAGAGCTGGACGTACGAGCCGTCGCCCAGGTGCGGCAGCTGCTCGCCTGCGGTGTCGGTGAACAGGGCCTGGGCGTCGAGCGGCTCGACGTCGTCGAGCTTCTTGAGCACGTCCTTGACGGCGAAGCGGGTCTCGTTCAGGTGCGGCGAGCACGTCGCGTAGCCGACCAGGCCACCGGGCGCAGTCGCCTCGATGGCCGAGGCGAGCAGCTCGCGCTGCAGGCCTGCCAGGGTGGCGACATCGCCAGGCTGTCGGCGCCAGCGCGCCTCGGGTCGTCGGCGCAGGGCACCGAGTCCGGTGCAGGGCGCGTCGACGAGCACCCGGCTGTAGGTGCTCGGACTCGACTCGCCGATGGCGCGCCCGTCGTCCTGCCGCACCTCGAGGGGCGGCGTGCCGACGTGCTCGGCGCGAGCCCTTGCCGCAGTCAAGGTCTGCCGGACCAGTGCGGCACGGTGGTCGTTGATCTCGTTGGCCACGAACGGGACTCGCCGTTCGACGGCGATCGCGGCCAGCAGGCCGGCCTTGCCCCCGGGGCCCGCGCACAGATCGAGCCAACGCTCGTGCTCGGCTGCTGGACCGGTCACCTCGGCCCGGGCCAGCGCGAGAGCGACGAGCTGGGAGCCCTCGTCCTGCACCGCCGCTCGCCCATCGCGGACCGCCGGGATCCCACCCGGGTCGCCCGCCGCCAGCACCGCCCCCCAAGGGCTGGTCGACGACGGTGTCGCGCCCGCTGCGACGAGCTCGTCGACCGTGGCGAGGCCCGGCCGGGCCACGAGGGAGACCCTGGCCGGGGTGTTGTCGGCCTGCAGGAGCGCGGCCAGCTCGGTCTCGGCCGTCCCGGCGGTCGCGGCGCCGTGTCCGATGAGGGCGGCCCGCAGGGCCCCCACGATCCAGAGCGGGTGCGAGGTCCGCAGGGCAAGGGCCTGGCGCGGCTCGCGGCCGGCGGTCACCGTCTCGACCCAATCGTCGAGGCTGCGTTCACTGACCCGGCGCATGACGGCGTTGACGAAGCCGGCCGCGCCTGCCCCGTTGACCTGCCGCGCGAGGGCGACGGTCTCGTCGACGGCCGCATGCGCGGGCACCCGCATCGCCAGCAACTGGTGGATGCCGAGGCGGAGGGTGTCGAGGACACCCGGGTCGATCCGCTCGACCGGCCGATCCGCGGCCACGGCGGCGATTCGGTCGTAGAGGCCGTGCATCCGAGTCGCGCCGTAGACCAGCTCGGTGGTGAAACCGGCGTCCCGGCCGTGGAGCCGCTTCTCGCGCAGCAGCTTGGGCACGACGAGGTTGGCGTAGCCGCCCAGGGCGATCTCGCGCATCGCGGTGTAGGCGGTCAGGCGCGCAGGATCGGTGCGGCGGGCCCGCTCGGAGGGCCGCTGGCTCGACCGGTGCTGGGCGGATCGATCCCGGGCGGGCGGCCGTTGACGGCGTCCTCGACGCTCCCCCTGCCGGTCATCACTCATCGCCGAACCGCTCCCCAGCGTCGATGCGAGTGCCGCGAGCCCAGTCCGCTGCCGGCATGGGCCGCTTGCCCTGCGCCTGCACCATGCCGAGGCGCACGGCGTCGGTGGCGGTGCCGACGAACACCATGCGCTTGGTCACCAGGAGTGTCCCCGGCGTGAGCCGACCCTCGGCAGGCAGCCCACCCGGCGCCACGACGGCCACCGGACCGAGCCGGAGCCGTTCACCCCGGAAGGTGGTCCACGCACCAGGGGCCGGGGTGCAACCGCGCACGAGGCGGTCGACCAGCATCGCAGAACGGTCCCACCGGACCCGCGCGTCCTCCACCCGGACCTTCGGGGCGAGTGAGACACCTTCTGCCGGTTGCGGTTTCGCCACGAGCGCTCCGGTCTCGATGCCGTCGACCGTGGCGACGAGCAGGCTAGCCCCGCCGACCGCCAGACGGTCCAGCAGGTCACCGGCCGTGTCGTCGCATCGGATCTGCTCGGTCATGACGCCGAAGACGGGGCCGGTGTCCATGCTGCGCTCGATCCGGAAGGTCGTCGCCCCGGTCAGCTCGTCACCAGCCATGATCGCGTGCTGGACGGGGGCGGCGCCGCGCCACGCGGGCAGGATCGAGAAGTGCAGGTTGACCCAGCCGTGGACCGGGATGTCGAGACCCGCCTGGCTGATGATGTCGCCGTAGGCGACCACTGCCACGAGATCTGGCCCGATCCGGGTCAGCTCCGCCAGGAAGCCAGGGTCCTTGGCCGATCCGGGTGTCAGCACCGGGATGCCGAGCTCCCGCGCGCGCCGACGGACCGGCGAGGGCTCCAGGTGGCGGCCGCGGCCGGCCGGGGCGTCCGGGCGGGTCACCACCGCTACGACCTCGTGCGACGACGCGACGAGGGCCTCGAGGCTCGGCAGGGCGACCTCGGGGGTGCCGGCGAAGACGACCCTCACGTCACATCCCCAGCCCGAAGGTCGAGTGCGGGCTGACCTTGACGGTCGGCGCAGGGGCGCCCGCCCACTGCGCCTCGCGGATCTCGCGCATCGCCAGCCGGCGGGTCTCCCGGTCGAGCCGGTCGATGAACAGCACGCCGTCGAGATGGTCCGTCTCGTGCTGGACGCACCGCGCGAGCAGCTCGGTCCCCTCGAGGAAGACCGGCTCACCCCACATGTTCTGGCCGCGCGCCACGACGCTGAGGGCCCGCTTCGTGTCATATCGCAGGCCCGGGAAGCTGAGGCACCCCTCGGGCCCGTCCTGCTCCTCGGTGGACAGGTCGAGGACAGGGTTGACCAGGTGCCCGAGGATGTCGTCGACCCAGTAGGTGAACACCCGCAGCGACACCCCGAGCTGCGGCGCCGCAAGCCCGACGCCCGGAGCCTCGAGCATCGTGTCCTGCAGGTCCTTGACGAGGGTGTGCAGCTCCCTGTCGAAGTCGACGACCTCGACAGCGGCAGTGCGCAGCACCGGGTCACCGAAGAGTCGGATGTCCTTGATCGACACGCAGACGGTCCTTGTCGGTCGGCAGCAGGGGCGGCGCGAGCCACGCGAGCGTGACTCGGCGCCAGTCTAGATCGCGCCGACAGCGGCGCTCTCGGGCTCCTCAACCCGGTGCCGGAGCCCGCGGACCGAGGGCGAGGCGAGCGCGGCGAGGGAGACAGCGGCATACACGACGGCGCTGACGACGAGAAGCGTCTCGTGGTCGACAACGGCAGCGAGCCAGCCGTAGAGGAAGGTCCCGACCGGGATCGCGACGAACGAGCCGAGCGCGTCGTAGCTCGACACCCGCGAGAGGACCGAGACCGGCACGTGCTCGTGCAGGGCGGTGCTCCAGCCGACACCGAAGACCTCGATGGCGGCGCCGCCGACGAAGAAGGCGATCGCGAGCGGGAGGATCGCCGGAGCCAGGCCGAGCATGGCGAGCGGGACCGCGACGACGGCGGTCGCGATCATCCCGGCGCGCAGCGGATGGGTGAGACGCAGCCGCATCATGAGCAGCGTCATCAGGACGGTGCCGGCCGCCTCCGCGGACAGGACGACGCCCCAGCCGGCCTCGCCGAGCGCCGAGGTCGTGGCGGCGACGAGCGGACCCATCACGCCGATGACGCCGACGTGGATGGCGTTCGTGATGCCGAAGGTGAGCACGACGACCCAGAGCCACTGCCGGGAGGTGAACTCGCTCCACCCCTCGCGCAGCTCGCGGATCATCGAGCTCCCTTCCTGCCTGGGCTCCTGCCGGACGAGGCGGACCCGGGTGAGCGCGAGAACCGCGATGACGTAGGTGAACGCGTTGGCGGCCAGGGCCCAGCCGGGGCCGACCCCGACGACGAGCAGGCCGGCAACGGCCGGCCCGAGGATGCCGAGGCTGCTCCGGCTGAAGGACAGCAGCGCGTTCGCCTGCTGCAGGCGGGGCCGGTCGACGACGAGCGGGACGATACCCATCATCGCGGGCATGGTGAAGGCAGAGACGGCACCGTTGAGGCCCTCGATGATGGTGATCTGCAGCAGCGTCGCGTGCCCGGAGATGATCAGCGCGGCCGCCACGGCCTGGGTCAGGCAGGTGAGCAGGTGGGCGACCTGCAGGACCGCGATCCGCGAGAACCGGTCGGAGACGACGCCACCGAGCAGCAGGCAGGCGACCATCGCGATGGTCCGCACACCGAGCACCTGACCGAGCGCCATCGCGGACTGGTCGATGTGCAGGACGGCGAAGGCGAGGGCGACGGGGGCCATCGCCGAGCCGGCCATCGAGACGCTGCGTGCCGCGAAGAACCAGGCGAACCGGCGGTCGGACAGGACGCCGAGGGAGGCCGTGAGTCTCATCGGGTCCCCCTGCTCGCGGTCTTCAACGGGAACGCGGCGACGGACAGGTTGGTCCGGACCGTGCCCGGAGTCCGCGGCTGCTGCGCCTGCTCGTGGACGAGCCGGCTGGCCCGCTCGAGCAGGTCGAACGCCTCCTGCCAGACCTCGGGTCGCAGCCAGAGGTCGGCGTCGGTGAACAGCTGCCGCCCCGGCTCGCGGTCGGCGTACCGGGTGGAGATCGCGGCCGCGAGCGCCGAGACGGAGGCCTGCCGGTCCGCCTCGCTCGCGGTGCCAGCGGCATCATCTGCCGCACTGTCCCACTGGTGGCGGTACTTCTTCGCGCGGCCGCCGCGCACCCGCTCCTCGCCGGCGAGGACGATCAGGCCGGCCTCGAGCAGGAAGCGCAGGTGGTAGGACGCGTTCGCCTGGGTGATCCCCAGCTCGCGGGCCACCTCGGCTGCGCTGAGCTCTGCACCGGTCAGCAGGGACAGCATCTGCAGCCGCAACGGGTGCGCGGTCGCCCGGAGCACGTTGCGTCGGTCCTTACCTTCCAAAGACATGTTTGGCAGTATGCCGGTCAATGCGTTTACCGTCAAGCATCTCTTTGGGAGTTCCTCCTTCACACCGTCCTACGATCGGGCGAGCCCGTCCGCGCGGGTTGGGCTTGTTCAGTCGGGCAGGCGCTGCACCTCGAAGGTGAACCCGTGCCGGCGAAGCCGGTCGACCAGCAGGGCTCCCATCGCGGTCGCCGGGGTCAGGACTCCCGTACGAGCGGGCAGCCCATCGTCCTGGGCCAGGCAGAGGGCGCTCTCACCGAGCATGATGGCGGTGCCGTCGTAGCCTGGGTCGTACGGTGCTGCGACGGTCGTCCGGTAGCGAGCGCCCGTGCTGGTCGTGGCCCGGATCTCCATCCGGAAGCGCCCGGCCGCCCGCTGGGCGGCGCTCGGGCCGGTGCCCGGCTTGGGGAGGACGCGGTCGAGGAGAGCCCGCGTCGGTGCGTAGGACAGCCCCGCCAGCACCCCACCGAGGCCGACTGCCATGCCTGCCGCGAGCAGGGGCGAGAGAGGGCCCGACCCGAAGTCGACGACCTCGCGGTAGCGGAAGTCCCGGCCGTAGGACCAGTCGGTCAGGGTGTTCGACAGCCGCACGATCCTGGCGTTGAACGAGGCCATCACGAAGGGGCCGGTCCATCGTCCGGTCGTGGCATCGCGCTCGATCGGCACCAGCCTGCTCAGCGAACCACGAACCCCACGGGCCCGGTGCCCGCCGGACGGCGGTTCGTCGTCGCGTCGTGGGCTGAGGCCGTACGGGTCGCTGATCGTCCGCCGGGCCGCCGGGTCGGAGCGGGCCCTGATCGACTGCGCCCGTCCGGACGCGATGGTGCCCCCGGACAGCCCGCCTCGGAGGGACCGGACAGCGAGCACGGTGTCGGTCAGGGTCCCGGCGCCGTCGGCGGCAGCCTGCTGCGCCGTGACGAGTACCCCGAGGTCGGACGGTATGGAGTCGAAGCCGCACGCGTGCACGATCCGCGCGCCGGTCTCGGCCGCCCGGGCCGCGACGTGGTCGAGGGACCAGCGCACGAGCAGGACCTCGCCGGTCAGGTCGGCGTAGTGGGTGCCCATGTCGGCGCAGGCGGCGAGCACGTCACGGCCGTGGACGGCATACGGGCCGACCGTCGTCGCGAGCACGTGCGTGCGAGCCGCGAGGTCGCGCAAGCCGGCGGGATCCTCGGCGTCGACCGCGACCAGCGGCCAGGACGCGGCGGCCGGACCGAGCCCCGCGCGCACGGCCTCGAGCCTGGTCAGGCTGCGACCCGCGAGGGCGATCCTGGCCCCGGTCTCGTCCGGTGTCGCCTGCCGGGCCAGGTGCCCGGCCGTGATCGCGCCGACGAACCCCGTCGCCCCGAACAGCACGATGTCGAGCTCTCGCGTCATGCCCCCATCGTGCCGCAGCGGAACAGTGGGCGTCTGCTACCAGTCGACCGGGTCGACGCGCACGGTGACGAGCTCGGACTCCTTACGCGCCGACCGAAGCGCCTTGAGGGCGATGAGGGCACGACCCAGCTCTGCCGTGCCGGTCACGCCCGTGCGCACGAGCGCATGCCATTCATCACCGGCCCGCAGGCTCTCCCGCGACGTCCGGGACCCGGCAGGTGCCGGCATCGGGCCGAGCAGCTGTGCCCCCGTGGGGAGGTCGAGCTGGCTCAACGCCTCGCCCAGCGCCCGTCGGGTGCCCGACAGCCGGGCCATCCGAACCGCCGGTGGCAGGCCCAGCTCCCGACGATCGGCGAGCTCTCGGGCCGCCAGCCAACCGGGATCCCACCGGACGAGGGCCTCGACCGCCGGCAGGCCCGCGCCTTCGGCAACCCCACACAGCACGACGGCTCGGCCGGGGCGGACCAGAGCCGCGGCAGCGGCCCAGCGTCGGAACGACTCGCTCGCCGCGTCGAGGACGGGCAGCTCGAGACTCGCCCACGCGTCGAGGAGCAGGACCGCGGCATACCCCGCGCGGGCCACCGGCTCGGCTCCCGGGGTCGCGATGACCAGCGCCGGCTCGTCGGGCACAGCGCCGAGCACCTCGCCCGACCCCGACGTGACGACGGGCGCGCCGGGGAAGGCACGACCGATCTCCTCTGCGGTTCGGCGCGCCCCCGTCACCGTCGACCTCAGCCTCCGGGACCCGCACTCGCGGCACTCGAACCGCCCCGGAGGCAGGGCGCTGCCGCACCACCGGCAGGCCGGCTGCTGCCCCGGCCCACCGAGCGCCATCGGGCCATGGCAGCAGACGCACCGCACCGGGGCGCGGCACTCGGCGCACGTCAGCGCCGGCAGGTAGCCGCGGCGCGGCACCTGGACGAGGACCGGCCCGTCGTGCAGGGCGTCCTTGGCGGCCCGCCAGGCCCGCGACGGCAGGTGCGCTCGAGCCGCCACGCCGTCGCGCTCCTCGTCGCTGCCCTCACCTGCGACACCGACCCGCGGAGCGGCCGCGCGCACGGCGGGCGTCGGCGCCTCGACGGCGACGAAGGCGCCCGACTCGATCCTGCCCTGGAGCTCCAGGCTGCGGGCGAGGCCTCCGGCGAGCAGGGCGGCGCGGGTGTGGCGCGCCCGTGTCTCGAGCACGACGCCGACGTGATGGTAGGGCGCCCGCGGCTCGACGAGCAGGTCGTCACCGTCGTCCCACCACGCGACGAGGCCGAGGTCGTGCACCGGCGCGAAGGCGGCCGCCCGGGTGCCGATGGCGACCGGCACGTGCCCCCTGCGCGCCTTGAGCCACGCGGTGTAGCGCGCCTGCGGTCCCTGGTCGGCCGTGAGCCTGACATGCCGACCGGGCCCGAGGACCCCGGTGATCGCCACATCGAGTCGGTCGACGTCCCGGTGGTCCGGCACGACGAGCACCGCGCCGCGGCCGCCGGCGACAGCCGCCGCCGCGGCCGTGGCGAACGCATCCGGCCAGTCCTGACCGTCGGGCCGGCCGGGCAGGGCCGTCCATGCCGCGGCCGGGCCCTCGCCCGCAGCCACCCGTCGCAGCCAGGCCGGGCCCGCCGGGTAGGCGGCCCACGGCCCTGGCTGCAGCGCCGGACCGTTCGCGGGAGTTGACGGAGCAGGTGGAGGCGGGGGGTCAAGCGGCAGGGCGCGCTCGGCGGTGGCGTGCCGCTTGGGGATGGCCAGGCGCAGCACGTCGCTCAACGTGCCGGCATACCGGTCGGCGACGGCCCGGCACAGTGTCAGCAGCTCGGGGGTCAGGACCGGCTCGGGGCTCACCACGCGGCGCAGCGGTGACAGGCGCCCGCCGTGGGTGGGCTCGGCGTATCGCTCGACGACGAACCCGTCGAGGTCGCGCCCCGCGAAGCGCACCCGCACCCGCGCGCCGGGCACGGCCGAGGCGAGCAGGTCGTCAGGGACGAGGTACTCGAAGCTGCGGTCGAGGTGGGCGAGCGGCGTGTCGACGACCACGGCCGCCACGGGCAGCGCCGCGCAGCCCTCGCCGCGCGTCACCTCGCCCCGCTCGCTCACGCGAGGAATCTAGCGCTGGGCGAGGACAGACCAGAGAGCACCTCATGCCCGGCCGGCGGCCTCCAGCAATGCCTCGACCCGGTCGGTGCGCTCCCACGGGAAGGCGTTCTCGACGCCGTCGGCCTTGGTGCGGCCGAAGTGTCCGTACGCCGCGGTCGGCCGGTAGATCGGGCGGAGCAGGTCCAGGGCGTCGACGATCGCGCGCGGGCGCAGGTCGAAGACCATGCCGATGGCGTCCTGGATCTTCTCGACGGGGACGGTCTCGGTGCCGAAGGTCTCGACGTAGAGCCCGACCGGTTGGGCCTTGCCGATCGCGTAGGCGACCTGCACCTCGCAGCGGCGAGCCAGTCTCGCGGCGACCACGTTCTTGGCGACCCAGCGCATCGCGTAGGCGCCGGACCGGTCGACCTTGCTCGGGTCCTTGCCGGAGAACGCGCCGCCGCCGTGGCGGGCCATGCCGCCGTAGGTGTCGACGATGATCTTGCGCCCGGTCAGCCCGGCGTCGCCCATCGGCCCGCCGATCTCGAACCGCCCGGTCGGGTTGATGAGCGAACGGTACGACGAGACGTCGAGGTCGCTCCCCTCGTCGTGCAGCTCGGCGAGGACCGGGTCGATGACGAAGGCCTTGATGTCGGGCTCGAGCATCCCCTCGAGCGACACGTCCGGCGCGTGCTGTGTGGACAGGACGATCGTGTCCAGTCGGACCGCCTTGTCACCCTCGTAGGCGATGGTGACCTGCGTCTTGCCGTCGGGTCGCAGATAGGCCAGCTTGTCGTTCTTGCGGACCTGCGTCAGACGCTCGGAGAGCCGGTGCGCGAGGTGGATGGGCAGCGGCATCAGCTCAGCCGTGTCTTCACACGCGTAGCCGAACATGAGGCCCTGGTCGCCGGCACCCTGCTTGTCGAGCGGGTCGACACCGCCGTGCCGCGTCTCGTGGGCCGTGTCGACGCCCTGGGCGATGTCCGGCGACTGGGCGCCGATCGAGATCGAGACGCCGCACGTTCGCCCGTCGAAGCCCTTCTCGGAACCGTCGTAGCCGACGTCGAGGATCGTGTCGCGCACGATCTTCGGGATCTCGACGTAGCCGGTCGTCGATACCTCACCGGCGACGTGGACCAGACCGGTCGTCACCAGCGTCTCGACCGCGACGCGCGCCTGCGCGTCCTCGGTGAGCATGGCGTCGAGGATCGAGTCACTGATCTGGTCGCAGATCTTGTCCGGGTGTCCCTCGGTGACGGACTCGGACGTGAACAGCCGTGCGGACAATGCTTCTCCTCGGTTCGTGCGCTCGCTCGTTCCCGCGGTCGCTACCGCGCGAGTGTATCTGTCAGGTGAGCAGTTCCTCGACGACGTCCAGCACGGCGGCGGCGACCACGTCCTTGCTCGCCGGGCCGACCGAGACGACCTCGGGCACGTCGCGGCGCAGCAGGTGCACGGTGTTGTCGTCGCGCCCGAACGCCTTGTCGCGGCCGACCTCGTTGACGACCTGCAGGTCGCTGCCCTTCCTGGCGAACTTGGCCACAGCGTGGTCCATGACCGAGCCGGTGGCATCGCCGGTCTCGGCGGCGAAGCTGACGATGACAGGACGCCTCGCGCCGTCCCGGCGCGCGACCAGGCCCCTGACGATGTCGGGGTTCTCGACGAGATCGAGCCGCAGCCCGGCATCGGGGTCGGCGCCCTTCTTGATCTTGCTCGCGCTCGCCGAGACCGGACGGAAGTCGGCGGGGGCGGCAGCCATGATCACCGCGTCCGCGTCGCGGGCCGCGGTCTCGACCGCGTCCTTCAGCTCCAGCGTGGTCTCGACGCGGACGACGGTGACCCCGGGTGGGGTCGGCAGGCTGACGTTGGCCGCGACCAGAACGACCCGCGCTCCCCGCTGGGAGGCGACCTCTGCGATGGCGAGGCCCTGCTTGCCCGAGGACCGGTTGCCGAGGTAGCGCACCGGGTCGAGCGGCTCTCGGGTGCCCCCGGCGGAGACGACGACGGTGCGGCCGGTGAGGCTCTTGTGCCCGTATGCCGCCATGCTTGCTCCCGGCGCATCCCCGGTCTGCGCCGGGTCGGCTACCCCCTCGCCGACGGCGCCGAGCGCGGCGGCATACACCTGCTCGGGCTCCGGCAGGCGCCCCTTGCCCGAGTCGGCGCCGGTCAGACGGCCCTCGGCCGGGTCGATGACGTGCGCTCCGCGCCGGCGCAGGGTCTCGACGTTGGCCTGCGTCGCGGGGTGCTCCCACATCTCGGTGTGCATCGCCGGGGCGAAGACGACCGGGCAGCGCGCGGTCAGCAGCGTGTTGGTCAGCAGGTCGTCGGCGATGCCCGCGGCAGCCTTGGCCAGCAGGTCGGCTGTCGCCGGGACGACGACGACGAGATCGGCGCTCTGGCCGATCCGCACGTGCGGCACCTGGTGGACGTCGGTCCATACGTCGGTGCTCACCGGGCGGCCGGAGAGCGCGGCCCAGGTCGGCGCGCCGACGAAGCGCAGCGCCGCCTCGGTGGGCACGACGGTCACCTCGTGCCCGGTCTCGGTGAACCGGCGCACGAGCGAGCAGGCCTTGTAGGCCGCGATCCCACCACCGACGCCGACGACGACGCGCATGGGAGCTGTCAGGCCTCGGTCGGCGTCGAGGTGAGCAGGCCCTCGTTGATCTCGCGCAGGGCGATCGACAGCGGCTTCTCGTGGACCTCGGCCTCGACGAGCGGGCCGACGTAGTCGAGCAGGCCCTCCTGAAGCTGCGAGTAGTACGCGTTGATCTGGCGCGCGCGCTTGGCGGCGTAGATGACCAGGGCGTACTTGGAGTCGGCGGCCTTCAGCAGGTCGTCGATCGGCGGGTTGGTGATGCCGATGGGGTCGGCCTTGGTTCCGGACACAGGGCGTCTCGTTTCGTTTGTTCGCAGGTGCGGGGCGGATCGTCGGCTGTCCGCCCGCTGGGAAGCCCGGTGGGCACGCCGAAGCGGGAACCTCACCGGTCGGTGCGTCCCGATCTCATCAATGATACGAGTTCCTCGCTGGCTCGCCCAACCTCGTCGTTGACGATCACCGCGTCGAACTCCGGTTTGGCTGCCAGCTCACGGCGCGCCGTCTCGAGGCGGCGCTCCCGTTCTGCCTGGTCCTCGGTGCCCCGTCCGACGAGCCGACGGACCAGCTCGTCCCAGCTCGGCGGCTCCAGGAAGACGAAGAAGGCGTCCGGCATCGTGGCCCTGACCTGTCGGGCGCCCTGCAGGTCGATCTCCAGCAGGGCGTCGCGCCCCTCGGCGAGGGCCCGCTCGACCGGTCCCCGTGGCGTGCCGTACCTGGCCAGACCGTGCACGACGGCGTGCTCGAGGAACTGGCCGGCCTCGACGAGCCGGTCGAACTCTCGGTTGTCGACGAAGTGGTACTGGACCCCGTCGACCTCGCCGCGTCGCGGCGGGCGGGTGGTCATCGACACCGAGAAGAAGACGTCGGGGAAGTGCGTGCGCACGTAGGCGGCGATCGTTCCCTTGCCGGCCGCCGTCGGGCCGGCGAGGACGACGAGCCGCCCGCGTTCGGCGCTCATGCCTTCTGGCGCGCCTCTTCCCGCCGCTGCGGGCCGCCCACGCGGAGCGTGGGACCCGCCTCGCCGGCGCTCGGTCGGGTCCTCGCGTCGGTCGGCGCTCATGCCTTCGGTCGCGCCTCTTCCCGCCGCTGCGGGCCTCCCTCGCCGGCGCTCGGTCGGGTCCTCGCGTCGGTCGGCGCTCATGAACGGTCGAAGCGGCGCAACAGGGCCGCGACCTGGTTGGCGCCGAGCCCGCGGACCCGTCGGGACTCGGCGATGCCGACCTGTGCCATGATCGCCCGGGCTCGCACCCGTCCCACGCCCGGCATCGACTCGAGCAGCTCGGTGACCTTCATCTTGCCGATGACCGGGTCGGCCCGGCCGTCCTCGAGGACCTCGGCCAGCGACCCGCTGGAGTACTTGAGCCGGTTCTTCACCGCCGCACGTTCCCGACGGGCGGCAGCGGCCTTCTTGAGGGCGGCTGCCCGTTGCTCGGGCGTGAGGGGGGGAAGGGCCACAGCGGTTCGCTCCTCGGTCTCGACAGACGTTGCTGCCGAACCTAGCGATTCGGTCGAGGCAGTGGCAACGCGAGTGGGCTCGACGCGCAGCGGGAGTGCCGGTATGCCGCCGGGCCGGCCCCTCAGGCCCGCAGGCCGTCGGCGACCCGGCGGGCCGCGTCGGCCAGGCCGACCACATCGGGGCCGGCTCCCAGGACCGCCCGGCTGGATGCGACGAGGACCTGAGGGCGGGCCGCCCCGAAGACCAGGTCTAGATCGGCCACGGTGCCGCCCTGGGCTCCGAAGCCGGGAGCGAGCACCGGGGTGGCCGCCGTGACGAGGTCGAGACCCAGGCGGTCGACGGCGTCGCCGACGGTGGCGCCGACGACCAGGCCGATGTCCCCCAGCTCGCCCCGCTCCCGGGCGAGGCTGTTGTCGACGGTGGCCCCCTCGACGATCGAGGCAGCGACGCTACGGCCACCCAGGACCGCGTGCTGCACCGAGGCTCCGTCGGGGTTCGAGGTCAGCGCGAGCACGAACAGGCCGCGGCCGTGCTGCTGCGCCACGTCGATGGCCGGGCGCAGCGACTCGTAGCCGAGGTAGGGACTGACCGTGAGGGCGTCCGGGGGCGAGACCGCCTCGGGCCCGAGGTAGGCCGCTGCGTACCCAGCCATCGTCGAGCCGATGTCGCCACGTTTGGCGTCGAGGATCGTCAGCGTGCTCGCCCATAGGAGGTCGGCGAGCCCCCGCTCCTGCACCCCGCTCCCCCGGCTGCCGAAGACCGCGAAGAAGGCCGACTGTGGCTTGACCGCGGCGACGGCTCCCGCGAACGCCTCGACGCATGTGAGCGCGAAGCGCTCGAGGCCGGTGACGTCATACGGCAGCCCCCACGCCTCGAGCAGCCGGCGCTGCGGGTCGATCCCCACGCAGAGCGGCCCGTGATGGTCCATCGCCCGGCGCAGCCGGGTGCCGAAGCCAGTGGTCACGTGCCCTCCTGGGAGTGAGCGGCATCCATCGTCGCGTCAACGCGCGGCGGCGATGCCGTAGAGGTCGAGGTTGCGGGCATGGTCCTGCAGCGAGGTGACCCGCACCGGCTCGCTCTGCTGCGCCTCGATGCCGAGCACGGCTGCCGCCAGCGTCGCGATCGTCGTGATGATCGGCTTGTCCGCGCTCGTGGTCGCGGCCCGGATGGCGTACCCGTCGGCCCGGGCGTCCTGACCGGACGGGGTGTTGACGACCATCTGGACCGTCCCGTCCTCGATGAGCTCGACGATGCACTTCTCGCCCGGGTCCGCGGCGCTCGGGCGCTCGGACAGCTTGCGCACGACGGTGGCCGGGATGCCGTTGCGGTGCAGCACCGCCGCGGTCCCCCGGGTGGCCAGGATCGTGAAGCCGAGGTCGACGAGCCGCTTGACGGGGAAGAGCATGGCCCGCTTGTCCCGGTTGGCCACCGAGACGAAGACGGCGCCGGAGCTCGGCAGCCCCCCGCCGATCCCCTGCTGCGACTTCGAGAAGGCCGAGCCGAAGTCTCGGTCGATGCCCATGACCTCGCCGGTGGAGCGCATCTCGGGTCCGAGGATCGAGTCGACGGCGAGTCCCTCCTTCGTGCGGAACCGCTTGAACGGCAGGACCGCCTCCTTGCAGGAGATCGGTGCGCCGTCGGGCAGCCGGCCTCCGTCTGCCGCCGCCGGCAGGACCCCCTCGTCCCGAAGCTGCTGGACGGTGGCGCCGAGCATGACCAGGGAGGCGGCGCGGGCGAGCGGCACGCCGGTCGCCTTCGAGACGAACGGGACCGTGCGCGAGGCCCGCGGGTTGGCCTCGATGACGTAGAGGATGTCCTGGGCGAGGGCGAACTGGACGTTCATCAGGCCCAGCACGCCGATCCCTTCGGCGAGCTTGCGGGTCGCGGCGCGGACCCGGTCGAGCTCGGCGTCGCCGAGCGTCGCCGGCGGCAGGGTGCAGGCGCTGTCGCCGGAGTGGATGCCGGCCTCCTCGACGTGCTCCATGATCCCGCCGAGGTAGAGGTCGGTGCCGTCGAAGATGACATCGACGTCGATCTCGATCGCGTCGTCGAGGAACCGGTCGATGAGGATCGGGTGATCCGGCGAGGCGAGCACCGCCTTCTCGACGTAGGTGACGAGCGCGTCGTCGTCGTAGACGATGACCATGCCCCGGCCACCGAGCACGTAGGAGGGACGCACGAGGACCGGATAGCCGATCTCCCGGGCGACGACGAGCGCCTCGTCGGGGCTGAGGGCCGTGCCGTGCTTCGGGGCGACCAGACCGGCCCGGTGCAGCACCTGGCCGAACGCGCCTCGGTCCTCGGCGAGGTTGATCGCGGCCGGGGACGTGCCGACGATCGGCACTCCCTCGTCGGCGAGTGCCTGGGCCAGGCCGAGCGGGGTCTGCCCACCGAGCTGGACGATGACGCCAGCGATGGGACCCGCCTGCCCCTCGGCGTGGATCACCTCGAGGACGTCCTCGAGGGTCAGCGGCTCGAAGTAGAGCCGGCTGCTCGTGTCGTAGTCGGTCGAGACGGTCTCGGGGTTGCAGTTGACCATGATCGTGTCGTAGCCCTGGTCGCGCAGCGCGAAGGATGCGTGCACGCACGAGTAGTCGAACTCCACGCCCTGCCCGATCCGGTTCGGTCCGGAGCCGAGGATGATGACCGCGGGCCGCTCGCGGGGCGCGACCTCGGTCTCCTGGTCGTAGGAGGAGTAGTGGTATGGCGTCAACGCCGCGAACTCGGCCGCACACGTGTCGACGGTCTTGTAGACCGGACGCACCCCGAGCGCCTGGCGCACGCCGCGCACGACGCTCTCGGGCATGCGGCGGATCGCGGCGACCTGCGCATCGGAGAAGCCGTGCCGCTTGACGAGCCGAAGCAGGTCTGGGGCCAGCTGGTCGGCGTCGCGAAGCAGGTCGGCAACCTCGTTGAGCAGGGCGATCTGGTCGAGGAACCACGGGTCGATGCCGGTGGCCTCGTGGACCTGCTCGACGCTGCAGCCGCCGCGCAGGGCCTGCTGGACCTGGACGATCCGGCCATCGGTCGGCACCCTCGCCTCGGCCAGGGCGCGACGGGCCGCGGCAGGGCTCACCTCGCCCTCCCAGTGGAACGTGGATCCCCGCTTCTCGAGGGAGCGCAGGGCCTTCTGCAGAGCCTCGGTGAAGTTGCGCCCGATCGCCATCGCCTCGCCGACGGACTTCATCGTCGTGGTCAGCGTCGGGTCGGCCGCCGGGAACTTCTCGAAGGCGAACCGCGGCGCCTTGACGACGACGTAGTCGAGGGTCGGCTCGAAACTGGCCGGGGTCTCACGGGTGATGTCGTTGGGGACCTCGTCGAGGGAGTAGCCGATGGCCAGCTTGGCGGCGATCTTCGCGATGGGGAACCCGGTCGCCTTCGAGGCGAGCGCACTCGAGCGCGAGACGCGCGGGTTCATCTCGATGACGATGATCCGGCCGCTGGCGGGGTCGACGGCGAACTGGATGTTGCAGCCGCCTGTGTCCACGCCGACCTCGCGGATGACCGCGATGCCGATGTCGCGCATCTGCTGGTACTCGCGGTCGGTGAGCGTCAGAGCGGGCGCGACGGTGATCGAGTCGCCGGTGTGCACCCCCATCGGGTCGAGGTTCTCGATCGAGCAGACCACCACGACGTTGTCGGCGTTGTCGCGCATGAGCTCGAGCTCGTACTCCTTCCAGCCGAGGATCGACTCCTCGAGGAGCACCTCGGTCGTCGGCGAGTACTGCAGCCCCTGCCCGGCGATGCGGCGCAGGTCGCCCTCGTCGTAGGCGAACCCGGAGCCGAGGCCCCCCATCGTGAACGAGGGGCGCACGACGACGGGGTAGTCCAGCTCGGCTGTGGCCGCGAGGCACTCGTCCATCGTGTGGCAGATGACCGAGCGGGCCGACTCGGCGCCGCACCGCGCGACGACGCCCTTGAACGCCTCGCGGTCCTCGCCGAGCTGGATCGCCTCGATGTTGGCTCCGATGAGGGGACAGTCGTACTTCTCGAGGACCCCGGCCTCGTGCAGCGAAACGGCGCAGTTGAGGGCGGTCTGCCCGCCCAGCGTGGCCAGCAGCGCGTCCGGACGCTCCTTGGCGATGACCGCCTCGACTACCTCGGGAATGATCGGCTCGACATACGTCGCGTCGGCCATCTCCGGGTCGGTCATGATCGTCGCGGGGTTGCTGTTGACGAGGATGACGCGGATGCCTTCCTCGCGCAGGACCCGGCAGGCCTGGGTGCCGGAGTAGTCGAACTCGCAGGCCTGCCCGATCACGATCGGGCCCGACCCGATGACGAGGACGCTGCTGATGTCGTCGCGCTTTGGCATCAGGCGCTCGCTTCCTGCCGTTGGAGCATCTCCACGAAACGGTCGAACAGGTATGCCGCGTCATGCGGCCCGGCGGCAGCCTCGGGGTGGTACTGGACCGAGTAGGCCGGCGCGTCGAGGCACTCGAGCCCCTCGACGACATCGTCGTTGAGGCAGACGTGCGAGACCCGCACCCGCCCGTATGGGGTCTCGCGCGGTTCGAAGGAGGGGGCCCCGGGCCACTCGATCGCAAACCCGTGGTTGTGAGCGGTGACCTCGACCTTGCCGGTGGCACGGTCCATGACCGGCTGGTTGATGCCGCGGTGGCCGTACTTGAGCTTGTACGTGCCGAATCCGAGCGCCCGGCCGAGCAGCTGGTTGCCGAAGCAGATGCCGAAGAACGGGATCCGCCGGTCCAGCACCTCGCGGAGCAGGGCCACCTCGCGATCGGCCGTCGACGGGTCGCCCGGGCCGTTCGAGAAGAACACGCCGTCAGGGCCGTGCTCGCCGACGGCCAGTACGTCATCGATCGTCGCGGTGCACGGCAGGACGTGCACCTCGATGCCACGCTGGGTCAGCCGCTGCGGGGTCATCGCCTTGATCCCGAGGTCGATCGCCGCGACGGTGAAGCGCTTCCCCCCCACGGCGGGCACCACGTACGGTGCCGGTGTCGTGACCTCCTCGGCGAGGGCTGCACCGGCCATCCGGGGTGCCTCTCGCACCACCTCGACGAGCTCGTCGAGCGAACGGTCCGCATCCGGGCCGCTGAAGATCCCGACCCGCATCGCGCCGCGCTCGCGAAGGTGCCGGGTCAGGGCGCGTGTGTCGATCCCGCAGATGCCGACGACCTGCTGGGCGCGCAGCTCGTCCTCGAGGTCGCCGGTGGCCCGCCAGCTCGACGGGCGGAGCGCGGGTTCGCGCACGACATACCCGGCGACCCAGAAGCGCTGCGACTCGGGGTCCTCGGTGTTGATGCCCGTGTTGCCGATGTGCGGCGCGGTCATGACGACCACCTGCCGGTGGTAGCTCGGGTCGGTCAGGGTCTCCTGGTAGCCGGTCATCCCGGTCGAGAAGACTGCCTCGCCGACCGTCTCACCGACCGCCCCGTAGGAGGACCCACGGAAGTCTCGGCCGTCCTCCAGGACGAGGATGGCCGGCTCACGGTGCCGGCTGGGGAGGTTGAGGGTCACTGTGCGTACTCCGCCTCTGTGGCGTGGGCGGTCGAGTCGATGCGGTGGGTGACGCGGCCGCGATGGATGGTCGTGTGGACGGCGCCGGTGAAGGTGCGCCCGTGCCATGGGTTGTTGCGCGAGCGGCTCCGGCTTGCGGCTGCATCCACGGTCACGGGGCGGTCCGGGTCGACGAGGGTGAGGTTTGCCGGCTCACCTGCGACGAGCGGACGGCCTTGCCCGGGCAAGCCACCGATCCGGGCCGGGTTCGCCGACATGATACGGGCGACGTCGGCCCAGCCGAGGCGGTCGGTGCGCACGAGCAGGTCGCTCACGACGGGCAGGGCCGTCTCGAGGCCGAGCATCCCGAAGGCCGCGTCGACGAAGGTGTGGTCCTTGTCGTGCCGGGCGTGGGGTGCGTGGTCGGTGGCGACGGCGTCGATGGTGCCGTCGACGAGGGCATCCCGAAGGGCCTCGACATCCTCCTGGGGCCGAAGTGGCGGGTTCACCTTGTAGACGGGGTCGTAGCCGACGAGCAGGTCGGTGGTGAGGGCAAGGTGGTGGGGAGTCACCTCGGCGGTGACCGCGATGCCCCGCGCCTTGGCCCAGCGGATCACCTCGACCGTGCCGGCCGTCGAGACGTGCGCGACGTGGACGCGCGAGCCGGTGTACCTCGCGAGCATGACGTCACGGGCGACGATCGCCTCCTCGGCGACGCCGGGCCAGCCCGGCAGGCCGAGCCGCCCCGAGATCTCGCCCTCGTGGCAGCACGCCGACGAGTCGGCCAGCCGGGGGTCCTGGGCGTGCTGGGAGACGACGCCGCCGAAAGGCTTGATGTACTCGAGTGCCCGGCGCATGATCCGCCCGTCGGCGACACAACGGCCGTCGTCGGAGAAGACCCTGACGCCTGCCCTCGAGCGTGCCATCAGCCCGAGCTCGGCGAGCCGCTCCCCCCGCAGGCCCATGGTGACGGCCCCGACCGGGACGACATCGACGAGGCCGCAGGTCCGCCCGAGGTCGCGGACACGCTCGGCGGCCTCGGCCGTGTCGGTGACCGGGTCGGTGTTCGCCATCGCGAAGATCGCGGTGAACCCGCCCGCGGCGGCGGCCCCGGACCCGCTGGCGATCGTCTCGGCGTCCTCACGACCCGGCTCGCGCAGATGGGTGTGCAGGTCGACGAGTCCGGGCAGCGCGACGAGGCCGTCGGCGTCGATGACCACCACACCCGGGGACGGGGCGATCCGGCCGACCTCGACGATGCGACCGTCCTCGATGAGCAGGTCCGCCGCGTCCCGCCCGAGCACGCGCGCCCCGGTGATCAGCAGGCCGCTCATGCCTGGGCCCCTTGCGTGACAGGCTCGACGGACTCGGCGGTCTCTCCGGCGAGCAGGTGGTAGAGCACGGCCATCCGCACGGCGACCCCGGCGGAGACCTGGTCGAGGACGACCGACTGTGGGGCATCGGCGACCTCGGCCGCGATCTCGAGCCCGCGGTTCATCGGGCCGGGGTGCATGACCAGCACGTCAGGATTCCGGGCGACGAGACGCGCGAGCCGCTCACCTGTCAGGCCGTACCCGACGGTGTACTCGCGGGGCGTCGGGAAGTAGCCACCCGTCATCCGCTCGCGTTGGACCCGCAGCATCATCATCGCGTCGACGGGGGCGTCACCGTCGACGACGGCGTCCAGGTCCCAGCTCGTCGCGAAGCCGTCCGATTCGCTCCACTCCCGGACCCCGGCGGGCATCAGGGTCGGCGGGGCGACGACGGTGACGTGGGCACCGAGCGTGTGCAGGGTGATGATGTTGCTCCGGAAGACCCGCGAGTGGGTCAGGTCGCCGACGATGGCCACGTGTTTGCCGTCGAGGTCCCCCATCCGGCTGCGGAGCGTGTAGGCGTCGAGCAGGGCCTGCGTCGGGTGCTCATGCGTGCCATCGCCGGCGTTGATGACACTGCAGCGGACCCATTCGGAGACCTGCCTGGCGGCGCCGGAGGCGTTGTGCCGGATGACGAGGGCGTCGACCGCCATGGCATCGACGGTCAGCGCCGTGTCACGCAGGCTCTCGCCCTTCGAGGCCGACGAGCCCTTGGCCGACAGGTTGATCGTGTCGGCCGACATCCACTTGCCCGCGATCTCGAAGGAGGACCGGGTGCGGGTCGAGTCCTCGAAGAAGAAGTTGATGACGGTTCGCCCCCGCAGGGTCGGGACCTTCTTCACCTCGCGCCGCTGCACGTCATGCATCGACTCGGCGGTGGTCAGGATCGACTCGACGTCGTGCCGGGTCAGGTCGGCGGACGAGATGAGGTGGCGGTTCACCGGCGGTCACCGCCGCTGATCCGTACGACGTCCTCGCCGTCGACCTCGGTGACCCGCACGTGGACGCGTTCGTTGCGGGCAGTCGGCAGGTTCTTGCCGACGTGGTCGGCCCGGATGGGCAGCTCTCGGTGGCCGCGGTCGACGAGCACCGCGAGCCGGACCGCGCGGGGCCGGCCGAGCTCCGCGAGAGCGTCGAGGGCGGCCCTGATCGTCCGACCGGAGTAGAGCACGTCGTCGACCAGGACGACGATGCGGTCGTCGATGCCGACCTCGGGGATGACGGAGCGGCCGGCCGGGCGCGTGGGCTGTCGTCGCAGGTCGTCGCGGTAGAGGGTCACGTCGAGCTGCCCGACGGGGATCTCGACTCCCTCGACCGAACCGATCGCGGCGGCGAGCCGGTCGGCGAGCGCCACGCCACGCGTGGGGATACCGAGCACGACGAGCTCACTCGCGCCCTTGTTGCGTTCGATGATCTCGTGGCCGATGCGCCGCAGCGCCCGGGCGATGTCGTCCGCGCTCATGACGTCACGCGCATCCGGAGGGATCTGTGCAACGGTGGCCGGTGCAGTGGGCTCAGGGCAGGTCACGCGGCCTGACCTCCTTCCCCGCCTCACAGGACGGTGGTTAAAGGACGTCGATCGCGAGTGAGTGTACCTGTTCAGCGCACCTGCTCCCGGCACCGTCCACATCGCGCCGCGCTCTCCCCGCTCTCCCCCTCTCCCCCGATCGAGAGTTCACCTTTTCCGATCGACAGTGCGCCAGTCCTGATCGACAGTGCGCCAATCCTGATCGACAGTGCGCCAATCCTGATCGACAGTTCACTACTCGTGATCGACAGTGCAGTCGGGTGAACTCTCGATCAGGAAAAGTGCTCTCTCGAACGAGGTTTCAGCACTCTCGATCGAGATGCCTGCACTCTCGATCGAGATGCCTGCACTCTCGATCGAGACTCCTGCACTCTCGATCGAGACTCCTGCACTCTCGAGTGAGATTCCTGCACTCTCGATGGGGGTGGGGGCTGGGGGCAGCCCGTCACGCCTCCATGAGAGTTGCCGCCAGTGTTCCGCCCAGCTCGAACGCGGCCTCCCGAACGGACTTGTCCACAGGCCCGGTCACCAGCAGCGGCTGCGCCGCCATGACCCAGCCGAGCGCCTGCGCGATCGACTCGATGCCCCGGCGGGCCCCTTCGGTGTCGTTGTTGCCGTGCACCCAGTAGCCATACGGCATCCCCGTCTTCGCTTCGAGGGTCGGGTAGTAGACCGTGTCGAAGAAGTGCTTGAGGGCACCGGACATGTAGCCGATGTTGGCCGGTGTCCCGAGCAGCACGCCGTCGGCCGCGAGCAGGTCGCTCGCGGTGGCCGACAGCGCCGGCCGCACCTCCACCTCGACGCCTTCGATGCCCTCGGCGTGGGTCCCGGAGACGGCGGCCTCGAGGATCTCCTGCACGGCCGGGGACGGCGTGTGGTGCACGACGAGGAGGTGGGCGCTCACCCGCCCAACCTATGCCGTATGGCGCCGAGCCGCGCCCAGCCCCGTGTGGTCCTCCCGGTGTCATCGGGAGCAAGCCCAGCGGCATACGGCTACCGTCGTGGGGATGGACCAGCGACTCAACTTCATCACACTCGCAGTCGCCGACCCGGCTGCATCGCGGCGGTTCTACGCGGACGGGCTCGGGTGGGAGCCGGCCTTCGAGGCGCCCGGGGAGGTCGTCTTCTTCCGGATGGCACCGACGATCGTGCTGTCCTTGTGGCGTGCCGACGACTTCGAGGCCGAGGCCGGACCGCTCGACAGGGAGCCGGGCAGGGCACCGATCACCTTGTCGCACAACGTCCCTACGCCTGAGCAGGTCGACGCGGTGATCGCCGACGCCGTGAGAGCGGGAGCCCGGCTCGTGGCAGCGGCGAAGGACCGCGACTGGGGTGGCCGGTCCGGCTACTTCGCCGACCTCGACGGCTACCGCTGGGAGGTCGCGTACAACCCCGGGCCACTCGACAAGGACCTCATGCGGGCGGCGGGCCTGCTGCCCTGAGCAGTCGTCAGTCGTGGCTCGGGGTCTCGGCCTCGCCGGCCGACGCCCGGGCCAGCACGTAGAGCAGGTCGCTCATCCGGTTCAGGGTGAGCAGCACCGGGTCGGAGACCTCATGACCGGCGCGGGCCGCGGCGACCGCGTGGCGCTCGGCCCGCCGGACGACGCCGCGCGCCAGGTCCAGCGCGGCCGAGGCCCTCGACGCACCGGGGACGATGAAGACCGGGCGCAGCGGGTGGCGCTCGGCCAGCTCGTCGATCGCGTGCTCGACATCGGTGACGAGTTGCGGGGTGGCCAGGGAGATGCCGGGCTCGAGCCGGTCGCGGTCGTGCGGGTTGGCCATGAGGTCGGCCGCGATGACGAACAGCTGCCGTTGGGTCGCGAGGACGAGCGCTGCCAGCTCCGCCGACTCGTCACCGGCCGGGTCGGAGCTCAGCTCGGCCCGGGCGAGCCCGAGCGCCCCGACGGTCTCGTCGATGTCACCGCACGCCTCCACGAGCGCGTCGTCCTTGCCGATCCGGCCACCGAAGAGACGACCGGTGGTGCCGTCGTCGCCGGTCTTGGTGTAGATGCGAGACGCGTTGCTGCTCATGAGGATTCCTCCAGGTCGATCGTCGGTGTCGGGGCTGCCGCGCCGGCGCCGTGCCACGGGACGGGCTCGGCGTAGAACTCCTCGGTGTGCAGCCGCCCGGCGTGGACGCCGAGCCGTTGCACGGTGCGGGTGCACGCGTCGACGAAGCCGGGCGAGCCGGCGATGTAGACGGCGTACCCCCCGAGGTCGGGGAGCAGGCCGGGCAGGATCTCGGGCACTCTGCCCAGGGGTGGCGCAGCAGATCCGGATGCCACCCGGGTCAGGGTCCGGACGTAGTCCAGCCACGGATGGCTCCGGGCGAGCTCATCCAGCTCCGTCTCGTCGATGACGTCGGCGAGCGTCCGCCCCGAGAAGAGCAGGGTATGCCGCTCGGCTGCGTCGCGATCCTGCGTCTCCCGCTGCGCGACAGCCTCCTCGAGCAGGGAACGCACGGGAGCCAGCCCCGATCCGCCGGCGAGGTAGAGCGTCGGCCCGTGGTGCCCGGGGTCGGCGACAAAGGTGCCGTACGGGCCTGAGACGAGCAGCCGGTCACCGATGCGCGACTCCCGGGCGAGCCAGGTGCTCGTCGGGCCGTCCGGCACGGCCGTGACGAGCAGGGTCAGGCGCCCATCGGGTCGGGGGGCGTTCGCAACCGAGTACGACCGCACCGGGACGGTCCGGTCCCCGTCCTGGGCCAGGACGTACTGTCCCGCAACGAAGTCGACCTGCTCCGCCGCCGGCTCGAGGGTGAGCTCGGCGACGACCGGGGTGCACCAGCGGCGGGCAGCCAGCACGAATGGGACGTCCTCGTCGGGCAGGGGGGCGAGCGGCATACCCCCATTTGAACGGGCCGGCGCCAGCAGGGCAAGAGCGGCGGGGCGAGGCCGGCGAGGTCCGCGACGGCGCGGCCCGGTCAGACGATGGTCTCCTTGACCTCCGACAGCCGCGCGAGCAGCCCGTTGACGAAGGCCGGCGACTCGTCGGTCGACAGGTCGGTCGCGAGCGCGACCGCCTCGGAGATGGCGACGGCGTCGGGGATCTCCTCGTTGAAGAGCACCTCCCAGGCGCCGAGCCGCAGCACTGCCCGGTCGACGGCCGGCATCCGTTCGATCGTCCACCCCTGGCTGTAGTCGGTCAGGGCGGCGTTGATGTCGGCCCACTTCTCGACGACCCCACGGACGACCTGTGCCGTGTAGGGGTTGTTGCCGGCCCGGGACTCGCGGTCGGTGAGTCGCTCCTCGAGCAGCGCTAGCGCGTTGACGTCGCGCTGGTCGGCCTCGAAGAGGATGTCGAGGGCCCTGGTCCGGGCCTTGGTGCGAGCGGCCAAGTCAGTCGTTGACGCGACCGAGGTAGGACCCGTCTCGGGTGTCGACCTTGACCTTCGTGCCGGTCTCGAGGAAGAGCGGCACCTGGATCTGCGCGCCCGTCTCGAGGGTCGCGGGTTTGGTGCCGCCCGTGGAGCGGTCGCCCTGCAGGCCCGGGTCGGTGTGCGTGATCTCCAGGACGACCGAGGCCGGCAGCTCGACGTAGAGCGGGGTGCCGTCGTGCGTTGCGACGATCGCGTTCTGGTTCTCGAGCATGTAGCCGGCGGCCTCGCCGACCGTCGCCTCGGAGACCATGAGCTGGTCGTAGGTGTCGGTGTCCATGAAGACGAAGTCCGCACCGTCCTTGTAGAGGTACTGCATGGTGCGCTTGTCGACATTGCTCGTCTCGACCTTGACGCCGGCGTTGAACGTCTTGTCGAGGGTCTTGCCCGAGACCACGTTCTTGAGCTTGGTCCGCACGAAGGCGGGACCCTTGCCCGGCTTGACGTGCTGGAACTCGACGACGGACCACAGCTGCCCGTCGAGGTTGAGCACGGTGCCGTTCTTCAGGTCGTTGGTCGTTGCCACAGATGAGTCTCTCTCGTATGCCGCTGTCGCCCGGTCGCGCCGGCACGGCGCGGTCGCGGACGTGGGAAGTATGCCGCGCAAGTCTAGCCGCCATCGCCGGACGTCGAACCACGACGATGTCGGACGTCCGCGGTCGAGGCCGCACGGATGGTCGCGCTCGCCCGTACCGCATGTAAACTGCATGCATGGTCGCCCTGCAGATCCGTGACGTACCCGATGACGTCCGACAGGCGCTGGCCGCCCGGGCGGCGGCGAGGGGACAGTCCTTGCAGGCCTTCCTTCTGACGCTGGTCACGCAGGAGGCCCACCGGTCGACCAACCTTGCCCTGCTGGAGCGCTTCGGCGCCCGCCAGGACGGCTCGCGTCTGACGAGCGCGCAGGTCGCCGAATCCCTCGACCGGGCCCGAGCCGAACGCGAGGCCTACCTCGCCGGCGGGCCGGACGACATGTCGTGATCGTCGTCGACGCGTCCGTACTCGCCAACGCCATGACCGACGACGGCCCGGTGGGGGCGTGCGCTCGCTCCGAGCTGGCCCGCGATGCACATTGGGCCGGTCCCGGGCATCTGGTCGTAGAAGTCTTGTCGGCGATTCGTGGCCGATGGCTCGGTGGCAAGCTCAGTGAGCAACGTGCCCGCGACGCGCTCGGTGCGCTGGCGGCTGCGACCATCGACATGCTGGCAGTCGCACCCCTGCTGGCACGCATGTGGGAGCTGCGGAGCAACGTGGCAGGCTATGACGCCGCCTACGTCGCCGTCGCCGAGGCTCTCGACTGCCCACTCGTGACGGCCGATGCCCGGCTCGGGCGCGTCCTCGACCTACGATGCGAGATCCGGGTTGCCTTGCCGACCGGCTGAACCAAGGCTGGGGATCAGTCGAGGACCTTCCCGCTCACGGCCAGGCCCTGCTCGTCACGTCAGACGAGGGCACGCAGGGCGAGCAGGTAGCTCTGCAGGCCGAAGCCGGCCACGGTCCCCGTCGCCACCGGTCCGACGACCGAGACGTGCCGGAACTGCTCGCGGGCGGCGGGGTTGGACAGGTGGACCTCCACAAGGGAGCGGCCGCTCGTCGTGACGATGGCGCACGCGTCGCGGACGGCATACGAGTAGTGGGTGAACGCGCCCGGGTTGAGCACGACGTCGGCACCGGCGTCGACGGCCTGGTGAAGCCAGTCGATGAGCTCACCCTCGTGGTTGGTCTGTCGGCAGTCGGCGACAAGGCCGAGGTGCTCGGCCTCGCGGCGCACGGCGTCGTGAACATCCTCGAGGGTGTCCGAGCCGTAGATCTCCGGCTCGCGTGTGCCGAGCCGGTTCAGGTTGGGCCCGGACAGGACGAAGACCGTGGGAGTCATGGCGCGATCCTACTGAGCGAGCCGCGGCACGGATCCGTTCGCGTCAGGTGGGGGGCGGCGTGGCGATGCGGGCGTAGGCCTCGCGCAGCAGGGCATCGCTCGGGTCGACCAGGCGGGCGGGTTGGGCGAGCCCGTCGAGGACGACGAAGCGCAGCGTCGAGCCACGCGTCTTCTTGTCGCGCCGCATCGCCGTCAGCAGGCCCTCCCAGCGGTCGGCACGATAGCTCGTGGGCAGCCCGACCGAGCTGAGGACATCACGATGGCGGGCCACCAGCCCGTCGTCGAGGCGCCCGGCCAGTCGAGCGAGCTCGGCGACGTAGACCATGCCGACGCTGACCGCCTCGCCGTGCCGCCAGGCGAAGTGCTCGACCTGCTCGATCGCGTGGCCGAAGGTGTGGCCGTAGTTGAGGATCTCGCGCAGCGACGCCTCCTTCAGGTCGGCCGAGACGACCTCGGCCTTGACACGAACAGCACGTTCGACGAGCTCACGCAGGTGCGGGTTGTCCGCCCGCCGGGCGGCCTGCGGGTCGGCCTCGACGAGCTCGAGGATCGTCGGGTCGGCGATGAACCCGGCCTTGATGACCTCGGCGAGCCCGGCGACGAGGTCGGCCTCGGGAAGCGTGCGAAGGACGTCGAGGTCGCACAGGACCCACGCCGGCGGGTGGAAGGCGCCGACGAGGTTCTTGCCCTCGGACGTGTTGATGCCCGTCTTGCCTCCGACGGCCGCGTCGACCATGCCGAGCAGCGTCGTCGGCACGTGCCCGACCCTGACCCCGCGCAGCCAGGTCGCCGCGACGAACCCGGCAAGGTCGGTTACGGCACCCCCGCCGACGCCCACGACAGCGTCGGCGCGGGTGAAGCCGGCCTGCCCGAGCTGCGCCCATAGCCGGCTCGCGATCCCGGCCGTCTTGGCGGCCTCGGCGTCGGGCACCGCCGCGAGGTGGACGGCATACCCCTCGCGCTCGATGGACGCGGCGACGGTCTCGGCGTAGCCGCTGAAGGCGACCGAGTGGACGACGAGGACGCGCTCCACGGCCTCGCCGAGCCTGGCGCCGGGCTCCCCCAGCAGACCGTGACCGACGACGACGTCGTAGTCGTCGCCGACCCGGGTCGCCGTCCCGTCGTTCACGTCGGCGCCCCTGCCAGCAGGCGCGCGATCTCGTCGGCGATGTCGTCGGGCGGGCGTCCGGCGGTGTCGACCCGGTGGGTCGCGACGCCCTCGTAGACGGGTCGGCGCCGCTTCATCAACGCGACCCACGTGGCGCGCGGGTTGACGGCGAGGAGCGGCCGCGACCGGTCGAAGCCGATCCGCTTGCTCGCGTCGGCGATACCGACGTCGAGGAAGACCACGATGTGCCCGTCGAGCGCGGCACGGGTCACCGGGTCCATCACCGCTCCCCCACCGAGGGCGAGCACGCCGGTCGACTCGCTGAGGGCTCGCGCGACCTCGGCCCGTTCGAGGTCCCGGAAGGTCGGCTCACCGTCTTCGATGAAGATGTCCGCGATCGTTCGGCTGGTGGCCGCCTCGATCGCGGCGTCGGTGTCGTGCAGGTCGACGCCGAGTCGTGTGGCGAGCGCGCGCCCGACGGTGCTCTTGCCCGATCCCGGGGGCCCGACGAGGACGGCGACGGGACGTGCCGCGGCTCTCACCACGTGCGCATCCCCTCCGGGATCGACTCGAGGTATGCCGCATGGTTGCGCCGCGTCTCGGCGACGGAGTCGCCGCCGAACTTCGCGAGGCAGGCATCGGCCAGGACGAGCGCGACCATGGCCTCGGCGACGACACCCGCTGCGGGGACCGCGCAGACGTCGGAGCGCTGGTGGATCGCCGTCGCGGACTCGCCTGTCGCGACGTCGACGGTGGACAGGGCGCGGGGCACGGTGCTGATCGGCTTCATCGCGGCGCGCACCCGGAGCACCTCCCCCGTCGACATGCCGCCCTCGGTGCCTCCGGCCCGACCGGTGCGGCGGCGGATGATGCCGTCCACGACCTCCATCTCGTCGTGGGCCTGCGAGCCGCGGCGGCGTGCGGTCTCGAAGCCGTCGCCGAGGGCGACGCCCTTGATCGCCTGGATGCTCATCAGGGCGGCGGCGAGCCGTCCGTCGAGCTTGCGGTCCCAGTGCACGTGCGAGCCGAGGCCCGGAGGCAACCCATAGGCGAGGACCTCGACGACGCCACCGAGGGTGTCGCCGTCCTTCTTGGCCGCGTCGACCTCGGCCACCATGGCGGCCGAGCCGCTCGCGTCGAACGCCCGGACCGGGTCGGCGTCGATGGCGGGCACGTCGTCCGGGTCCGGCAGCGGTGCCCCCTCCGTGACGGTGGCCAGGCCGATCGCGAGGGTGTGCGAGAGCAGCCGGATGCCGTACGCCTGCCCCAGGAACCTGGCGGCGACCTCGCCGAGGGCGACGCGAGCGGCGGTCTCGCGGGCCGAGGCGCGCTCGAGGATCGGGCGTGCGTCGGCGTGTCCGTACTTCTGCATGCCGACGAGGTCGGCATGCCCGGGCCGCGGCCGGGTCAACGGCTTGTTGCGGGCGACCTCCTTCTCGGCATTGACGTCGTCGGCCGCGGCGAACGCCGCGGTGGACACCGGCTCAGGGCTCATGACGGTCTGCCACTTCGGCCACTCCGTGTTGCCGACCCGCAGCGCGACTGGGCTGCCGATGGTGACACCGTGCCGCACCCCACCGAGGAACTCGACCTCGTCCTGCTCGAACTTCATCCGCGCCCCTCGACCGTGGCCGAGCCGGCGCCGGGCCAGCGCCCGTCGCAGGTCCTCGGCGCAGACCTCGACCCCGGCCGGCAGTCCCTCGAGCACGGCGACCAGGGCGGGGCCGTGCGACTCGCCGGAGGTCAACCAACGCAACATGAGGCGATCCTGTCACGAGCCGGTGGGACCAGCGCCTGCCCCCCTCCCCGGACCCGTCCCGGACGTCACAGCAGCGGGGGCACCTCGACGAGGAGCGCGATGATCGCCCCCGCGACGAGGAAGGGCCCGAACGGCACGGAGTCGTGCCGGGAGCGGCGCCGCACGACGACGTGGACGAGGGCGTACGCTCCGCCGAGCAGGAACGCGGCGTAGAGGGCGAGCACCGGTGCGGCCCACCCGACCGAGCCGGTGACGAGGCCGATGAGACCGAGCAGGACGACGTCGCCGAGCCCGAAGCCGCTCCGGAGCAGGGCGGCCAGCAGGGCGAGCAGGAGACCGAGGACCCCGAGGAACGCCGCACCCAGGACCGCCCTCACGAGCAGGCCCCAGTCGCCGGTCGCCCACGCCGCGAAGGTGACCTGGCCCAGCAGGATCGGGAGGCTCGGCAGCGTCAGACCCTCCGGTAGGCGGTGTATATCGAGGTCGACCCATGTCAGGGCGAGCGCGACGGTCGCGAAGGTGAGCAGGGCGGGCAGCAGCAGCCACCCGGCCGGGATACCGAACTTCCACGCCAGCGCGGCCCAGAGCGGCCCCAGGCCGGCGGTGACCACCCAGCCGGGCAGCCTGCGCGGCCGATCAGCCTCCTCCTCGAGCCGATAGTCGAACGTCTGCAGCCGGGATCCGAGCAGGTGCCCGACCCCGAGCCCGGACACACCGGCCGCCACCACGAGCCAGATCGGGGCGCTGGCGGGGGGCGCATCGGTGGCCAAGGCTCCCAGCACTGTCCAGCCCGGCGGACCCCCGATCATCGGTGCGCGGCGAGAGCCTCGGCGAGCGCGCGGCGCATCTCCTCGAGGGGGGCGGGCTGCCCGGTCATGAGACGGACCTGCTCGGCGGCCTGGTGCAGCAGCAACTCGGTGCCGTCCACGACGGTCCAGCCACGCTCGCGCGCCGCGTGCTGCAGGGGGGTGTCCCCGGAGCCGTAGACGACGTCGAGGACGGTCGCCGGTCTGTCGTCGAGCTGCGTGAGGCCGCCCAGCGAGGCCGGTGGAACGGTGCTGACGATCACGTCAGCGGCCGGCCACGTCCCCATCGGTGTCACCGCCACCTCGAGACCTGCAGCGTGCGCGTGCTGCACAGTCTCGGGACGGGGACGCGCCCGGACCATGAAGACCACGCGACGCGCGCCGAGGTGCTGGGCTGCGGCGAGAGCGGACCGCGCCGTCGCCCCCGAGCCCACGACGAGCATGCTGTCGAGGTGGTCGAGGCCTGACTCCCGCAGCGACTCGACCATGCCCTGCACGTCGGTGTTGTGCGCCATCCAGCCCTGCCGGCCATGCCGGACGAGGGTGTTGGCCGCGTCGGTCCGGCGCGCCTGCTCGCTCGCCTCGCGGGCGGCCGCGAGCGCCACCTCCTTGAGCGGCATCGTGAGCGACAGGCCGCGCCAGGTCCCGTCGAGTCCGCGCAACGCGGCCTCGAAACCGTCGGTGCCCACCTCGCGGCGCTCGTAGGTCCAGTCGCGCAGCCCGAGGGCTCCGTATGCCGCTCGGTGCAGCACGGGAGACAGCGAGTGCTCGATCGGCGAGCCCCACACGGCGCACTTCATCGCTCAGAGCCTCTCAACACGTGCCCTTGTTGGCCGCGCACCAGGCCTGGAACTGGGCGACGTTCTTCTCGTGCTCGGCCAGGGTCACGGCGAACTTCGTCTCCCCCGTCCTGGGGTTGACGGTGACGAAGTAGAGCCAGGGGCCTGTGGCGGGGTGGACGGCGGCCGTGATGGCGCTCTCTCCTGGGTTGCCGATCGGGCCCGGTGGCAGGCTCGCGTGCACATAGGTGTTGTAGGGGCTCTTGCTGGCGCGGTCGGCGTCGCTCGTCGTGATGCCATGCTTGCCGGCCGCGTAGTTGACGGTCGAGTCGAGCTGGAGCTTCATCTTCTTCGCGAGGCGGTTCTCGATGACGCGGGCCACCTTGGGCCGGTCCTCGGGGCGCCGGGCCTCGGCCTCGACGAGACTCGCGATGATGACGGTTCGCTCCATCCGCTCGTCGGGCACGCCGAGGGCCTCGAGCCGCTTGACCGACTGGGCGACCATCTGGGCCAGCTGGTCCTTGGCCGTCGTGCCGGGGTCGAAGGAGTACTTGGCCGGGAAGAGGTAGCCCTCGACGTTTCCCTTCGCCGCGGGCGGCAGACCCAGGGCGGCGCCGTCCTTGGCCGCGGCAGCGTAGTCGGCGACGGGGATGCCGGTGTGCTTCGACAGCTCGGCGTAGATCTCCTTGGCCCAGAGCCCCTCACGGATCGTCACCTGCGTCGTGATCCGGTTGTCCGGGTCGACGAGTACCGCGACCGCAGCCGCGGCCGACATCTGCTTGCGCAGACGGTAGGTGCCCGGCTGGATGCCGGCGCTCTTCGGGTTGTCGGCGGCCGCCTCGATGTAGGCCTTGGTGGACTTGACGACGCCGGCATTGACGAGTGTCGTGGCGATCGCGGCCCCGGTGTCGCCGTGCTCGACCACGACGGGTACCTCGCCGCTGCCCGGCCCGGGGTAGTCGTTCGACTCGAACATGCCGGCGACGACCGGGCGCAGGTAGGTGTAGGCCACCGCGACGCCACCGCCGATGACGGCCAGGGCGAGGGTGATCACCGCGATGCGCCGCCACAGGGGCGGTTTGTGCGACCGGGCGCGCCGGGACTTGGCGGACCGCCGCTCGGCTCTGCGGCTCTCCCGTCGAGTGAGCCGGGCCCGCTCGCCCCGCTCGGACGGGCCCCGCGTCGGGCCGTGCGCCGGACTCTGCCCCCGGTGGTCCCCGACGTGCTCGTCGTGGTCGCCGAAGATCGACGACTCGAGAGGGTCATTCATGGACGTCGGGCCTTCCTCCGTGGCTTGCGCCCCGGCGAGACGATCTCGCCGGCCGGATCACCGGACCGCGTCTCCGCGTCGAGGGCCGCCTGGAGGATGAGCACCGCCGCGGCCTGGTCGACGACGGCCCGCTGCCCCCGACCCGGCACACCGCTGTCGCGTAGTCTGCGGTGCGCGTCGACTGTCGTCAAGCGTTCGTCGACGAGGCGCACCGGTACCGGACGGACGCGCTCGGCGAGCTGGGCGGCATACGTCCTGGTGAGCCGGGCCGCGGTGCCCTCCTGACCGGAGAGCAGCAGCGGCAGCCCGACCGCGACCGCGACGGCGGCGCGCTCGGTCACGAGCGCGGCGAGCGTGTCTAGATCGGTACCGCCCTCGGCGTCGCGGGCCAGCGTCGTCACCGGGACGGCGAGACTCCCGCCGGGATCCGAGGCGGCGACTCCGACGCGGGCGATGCCCACGTCGACGCCGATCCGGACCCCGGGATCCATGCGGATCACGCACTCCGTGCGCGGAGCTGGTCCTCGACCGCCCCCAGCGCCTCGGAGACCTTGGTGGGCTCCGTGCCCCCGCCCTGGGCGATGTCGTCCTTGCCGCCGCCTCCCCCGCCGAGCTGCTGGGCGGCGGTCCGCACGAAGGCACCTGCCTTGAGGCCGACCTCGCGGGCCCGCTCGTTCGTCGCGACGATCGCGACCGGGCGCCCCTTGCTGACGGCGGCCATCGAGACGAGTACCGGGCGGTCGTTGCCGAGGCGGTGACGGACGTCGAGCACGAGCGCGCGCAGGTCGTCGGCGGTGACGTCGCGACCGGCGTCGTGGCTGACGAAGGTGACGCCGTCGAGGTCGCGGGCACTGCCCACGAGGCCGGCCGCGGCCCCGAGCACCTGGGCCTGCCGGACGGCGGCGATCTCCTTCTCGGCATCCTTGAGCCGGCCGAGGATGCCGGCGATCCGCTCCGGCAGCTCCTGCGGGCGCGCCTTGACGAGCTCGGCGAGCTGCCCGACGATCGCGGCTTCGCGGGCGAGGAACGAGTAGGCATCCGAGCCGACGAGCGCCTCGACCCGGCGCACCCCCGATCCGATCGACGACTCCCCGAGCAGCTTGACGACGCCGAGCTGGCCCGAGCGCTGGGCATGCGTGCCGCCGCAGAGCTCACGGGCCCAGTCCCCGACCGAGACGACGCGCACCTCGTTGCCGTACTTCTCGCCGAAGAGGGCCATCGCGCCGATGTCGTGGGCCTGCTGCTGCGACATGATCTCGGCATGCACGGGCAGGTCGTCGAGCAGCAGCGCGTTGACCTTGGCCTCGACGTCGGCGAGCACCGCCCCCGGCACGGCGTGCTGGGCGTTGAAGTCGAAGCGGAACCGGCCGGGCGCGTTCTCCGAGCCGGCCTGGGTGGCGGTCTCGCCGACCGCCTCACGGATCGCCTTGTGCACCATGTGCGTTGCGGTATGGGCTCGCGAGATCGACCGGCGTCGCTCGATGTCGACCTTCGCGTACGCAAGCTCGCCGGGGCCCACCTCGCCGCACACCACCGACGCGCGGTGCACGATGAGCCCGGTGATCGGCTTCTGCACGTCGCGCACGTCGATGACCGCGCCGTTCGCGAGCTCGATGAGCCCCCCGTCGGCGAGCTGGCCGCCGCCCTCGGGGTAGAACGGGGTGCGGTCGAGGACGAGCTCGATGTCATCGCCCGCGCTCGCGATCTCGACGTTCTGCCCGTCCCGGATGATGCCGGCGACCCGTCCCTCGGAGACGACCTCGTCGTAGCCGGTGAACTCGACATCGTGGCCGAGGGAGTCCGCGACGTGCCGGTACACGTGGGTGTCTCCGTGGGCGGTCTTCTTGGCCCGCGCGTCGGCCTTGGCCCGGTCGCGCTGCTCGGCCATCAGCCTGCGGAAACCTGGCTCGTCGACCTCGACGCCCTGTTCGGCCGCCATCTCGAGGGTCAGGTCGATGGGGAAGCCGTAGGTGTCGTGCAGCGTGAACGCCTGCTCGCCCGAGAGTCGTTGTGGTGCCTGGGGTTTCGCCTTGATCCGGCCCACCGCGGAGTCGAGGATCGTCGTGCCGGACGCCAGGGTGCGGCGGAACGCCTCCTCCTCGGCGTAGGCGACCTGGCTGATCCGCGCGAAGTCGGTGCGCAGCTCGGGGTAGGACTGGCTCATCCGCTCCATGCTGATGGGCAGCAGGTGCGGCATCGTCGGCTCGTCCACGCCGAGCAGCACCATCGAGCGGACGGCACGGCGCAGCATCCGACGCAGGACGTAGCCGCGGCCCTCGTTGCTCGGGGTGACGCCGTCGCCGATGAGCATCAGGCAGGTGCGGACGTGGTCGGCGACCACCCGCAGCCGCACGTCGTCGGGGCGGCTCTGCGCGGCGACGTGGCTCGGGTTGGCCCCGTAGGTCTTGCCGGCCAGCTCCGCGGCCTTGTCGAGGACCGGGAAGACCTCGTCGATCTCGTAGAGGTTGTCGACCCCCTGCAGGATGCTGGCCATCCGCTCGAGACCCATGCCGGTGTCGACGTTGCGGGCCGGCAGCGGACCTGCGACGTCGAAGTCGTCCTTGGCCCGGACCGCCGAGAGCTGGTCCTGCATGAAGACGAGGTTCCACACCTCCATGTAGCGGTCCTCGTCGACGGCCGGGCCCCCCTCGCGGCCGTACTTGGCGCCGCGGTCGACGAAGATCTCGCTGGAGGGACCGGCTGGGCCGGGGATGCCCATGTGCCAGTAGTTGTCCTGCTTGCCGCGGCGCACGATGCGCTCACGCGGAATGTCGCTGAGCTTCAGCCAGAGGTCCACCGCCTCGTCGTCGTCCTCGTAGACCGTGGCCCAGAGGCGCTCGGGGTCCAGCCCGTAGCCGCCCTCCTGCTGGGTGGTGGTCAGCAGCTCCCACGCGTAGGAGATCGCCCCTTCCTTGAAGTAGTCGCCGAAGGAGAAGTTGCCGTTCATCTGGAAGAACGTGCCGTGCCGGCTGGTCCGACCCACCTCGTCGAGGTCCGGGGTGCGGACGCACTTCTGCACGGAGGTGGCTCGGGACCACTTGGGGGTCTCCTGGCCGACGAAGTAGGGCACGAAGGGGACCATGCCGGCAGCCACGAAGAGCAGGTTGGGGTCGTCGAACGGCAGCGGTGCGCTCGGGACGACGGTGTGACCCCGGCTCTCGAAGAACGAGAGCCAACGACGCCTGATCTCAGCGGTTTCCATGCGATGGCGGTCCTTGGTCTGTTGGACGGTAGGCCCCCGCGCTCGACGCGCGAGGCGATGGTCAACCCTAGCCGACCTGCCCACCTGACCAGCCGCGAGACGTATGCCGCCCAGCTCGGCGAGCAGGGCGGCATACCGTCGGCGAGGTGGCCGGCTCCTCAGGCCGGGGTCTCGACCTCCGCGAGGATGTCGGTCTTGACCTCCGGGAAGTGGCAGGCCTGCAGGTGCACGCCTCGCTCCCGGCCACCCGTCGACTGCTGGTCGTTCGTCGAGGCGATCAGCGGCGGCTCCTGTGTCGCGCAGATCTCCTGGGCCTTCCAGCACCGGGTGCGGAAGCGGCACCCACTGGGCGGGTCGATCGGGCTCGGGACGTCGCCGACGAGACGGATCCGCTCCTTCGGCGCGATCCCGCGGGCGACGTTGATGTCCGGCGCGGCCGACAGCAGCGCCTGCGTGTAGGGGTGCTCGGCACGCTCGTAGATGCCGTGCCGGTCGCCGTACTCGACGATCTTGCCGAGGTACATCACCGCGACCTGGTCGCAGAAGTGGCGCACGACGCCGAGGTCGTGGGCGACGAAGATGAACGCCAGGCCGAAGTCGTCACGCAGCTTGGCGAGCAGGTTCATCACCTGGGCCTGGATCGACACGTCGAGTGCCGAGACGGGCTCGTCCGCGATGATGAGCTTCGGCTCGACCGCGAGCGCCCGTGCGATGCCGATACGCTGCCGCTGGCCGCCAGAGAACTCCGACGGGTAGCGGTTGATGTGCTCGGGGTTGAGACCGACCAGCTCCAGCAGCTCCTTGACCCGCTGCTTCTCGCGCCCCTTGTGCAGACCGTGCACCTTGAGCGGCGTCGTGAGGATCGAGCCGATCGTGTGCCTCGGGTTGAGCGAGGAGTAGGGGTCCTGGAAGATCATCTGGATGTCCCGGCGGATCTCGCGCAGCCGGGACTCCTTGAGGAAGGTGATGTCCCGGCCCTCGAAGACGATCCTGCCGGACGTGGGGGTGTCGAGCCGGGTCACGAGGCGCGCCGTCGTCGACTTGCCGCAGCCGGACTCGCCGACGAGGCCGAGCGTCTGGCCCTGGGAGACGGTGAAGCCCACTCCGTCGACGGCGCGGACGTTGGCCTTGACCATCCGCAGGCCCTGGACCTCACGGAACGGGAAGTGGCGGACCAGGTCGGTGACCTCGAGCAGGGGCGTGTCACCCACGGTTGGCCTCCTCGTCCGCGGCGATGGCACCCACGGGGTCCTCGAGATGGCACCGGATCTGTCGGTTGGCCAGGCCCGGGGCAGCACGCCACTCGGGCACCTCGGTCCAGCACCGTTCACCCACAAGGTCCTTGAAGGTGCATCGCGGGTGGAAGGAGCACCCCGGCGGCAGCGCGAGCAGACTCGGCGGGGCGCCCTTGATCGCCTTGAGCTCCTCCTGCTCCTCGGTGGGCGAGGGCAGGGACTGGAGCAGGCCGTAGGTGTAGGGGTGCGCCGGGTGGGCCAGGACCTCCTTCGCGTCCCCCTTCTCGACCAGGCGACCGGCATACATCACGACGATGTCGTCGGCCGTCTCGGCGACGACGGCGAGGTCGTGCGTGATCAGGACGACCCCCGACCCGAACTCCTTGCGCAGGTCGTTGATGAGGTCGAGGATCTGCGCCTGCACCGTCACGTCGAGCGCGGTCGTCGGCTCGTCGGCGATGAGCAGCTTCGGGTTGTTGACCAGGCCCAGGGCGATCATCGCCCGCTGGCGCATACCACCGGAGAACTCGTGCGGGTACTGCTTGGCGCGACGCTTCGGGTTGGGGATGCCGACCCGGTCGAGCATCTCGACGGCCCGCGCGCGCCCGACGGCCCTCGAGACGCGGTGATGCGTCCGGTAGGCCTCGGCGATCTGGTCACCGATCTTGTAGAAGGGGTGCAGCGAGCTCTGCGGGTCCTGGAAGACCATCGCGACCTGCCGGCTGCGGATCCGTTGGAAGGTCGACTGGGGGGCGCCGACGAGCTCCTCGCCGTCGAGCTTGATACTGCCGGTGATCCGGGTCCGCTTCATGTTGTGCAGCCCGAGGACCGCCATGCTCGAGACCGACTTGCCGGAGCCGGACTCCCCGACGATCGCCAGGGTGCGCCCGAGCCGGGCCTGGTAGGTCAGGTTCGACACGGCCCGGACGACGCCCTCCTCGGTCGGGAAGGCGATGCTGAGGTCCTTGACGTCGAGGACGACGTCACCGGAGTGGTGGGCCTCGCCCTGCGTGGCGTCGGGGAGTTGGTCGGCGATGGCGGCACTCACGAGAGCCTCACTCGGGGGTCGACGAAGGAGTAGGCGATGTCGACGATGAGGTTCATCGTCACGACGATTGCGGCGGTGACGAGGACGGTGCCGAGGATGATCGGCAGGTCATCCCGGCCGAGGGCGTCGAGCGAGAGCTTGCCGATCCCGTCGATCTCGAAGATCCGCTCGGTCACGAGCGTGCCGGACAGCAGTGCGGCGATGTCGAGACCGAGGATCGTCACGATCGGGCTGAGTGCGGCGCGCAGGGCGTGCTTGCCGACGACCTTGCGCTCGCTGATGCCCTTGGACCGGGCCGTGCGCACGTAGTCCATCGAGAGGCTGTCGAGCATCGAGTTGCGGGTGTACCTCGTGTACCCGGTTGCGCTGACGAGGCCGAGGATGATCCAGGGTGCGATGAGGCCGGGCAGGAACTGGATGACGCCGTCGGAGATCGACCCGGCCTGCGGGAGGATGCTGTAGAAGCGCGTCGTGTAGAGGGCGAAGATCAGGGCGAGGACGTAGTACGGGATGGCGCCGAAGACCTGCGAGCCGCCGATGAGGATCCGGTCGAGGGCCGTGCCGCGGACTGTCGAGGCGAGGACACCGATCGTCACCCCGACGGTCACCATGACGACGACCACCCCGGCCGTCAACAGCACGGTCGCCGGGAAGCGGCTGAAGATCTCCTCGGACACCGGACGGTTCGTCAGGAACGACATGCCCAGGCACGGGGCGCTGCAGTGGATCGTGTCGCCGCCGAAGGGAATGTCTCGCCCCACGAACAGTCCCTTGAAGTACTCGGCGAACTGCACCGGCAGCGGCCGGTCGAGACCCAGGCTCTCCCGGATCTGGGCGAGCCGGGCGGCTGTGCACTTCTGCTCCGGGCACATCGCCTGCGCCGGGTCGGCGGGGCCGGCGAAGAAGAGGAGGAACGCGGAGACGAGGGTGGCCAGCATGACGGTGATCGCGAGGCCGAGACGCCGCAGGATGTACGTCAGCACGAGGGTGCCTTCCGGTGGTCGTGATGGGTGGGACGCGAGGGCGCTCGCGCCCCACCCGGGTGAGCCGGCCCGCCCCGCGTGGAGCTGGGCCGGGACGACCCCTGTCGATGGGTTACTGCTCGATCCACATCTGGGTCATGGCCGGCATACCGTGGTTCGGGTCGTTGACGACGTTCTTGACCTTGGTGCCGAACACGTAGTTGGCCTTGTCGTACTGGTAGGGGATCGCCGGCAGGTAGTTCTCGAAGAGCCACTTGTCGAACTTGCCCCACTCCGGACCGGCCTCCGTGATCGGCAGCTTCTGGATGCGCGCGACCTCCGCGTCGACCTTCGGGTCCTGCAGGTTGCCCCAGTTGGTGCTGCCCGAGGCCATCGAGACCGAGGTGACCATGGGCGGGAAGATCGAGTCCGCGGCAGGCCAGTCGAAGCACCAGCCGGCCGGTGCCTGCAGGAGGTTCTGTTCGCTCTTCGGGTCGGAGTAGAGGTCACGGCGGTCCTTGGCAGGCACCCCCATGTCCTTGACCTTGAAGCCGGCCGACTCGAGCTTCTGCTTGCGGACCTGGTTGACCTTCTGAGCCGTCGGGTCGTCATTGGTGTAGTAGTAGATCAGCTCGAACGGCTTGTCCGGGCCGTAGCCCGCGTCGGCGAGCATCTTCTTGGCCTTCGCCGGGTCGCCGTCGCCGGTGCCGTCGAAACCGTCCACGCCCTTGTAGTCGAGCCAGCCGGGGATCTGTGGCGGGATGAAGGTCGTGCCCGGCGTGAACGAGTGCGGGGTCTGGCCACCGGCCTTGCGGATCGAGTCGAACGGGTACGCGACGGCGACGGCCTTGCGGACCTCCATCGGGATCTTGGAGGAGACCATGTTGACCGTCCAGACGCACGAGGAGGGGCCCTCGACGAACTGGTCCTTCTTCGGGCCCTCGATCTGGTCGATCAGCGAGGAGTCGATGGGGTCCCAGTTCATCGAGGTGGCATCGACGCCGTTGCTGGCGAGGATCGCCTGCTGGACCTTGACATTGTCGACGCCGAACTTGAAGTGGTAGCCGTCGAGGTAGTTGTTGCGCGACGGGTCGGTGTTCGGGTCCCACTGGTCGTTGCGCACCAGGGTGAGCTCGGAGCCCGGGGTGTACTTGTCGAACTTGTAGGGACCCGTGGCGAGGGGATGAAGGGTGTAGTTCTTCTTGGTGTCCTTCGCCTCCGGGATCGGCGAGAACTGCGGGTAGGACACGAAGAAGGGCAGCGACTCGAAGCGCTTCTCGAGATGGATGACGACGGTCTTGTCGTCGGGCGCCTCGACGCCGTTCCAGTTCTTGTCGCCCTGGTAGGGGCCCTTGTAGTCCTTGCCGCCCTTGAAGAAGTCGCGCTGGTAGGTCGGGGCGTTCCTCGCCAGGTCGGGGTCGAACGACCGCTTGATCGCGAAGACGACGTCCTTGGCCGTGACCGGCGTGCCGTCCTCGAACTTGATGCCGTCCTTGAGGGTGAACGTCCAGCTCAGGCCGTCGTCCGAGACCTTGCCGAGGTCGGTGGCGAGGTCGGGGACGAGCACTGACTTGCCGTCCCGCACCGAGTACGAGGTCAGCGTGCGGTGCGTCACACCGAGGATCGCGATCGTGTCGACGTAGTACTGGTCGCTCGGGTCGAAGTTGGCCGGGGTGGTGGAGTAGGGGACGGTGAGGATGCCGCCCTTCTTGGCCCCCGGCACCTCGGGCGCGGGGCCCTTGGCGTCGGGCATGAGGCCCGAGGAGGCCTGGTCGAGCTTGCCCCCGCTGCCCGTCTCGCCGGGCTTGGTCTCCGCCGAGGGGTTGGGCGCGCCGCAGGCCGCGACGAATCCGAGGGACGCGGCCGCTCCCACGGTCAGGACTTTGGTCCAGCGCATGTGTTGTGCTCCCTTTTGTGCGTGTCCCGGCCTTTGTGCCGGAAACATCTGATGGGCCGGTGGCGTGGTCGGCGCTGCCGGCGGGTGGTCGGTGCTATCTCCGGGTGGTGGGGTCGAAGGCGTCACGGATCGAGTCGCCGAGCAGGCTCAGGGCCAGCACGAGCAACGAGATGCCGATGACGGGTGGCCAGAGCCAGAGGGGGTAGCTCTGGAAGGAGTTCTGGGCGTCCGCGATCGTGCGTCCCCAGGAGGCGGTGGGCTCGACGAGCCCGGCGCCGAGGAACGACAGGGTCGCCTCGGCGGTGATGTAGGCCGGCACCGCGATCGACGCGGAGACGATGATCGGCCCCACGAGGTTGGGCAGGATCTCCTTGAAGAGGACGTGCCTGGTCGGCACGCCGATGGCGCGAGCGGCCTGGACGAACTCGCGCTCGCGCAGGCTGACCACCTCACCGCGCACGAGTCGGGCCAGCCCCATCCAGCCGAAGATGACGAGCAGGGAGATGATCAGCCAGAACCGGATGTTCGAGGTCTGTTCCGCGGTGAGACTGCCCCGGGCTCCGAAGCGCAGCTCGATGATCGGCGTCGCAGCGATGACGACGAGCAGGAAGGGCAGGCTGAGGAAGAAGTCGACGACCCACGAGATGGCCCGGTCGATCACACCGCCGAGGTAGCCGCCCACCAGGCCCATCGTCACGCCGATGACGGTCGACAGCGCCGCGGCGACAAAGCCGATGATCAGGGACGGGCGCGCCCCGTAGGTCCACCGCGCGAACAGATCACGGCCAATGCCCTTCTCGACGCCGAGCCAGTGCGAGCTGGTGATGCCTTCCTTCGGGAAGCCGTTGAGGTCGACGAGCTCGGGGTGGACCGCGTACGGGTCGGCCTTGACGCCGGTGACCGGGTCGACGGTCTGCAGGCTCGTCAGCAGGGGCGCGAAGATCGCGACGAGGATGAAGAAGAGGACGACGATGCTGCAGACGACGGCGACCTTGTCCTTCTTGAGTCGCTCCCACGCGATCTGTCCGGGTGACCGGCCGGCTCGCTGGTCGTCCCGTTCGTGGGACGCCTCGGCCTCCTCGGCCTCGCGAGCCAGCTCCTCCGTCTCGGCGCCGAGGCCGGGCACAGTGCTCACTGCGGGTGTCTCCCATCCTCGTGGGTCTGCCTGACGGCCCCGTTCCGCTGGACCGGCCTCGAGGGGTGGGGCGATGCGGCGACCCGCAGCCACCCCCTCGGGACGAGCGTCATCCTGCCCTACGGATTCAGGGATATCCAAGTATTGGGACGCCTGGTTGACAAATCGTTACCGAAGGGCGCATGGAGACTGCAAGATCTTCGGGAGGCCGCGTGGCCCGGACCGGCCGTCACCGAGGATCGGGCCGACGGCCAAGGCGCCCCTCCAGCCATTGGAGCCGCGCGCGGAGCCGGTCCTCGAAGCCGCGGTCGGTGGGGTGGTAGTAGCTCGCGTCGGCGAGGTCGTCCGGCAGGTACTCCTGCCGCGCCACGGCATCCGGCTCGTCGTGGGCGTAGACGTATCCGGCGCCGTGCCCGAGCCGTTCCGCCCCGGCGTAGCCGCTGCCGCGCAGGTGCGCCGGCACCGCCCCGCCCCGGCCCGCACGGACGTCGGCGATGGCCGCGTTGACACCCGCGTAGGCCGCATTGGACTTCGGCGCGAGAGAGTTGTGCACGACCGCCTGGGCCAGGATGATCCGTGCCTCCGGCATCCCGACCTGCGCCACCGCGTGCATCGCCGCGACGGCCGTCTGCAGGGCGGTCGGGTCGGCCATCCCGACGTCCTCGCTCGCCGCGATGACGACCCTTCGGGCGATGAAGCGCGGATCCTCCCCTGCCTCGAGCATCCGGGCCAGGTAGTGCAGCGCGGCGTTGACGTCGCTGCCGCGCATCGACTTGATGAGCGCGCTCGCGACGTCGTGGTGCTGGTCCCCCGCCCGGTCGTAGCGGACCGCGGCGTGGGCGACGGCCTGCTCGAGGTCACCCAGCGTGATCGTGACCGCGTCGTCGGTATGCCGCCCAGCGGGCTGCCCGTCCAGGGCCACTCCCGCGGCCGCCTCCAGCGAGGTCAGCGCCCTGCGGGCGTCGCCGCCGGCCACCCGCACCAGGTGCTCGAGGGCATCGTCGTCAAGCGTGAACTCCGCTGCAAGGCCTCGCTCGTCGGTCAGGGCAGAGTCGACCACCTCTCGAATGTCCTTGTCCGACAAGGGCGTCAGCGTCACGAGGATCGACCGGGACAGCAGCGGCGAGATGATGCTGAACGACGGGTTCTCCGTGGTCGCCGCGACCAGGATCACCGTGCGGTTCTCCACGCCGGGCAGCAGCGCGTCCTGCTGCGCCTTGGTGAAGCGGTGGATCTCGTCGAGGAACAGGACGGTCTGCCGGCCGTAGAGATCCCGCTCGCGCACCGCCGCGTCCATGACGGCCCGAACGTCCTTGACCCCTGCCGTGACGGCGGACAGCTCGACGAACCTGCGGTCCGCCGAGGTCGCCACGAGGTGCGCGAGCGTCGTCTTGCCGGTGCCGGGTGGGCCCCAGATGATCGCCGAGAGTGGCCCGGCCGCGCCAGCGGAGCCCTCGATGAGCCGCCGGACCGGGCTGCCCGTGCGGAGCACGTCACCCTGGCCTCGGAACTCTTCGAGCGAGGCGGGACGCATCCGGGCGGCGAGCGGAGCGGCACCGCGCTGAGCGGCATACCCCTCCCCCTGCGCCGCGCTCGCGGCACCGAACAGGTCGTCCGAGGTCACTGTGGAAGGCTATCCCCGTGCAGCAGCCGACCTCCCCCACGGACCACGTCCGCACGGGGCCCTTGGCCTGGCTCGGCCGGCTCGTCGCGCACCACCCGAAGACGTGGCTGCTCGGCTGGGTCGTCGTCACCGTCGCGTGCTTCGTCGTGGCGGTCGGCGGCGTCACCGGCCAGTCGCTGTTCAACCGGCTCCACACCGGTGACCCCACGGTCGGCGGCGAGGCCCAGCAGGCGCGCACCCTCATCGAGCGGGTCGAGCCGTCCCTGGACAACCTCACGCTCCAGGTGCGTGGGGCCGACCTCACCGACGCCACCGCCGTCAAGGAAGCCGCGACCCGCACGCTCGCGATCCGGGACATTCCGGGGGTGCACGAGGTCCGCTCGCCACTGCTGTCCCCCAAGGGCCTCGACGACCCGGCCGCCGCGCCGCTGCTGGCCGGTGGCACACCCGGCTCGGGCGGTTTCGTCACGGTCGTCGACTTCGACGCGGACCTGACCAAGGCGCAGCAGGATGCGGCGGCGCAGCAGGTCACGACCGCCCTGCAGCAGATCCCCGAGGCCTGGCCGGACGCGACGGGCAGCGTGGGCGGTGTCGGCCCGGTGGTCGATGCGATCACCTCGACCATCGAGCGGGACCTGTTGCGCGGCGAGGGGATCGCGCTGCCGCTCACCTTCGTCGTGATGTTCTTCGTCTTCGGCGGATTCATCGCCGCAGGCATGCCGGTGGTCGGTGCGATCGCCGCGATCGGTGGCGCGCTGCTGTCACTGTTCGTCTTCTCGCACACGATCGAGCTCGACGCGACGGTGGTCAACATCGTCACCCTGCTCGGTTTCGGTCTGTCGATCGACTACGGCCTGCTGACGGTGAGCCGCTTCCGCGAGGAGCTGGCCCTCGCTCGCGGAGAGCGACGGGGACTGACCCAGGAGCAGATCGTGGCCGCCACGGAGCGGACCGTGGCGACCGCGGGACGCACCGTGCTGTTCTCGGGCCTCACCGTCGCCATCGCCCTGTCCGGGCTGCTCGTCTTCGAGGCGGAGATCATGAAGGCCATCGGTCTGGCCGGAGTGTCCGTGGTGCTCGTGGCCCTGATCGTCGCGATCACCCTGGTGCCCGCCTTGGCCGTCCTCGGCGCCCGTCAGCTGGCTCGCAGGGCACGGGTGGTCACGGTCGACGAGGGGGCCTTCTCGACCTTGGCGCGGGCCGTCCAGCGGCGCCCGGTGCTCGTCATCGTCGGGGTGACCGCCGTCCTCGTCTTCCTCGCCCTGCCGATCTTCTCGGTGAGACTGACCTCCTCGGGCACCGAGCTGCTGCCGAAGTCGGCGCCGCAACGCGTCTTCTTCGAGGAGCTTGCCCGTGACTATCCCGCTCTGAGCTCCCCCGAGGTGACGGTCGTCGCCGCCTCCTCGGACCCGGCCGCGGTGACGGCGTGGGCACAGCAGCTCGAGTCGGAGCCGGGGGTCACCTCGGTGTCCGTACGGCCACTCGGCACGGACCATCAGCTCGTCTCCGTGCGGGTGACCGGGCCACCCACCTCCGACGACGCCCAGGCGTTGGTCGAGCACGTCCGCGAGACGCCGGCTCCCTTCCAGACCCTGACGACCGGGCAGGCCGCCACCCAGATGGACTTCCTCGCCTCGATGGCCCGAGGGGCGCCCTACGCCGTGCTCCTCGTCGTCGTCGGCACGTTCATCCTGCTGTTCCTCATGACGGGCTCGGTGGTCATCCCGATCAAGGCCTTGGTCCTGAACGTCCTTTCTCTCGGCGCGGCGCTCGGGGTCGTCGTGTGGATCTTCGAGGACGGCCACCTGCAGGGGCTGCTCAGCTTCTCATCTGTCGGCGCGGTCGAGTCGATGGTGCCCTTCCTCGTCCTGGCCTTCGGCTTCGGGCTCTCGATGGACTACGAGGTGTTCCTGCTCTCGCGGATCACCGAGTTCCACAACCATGGCCACGACAACGACCGTTCCGTGTCGCTCGGCCTGCAGCGCACCGGCCGGATCATCACCTCCGCGGCGCTGCTCATCGTCATCGTCTTCGCCGGCTTCATCGCCGGCGACATCCTCATCATCAAGGAGGTGGGCGTCGCCCTCGTCGCGGCGGTCCTCATCGACGCCACCCTCGTGCGGCTGCTGCTCGTTCCGGCGACGATGACGGTGTTGGGTCGGTGGAACTGGTGGGCACCGCGGGGCCTGCGCCGGCTGCACGAGCGGTTCGGGATCACCGACTGAACACGTGTGTGAAGTAGCCGTTGACGGCAGTGATCGTCCGGTGCGCAGGCCCGGCTGGACACCAAGCGTCACACCGCGGTTGGAGCCCTGACTGCCGGCTTCGCGTCGACGCCGGCCTCCTTGCGCTGCTGGGCCGTGATCGGGGCCGGCGCGGCGGTCAGCGGGTCGTAGCCACCGCCTGACTTCGGGAACGCGATGACGTCTCGGATCGAGTCGGTCCCGGCCAGGAGCGAGACGATCCGGTCCCAGCCGAACGCGATGCCGCCGTGTGGCGGGGCCCCGTACTGGAAGGCTTCGAGAAGGAAGCCGAACTTGTCCTGCGCCTCGTCCGGGGTGATCCCCATGACTGCGAACACGCGCTCCTGCACCTCGCGGCGGTGGATACGGATCGAGCCCCCGCCGATCTCGTTGCCGTTGCAGACCATGTCGTAGGCATAGGCGAGCGCCTCGTCGGGCCGCTCGTCGAAGGTGTCCTCGAACTCCTTCTTCGGCGAGGTGAAGGCGTGGTGCACGGCGGTCCACGCGCTGTGCCCGAGGGCGACGTCGCCGGATGCGGTCGCCTCGGCGGACGGCTCGAAGAGCGGTGCGTCGAGCACCCAGAGGAAGCTCCACGCGTCCTGGTCGATGAGTCCACAGCGGTGGCCGACCTCGAGCCGCGCGGCGCCGAGCAGCGCCCGCGACTCCTTGGCCCCACCCGCCGCGAAGAAGATGCAGTCGCCCGGCTCGGCCCCGACGTGGCCGGCCAGCCCGGCCCGCTCGATGTCGCCGAGGTTCTTGGCGACCGGGCCGGAAAGCACGACGGACCCATCCACAGTGTTCTCAGTGACGAGCACGTAGGCCAGCCCCTTGGCGCCGCGCTGCTTGGCCCAGTCCTGCCATGCGTCGAGCTGTTTGCGCGGCTGCGAAGCGCCGCCGGGCATGACGACGGCGCCGACATACGGTGCCTGGAAGACGCGGAAGGTCGTCTCCGTGAAGTAGTCGGTACACTCCACGATCTCCTGCTCGAAGCGCAGGTCCGGCTTGTCGGTGCCGTACCGGGCCATCGCCTCGGCGTAGGTCATCCGGAGGAAGGGCGCGCTCAGGTCGACGCCGATGAGCTTCCAGATCTCGGTGACGATCGCCTCGCCGAGCTCGAGGATGTCGTCCTGCTCGACGAAGCTCATCTCGATGTCGAGCTGGGTGAACTCCGGCTGCCGGTCGGCGCGGAAGTCCTCGTCGCGGTAGCACCGGGCGATCTGGTAGTAGCGCTCCATCCCGGCGACCATGAGCAGCTGCTTGAACAGCTGTGGGCTCTGCGGCAGCGCGTACCAGCTGCCCGGGGCCAACCGTGCGGGCACCAGAAAGTCGCGCGCCCCCTCGGGTGTCGACCGGGTCAGGGTCGGGGTCTCGATCTCGATGAAGTCCCGCTCCCCCAGCACCGTGCGGGCCGCGTCGTTGACCTTGCTGCGCAGCCGGATGGCGGTGCCCGCCGAGTGCGCGCCGGGGCGGCGCAGGTCGAGGTAGCGGTGCTTGAGTCGTGCTTCCTCGCCCACGGTGACCCGCTCGTCGATCTGGAAGGGCAGCGGCGCGCTCGGGTTGAGCACCTCCAGCTCGTTCGCGACGACCTCGACCTCGCCGGTCGGCAGGTCCGGGTTGGCGTTGCCCTCAGGACGCAGGCGCACGTCGCCGGTGACGCGCACGCAGTACTCGTTGCGCACCTCGTGCGCGCCTCCCTCGGCGAGTACCTCGTCACGCGCCACGACCTGAGCGGCGCCACTCGCGTCACGCAGGTCGAGGAAGGCCACTCCACCGTGGTCTCGCCGCCGCGCCACCCAACCGGTGAGGGTGACGGTTGTACCTGCGTGGTCGGCGCGCAGTGTGCCGGCCTCGTGTGTGCGGAGCACGAAGGTGTCCTTCCGGGGTGGTGAGTGGTTGGTGGTATGCCGCCGAGCTCGGCGAGTGGGCACCAGCGCCTCATCCTACGGTGTGGTGACGATCCGTCCGGCGTGCAGCTCGATGGTCCGGTCGCACCGGCCGGCGATGGTCGGGTCGTGGGTGGCCAGGATGAGGGCACCGTCGGGATGCTGGAGCTGTAGCAGCCGTTCGACGACGAGCTCGCGGTGGGCAGGGTCCTGCTCGGCGGTGGGCTCGTCGGCGAGCAGGACGAATGGCTCGAGGGCCAGGGCGCGGGCGACGGCGACCCGCTGCTGCTGTCCACCCGACAGGGCGCCGACGAGCTGGTCCGCGTGCGTCTCGAGGTCGAGGTCTGCCAGGGCGGCTGCCGCTCGCTCGACGGCGCGGGCGGGCGGGTGCCCGGCCGCGCGCAGCGTGACCTCGACGTTCTCGGCGGCGGTGAGCAGGGGGAGCAGGCCGTAGCCCTGCAGGACCAGTGCCGTGCTCACGCCGGCCGCGTCACCCGGGGACCCCGCCACATCGACCGGCGCCGTGACGTCCAGCCCTGCCGTGACGACCTGGCCCGAGTCCGGCGTCAGCAGGCCGGCGACGATGGTCAGCAGGGTGGTCTTGCCCGATCCGGACGGCCCGACGATGGCGACCCGCTCCCCCGCGGCCACGTCGATGCCGACGTCGTCGAGGATGACCTGCCCGGCGCGGGCGAACCCGAGGTGTTCGACGCGAACCAGCGGCCCACTGCTTCTCGGCACCGTCCTGCCGCTGCCCGTCTCGCTCGCCCCACTCATGCTTTGTCCCCGTCCTGGCCGGCCGGTCGCAGCTCGATCCCGTCGCTCGTGCGGCGGACCTCGGCGAGCGTGCCCGGCGGCAGGACGTCGAGGACCTCGGGTGGCAGGTGCAGCGCACCGTCGCGTCCGATCACGACGTAGTCCTGTCCCGCCCGCGCCTCGGCGCCGATGCGCCCGTCGCGGATGGTGACCGCTCGGTCCAGCTGCGCAGCCAGGGCCTCGTCGTGGGTCACCATCAGCACTGTGGTGCCGAGGTCCTTCCGTGCGGCCTGGAGCAGGTCGACGACGCGGGCGGCCGAGGCGGCGTCGAGCTGGCTGGTCGGCTCGTCGGCGAGCAGAACGGCCGGGCCGTTGGCGAGCGCCATGGCCAGGCCGAGGCGTTGTTGCTCGCCTCCCGAGAGCGCACCTGCGACGCGGTCTCGCTGGGCGTCGAGGCCGACCGCGTCGAGCAGGGCCCGGGAGCGAGCCGACTTGACCGCTGGTCGCCGCCGGGTGGGCCGCTGGGCGAAGAGCACGTTGTCGAGGGCGGTGCCGTAGGGCAGCAGGTTGCGGGCCGGGTTCTGCAGGAGCACCCCCACCTGCCGGGCGCGCAGGCTCGCCAGGTCGCCCGAGGACAGGTCCCCGAGCGCTCTGCCGTGCACGAAGAGCCGGCCGGCGGTGGGCCGGATGAGCCCGGCGAGCAGCCACAGCAGGGTCGACTTGCCGGCGCCGGATGATCCGACGACCGCGACCATCTCGCCGGCAGCAACGCTCAGGTCGATGCCGCGCAGCGCCACGACCCCGGCCCCGGCCGCTCCGTAGACGTGTACGACGTTGACGCACCGCAGCGCCGGCCCGCTGGCACCCGCATCGTCCTGGGGCGGCAGGTCCGCCTCAGCGGCATGCGGGGCGGCGCGCGTACCGCGGTCGCTCGAGGCTGGTCCACTGGGTCCATCGGGTCCGCCGGTCATGTCGCCTCCTCCCGGAGCAGCTCGGTTCGCGTGCCGGCGACGAGCGTGACGGTGCCGAGGACCGCGACGACGGCCACGATCACCGCGATCCCGACCAGGGCGGCTGTCAGGGCCATTGGGTCGGGGGTGTAGTGCAGCGGTGGCGCGCTCGGTGGTGTCACGAACTGGGGGACGGCGCGCAGGGCGAGCCAGACCGCGAGCAGCCCGGAACCGACCCCGGACAGGATGCCGAGCCCGAGGGTGAGGGCCTGCTCGAGCAGCAGGCTCCGGCGCAGCTCGGACCGGCGGGCGCCCCCGGCGATGAGGGCCGCTAGCTCGTGCCGTCGGCGTCTCGCGGACAGGTAGAGCCCGCTCAGGCCGCCGGCTGCCGCGAGCAGCGCGGCGGCAGCGGCATCGGCGAGGAAGAGGGACAGGGCCAGCGCGGGGCCCTGCTGGCGCAGGGACCGGTCCGCGTCGGCGGTCGTGGCCGTGTCGGTGACCTGTACCCCGGCCTTGCGGAGCCGGTCCGGGAAGGTGGCGACGGCTCCTGGTGCGAGCCAGACCTGCTGTTGGGTGGAGAACCGCGAGTCGAAGGCGGCCTGCAGCGCGGCCGCCTGGTCGATGATGACCCCGTTGTCCGGCGCACCGGGTACCGGCACGACCGCGACCGGCTCGATGGGCAGGGCGGCCCCGTCGAGGCCGGCCACCGTCAGCGACGGGTCGCGGGGCAGGCCCGCCACGGAAGGGGTCACCAGCGCCGGCATCGGGACCGGCCAGGACGGGGCCGCCCAGCCGATCGTGGTGTTCGGCGGGACGGTGAAGCTCAGGTGCAGCCCGCCGGGCGCGGCTTTGGCCGAGCCGGTCGAGCCGGTGCCGAAGGTCCCTGCCCAGGACCAGCGGTCACCTGAGTCGAGCCCGGCAGCGACTGGGCGCCAGCCGGCCTTGCCGCGCTCGTCGATGCCGGTGATGGTGAGGCTCCCGCTGAACGAGGTAGGGACGAGCGCCGGCGAAACCGCGGTGGTGTCCGACAGGGTCAGCGACCGCAGCACGCACGGGCAGCCGGGCAGCTGCACGGTGACGCTGCTCGTGCCCGGCTTGACGACGCCGACGGCCAGCGGTGTCTCGGCGAAGCCGGTCGGCAGCTTGAGGTTCGCGGTGAGCAGCTGCGGGCGCGAGAGCCGGACGTCGCGCAGGCTCACCCGCAGCGAGTCACCCTCGAGCCGGATCGGCGCCGGCGTGGGCGGGTGCAGCTGCTTGGCAAGCTGCGCCAATGAGGTGGTGGAGAAGTCACTGCGCCAGAAGGCGATCCGCGCAAGCCGATCGGACTGGACCGCGAGTGTCTGTCTGGCCTGGTTGGCTGTGTCGATGAAGTCGAGCACCGCCATCGCCTGGGTCCCGGCCGGGTCGAGCCGGGTCACGATGGCCGCGAGGTCCTGGTCGGCGGGCGCCCTGACGGTCAGGACCGCAGCGGCGCCGGTGCGCGTCGCTGCCACATCGGCGATGTTCGCCCGGTTGACCGTCCAGGCCGAGATCGCGAACGTGGCCAGCGACAAGGCCGCCGACAGCACGATCAGGGTGCGCATCCCGGCGGGTCGCCGCACCACCTGCCGCACTGCCAGGAACGGGCCGATCCCGCCGCGACGGCGAGTCAGCCCGAAGAGTGCTCGACAGACCCAGGGCAGCAGGCGGGACACGAGCACGGCCACGGCCAGTCCGATCAGGCCGGGGACGAGCAGCGCGAGCGGGTGCACGGTGCTCTTCCCGACGGCACCGGTGGCCCAGAGATCGGCCAGCGCGGCCGCCGTGGCGACGAGGACCGCAACATCGAGGACCCAGCCGCGCCGGGTGGACAGGGACGGGCGGCGCCACTGTTCGATGACCGATCGACGCAGCGTACGTCGCGCGCCGAGCAGTGCGGCGCACAGGCCACCGGAGACAGCGATGACGGCGGCGGCGACGCTGACCCAACCGACGGTCACCGGGGTCCCCTCGCGCAGCGCCACCTGGGCGAGCAGCAGCATGCCCGCCCAGCCGACGGCGATCCCGAGGGGCAGGGCGAGCAGGAGCAGGACGAATGACTCGCCCAGCCCGAACCACAGGGTCCGCGTCCCGCCGAGTCCCCGCAGACGCGCGAGGGCGACATCCGGACCACGCGCCTCGGCGGCGTCGGTGATGGCGAGGAAGAGCAGCAGCCAGACGAGGACGAGCAGCTGCGCCGTGATGAGGATGACCGGTATGGCGAGGGTGTCGGCGCTCGCCGTGGCAGCGTCGAGGACAGTGGGGATGTTCGTGTTGACGAAGGCCCCTGCTCCGGCGGCGAGGGACGTCAGCGCCGTGAGTGTCTCTCTCAGGTCGTCCACCCGGCCAGGGGTGGCCGCGTCCAGATCCAGCAGCAGGTCGATCACGCTGTTGGCCTGGACCGATGCTACGGCCTGGAAGGTGTCTGGCACCGTGAATATGGCGTCAACTGGCTCCGGCCCGGGCCGGTTGACGAAGAAGCCCTCCTGCGGAAAGTAACCGCGCCCGCCCCAGTATCTGCTTTCCGGATCGAGTGGCTCGTAGATGCCGACGACCCGGTTCACCCCGAGCAGGTGCAGGTGCTGCTCGACGACCACGTGGTTCAGCTGCGCCAGAGCGGAGCTGACCAGGACCTCACCTGCCGCGGTGGGGCATCTGCCCTGCACCAACCGCAGGTGCCCACACAGGTCGTCGCGCCACGCCATCAAACTCGTCTGCCCGACCCTCGGGACGACACTGATCTCCTGGCCCCGGATGCGTGTGTCGAGAAGGTCGGCGCCTGGCGCAGAGTGGAGTTCTTGGTCGACGAGGCCGGTGAGCTGGTCCAGCACACCCACACCACCCCGGGAGGTCACCTCGACGAGTTGGCCCGCGGGTGTGGCCGCATGCAGGTCGTCGGCCAGGATCGAGTGGCGCGCGGCAGCCTGGTAGGCCGGTCCCGCCGCCGCGGCCGCGACCGCGATGACGGCCACGAGCAGGATGAGGACGGTCAGGCCGCGCCGCGCCGCGAGACCGCGCCACAGTAGTCCGATCCGGTTCATGTGCCACTCCCGGTGGGGGTGACGGCCGTGCCGGACAGCCACGCCACCGCGACGCGCTTCGGGTCGTGGTGGGCCTGATCGACATGATCGTCGGAGAGCCGGATGATGCTGCGGTCACCCGTCTGGACGTCGTCGCAGAGCAGGTGGTCGCCCGCCGGGGAGAAGAGGCACGACGTGCCGAGGACCTGAGCGGTGATCGTCCGCGCCTTCACCTGGCTCCCCGTCAGCTGCAGGAGCGTCACGCCGCCGTCGTCGAGGTAGGCCACCTGACGGCTGTCGTGCGTCCAGACCGGCTCGATGCTGGTGTAGGAGGTGCGGGTGGCTGCGATCGTGCCGGACCGGTCGATGATGACGAGTGCATGTCGCGCCGATGCCGCGCTCGTGTTCGGCACGAGCCCGTCGACGGTGAGGACGATGTGCTGCCCGTCGGGAGCCACGAGGGGCCAGACGGCATACGGCTTGCCCTTCGGCAGCTCGGTGGCACGCACCAGGTCGGCTGTCGTCGCGAGCACCTGGTGCTGGTCCTTCCACCAGCGCAGCTCGACCCGGCTGGTGTCCCGCTCGGTGTAGGGCCCGAGGTTGACCTCAGTGCCACCCTGCACCGCGACGACAGCGCCGTCCCGGCTCGGGTCGCCAGCCACACCACCAGCGTCACCGCCGAGCTTGTGTGCCGACCCGCCATCCAGGTCGACGGTCTCGATGCCGCCGAGCATGGAGCTTGCGCCGGTCCCCATCAGGACGAGACGCTTCCCTCCGTCGGCCCAGGGTTGCGGCACGGCCGTGCTGTCTCCGGTGGCGTCGAGCAGCGGCCGCTCGCGCCCGGCGACGCCGATGTCGACGACCTGGACTCCGCCCACCACGGCGTGCTGCCCGTCCGGGCTGACCGTGGCGTAGTTCGCCGGGTAGGCCGGCCCCGGCAGCAGCCGGAACCGGGAGCCGTCGGGGGCGGCAGTCGCGAGGCGACCTGACGAGCTGTCGAAGACCACCAGGTGGCCCGGCAGGTTCAGCGAAGGAGCGACCGTGGTCGCGGTCGCTGTCGGTGTGCCCCGGCCCAGCCCTCCGAGGACGGCCCAGAGAACGAGCGCGACGACGGCCACGCCTGCCACCACCGCGCCCGTGATCAACGCCACCGAGCGCCGCGACCGTGGCGGCGGCTCGAGGTCGGTCGCTGGAAAGCCGGGCGTGGGTACGACTCCTTCGGTCCGGGGCGACCCCTCCATCGTGCCATGCCGCCGTCCGTGCGGACGGAGGACGTGTGCCTCAGCCGCGCTGGGACGGGTGCGCCGGCCACGGCGCGTCGGCCGGTCGCAGCGTCGCCCAGCCCAGCGAGCGGGAGGTCGCGGCGGCGAGGACCCCGATGATGGCGGACGCGTTGTGGACCTGACCGGCGAGGACTGCTCGCACGGCGTCCTCGAGCGGCACCCAGAGGGGACGGATGCCGACCTCCTCTCCGGTCCGTTCGTGCTCGGCGCCGTCGGGCACGTCGGTCAGGTCGCGGGCGAGGAAGATGCGGGCCGCCTCGGGGAAGGCGCCCGGGGAGGCGAAGCTGTCGGCGAGCACGTCCCATCGCGACGCCCGCAGGTCGACCTCCTCGGCGAGCTCGCGGGCGGCGGCCTGCCACGGCGGCTCGCCGGAGATGTCGAGCAGGCCGGCGGGCAGCTCCCACAGGTGGCCGCCGGCCGGGTGGCGGTACTGCCGGATCATCAGGATGTGCTCGACGCCCTCGACCGGGCGCAGCGCGACGATGACGACCGCGCCGGGGTGCTCGATGTAGTCGCGCTTCACGACACCGCCCGCGCCGAGGTCGACGGTGTCGCGTCGGACGTCGAAGATCATCCCCTCGAACATGACCGTCGAGTCGAGTACCGGCAGCGGGTCGAACTCGTCCGTCAGGTCGCTCACCTGCCCGAGGGGCGCCGTCAGGCTCACTCCGGGTCGGCCCCGGCACCGACGCCGACCGGGGTGGCCTCGGCCCGACTGGTCCGCTCGACCTCGACGAGCCGCTGGGCGCGCTGTTGTTCGAGCGCGGCACCGATCAGGCCAGCGAAGAGCGGGTGGGCGCGGTTGGGGCGCGAGCGGAACTCGGGGTGCGCCTGGGTCGCGACGTAGTAGGGGTGCACGTCACGGGGCAGCTCGACGAACTCGACGAGCGTGCCGTCCGGGGACGTGCCGGAGACGACGAGCCCGGCCAGCTCGAGCCGGTCGCGGTAGGCGTTGTTGACTTCGTAACGGTGCCGGTGGCGCTCGTCGACGTGCTCGGCGGCATACGTCTGCTGCACGACGCTGCCGGTCTTGAGCCGGGCCGGGTAGAGCCCGAGGCGCATCGTGCCGCCGAGGTCGCCGGCGCCCTCGACGAACGCCTTCTGCTCCTGCATCGTCGCGATGACGGGCGTGGCACTGTCGGGGTCGAACTCGGTCGAGGACGCGTCCGGCTCGCCGAGGACGGTACGGGCGTACTCGATGACCATGCACTGCAGGCCGAGGCAGATGCCGAGCGTGGGCACCTGTCGCTCACGGGCCCAGGTCAGCGCGCCGAGCTTGCCCTCGATGCCCCGGATCCCGAACCCGCCCGGGACGAGGACCGCGTCGACCCCCGCGAGGGCCTTCTGCGCCCCCGCCGGGCTCTGGCAGTCGTCGCTCGCGACCCAGCGGATCCGCACCTTCGCGTCGTGGTGGAAGCCGCCGGCCCGCAGCGCCTCGGTCACCGACAGGTAGGCGTCGGGCAGGTCGACGTACTTGCCGACGAGGGCGACCTCGACCTCGTGCTCGGGGTCGTGGACGCGCTGGAGCAGACGGTCCCACTCGGTCCAGTCGACGTCGCGGAAGGCGAGGCCGAGCCGCCGGATGACGTGGGCGTCGAACCGCTCGGCGTGCAGCACCCGCGGGATGTCGTAGATGCTCGGCGCGTCGACGCAGGCGGCGACCGCTTCGACCTCGACGTCGCACATGAGCGAGATCTTGCGTTTGATGCCGTCGGGGATCTCGCGGTCCGCGCGCAGCACGAGCCCGTCCGGCTGCAGGCCCACCTGACGCAGCGCTGCGACGGAGTGCTGGGTCGGCTTCGTCTTCAGCTCGCCGCTGGGCGCGAGGTAGGGCACGAGAGAGACGTGCAGGAAGAACGAGTTGTCCCGGCCGATGAGGTGGCGCACCTGTCGGGCTGCCTCCAGGAACGGCAGCGACTCGATGTCGCCGACGGTGCCGCCGATCTCGGTGATGATCAGGTCCGGTGCGTCGGGGCCGCCGGTCGCCAGCGCCCGCATCCGCGCGACGATCTCGTTGGTGATGTGCGGGATGACCTGCACGGTGTCGCCGAGGTACTCGCCGCGCCGCTCGCGGGCGATGACGGTGTTGTAGATCTGGCCGGTCGTGACGTTGGCGGAGCCGACGAGGTTCACGTCGAGGAAACGCTCGTAGTGCCCGATGTCGAGGTCGGTCTCGGCTCCGTCGTTCGTGACGAAGACCTCGCCGTGCTGGAACGGGTTCATCGTGCCCGGGTCGACGTTGATGTAGGGGTCGAGCTTCTGCATCGTGACCTTGAGGCCACGCGACCGCAGCAGGTGTCCGAGGCTCGAGGCGGTCAGGCCCTTGCCGAGCGAGGAGGCCACGCCCCCGGTCACAAAGATGTGCTTCGTCGTCGTGTCGGCCACGGGCTTGCAGTCTACGTCATGGGCCGGTGAGCGACTCGTAGCGCCGGGCCCACTGGCGTGCCTCCTGCTCGGGGGTGGCCCAGGTGCGGGCGCGCGCTCGTGCGCGGGCGGCGAGGTCGGCTCGTCGTGACGGGTCGCGCAACAGGTCGTCCACGGCGGTGGCGGTGGCTGTGGGGTCGGCGGGTGGCACGAGGACTCCTGCGTCGCCGACCAGGCCGGGCAGCCCGCCGACCGCGGGGACGACGACCGGCACACCGGCCGCCAGCGCCTCCTGCACGACGAGCGCCCGCGCCTCCCATCGGCTCGTCAGGACCAGGACGGTCGCCGCCCGCAGCCACGCCTCGACGTCCCCGCGCGCCCCCACGAACGTCAGCGGTATGCCGCCCACCTCGCTCTCGAGCCGGCGGCGCAGCTGCGCGTCGCCGCCTCCCACGACGACCCAGGTGGCCGGTAGGGTCGAGGCGCGGGCCGCGGCGACGAGCGTGGCGAGGTCCTTCTGCGGGGCGATCCGGGACACCGTGAGGACGAGGGGCCGGTCGGCGGGTGCGTCGATCCCGGCCGACGCGAGCAGTGCCTGCCGCAAGCGGGCGCCCTCATCGGCGTCGGGTGCGTCGGGTGCTTCGGAAGCCGCCAGGATGGCGGCGGCGCGGGGTGAGGCCACCGTCGCCAGCTCGCTCCGGCGGGCGCCGAGCCGCAGGGCCGTCGCGACGAGGTCGTCGCTCGCTCCGGCGACGAGGTCGGCTCGGCGCAGGGCCCAGCGGATCGCCCTGGCACCGAGCCCGTCCGCGGGCACCTCGTTGTGCAGGGAGACGACCAGGCGGGGCCGCGGCCTGGCGCGCAGCACCGCCACCGCGGCGACGAGCGCCGCCTGCTGCCCGTGGGCGTGCACGACCTCGACGGTGCAGGCGAGCCGCATGATGCGGTGCCAGTCGAGCGGGGCTCGGGCCACCGCCTCGGCGGAGCCGAAGGGCCACAGGGCGTGCGCGTCGGTCCAGCCGAAGTGGCGCACGCTCGATCGGTCGCTGACGATCACCACCTCGTGGCCGAGACTTCTCAGGTCGTGGCTGAGTCGGCCGACATGGCTGCCGATCCCGCCGGCCGACCGGCCGAGCAGCTGCAGGATCCTCATCGTGTCTCCCTGGGTGGAGGGTCGGTGCTCGTGGCACCGTTGACCGTCGGATCGGTGCTCGTGGCATCGGTGGTCGTGACATCGGAGCGCGTGGCATCGGTGGCCGTGCGGCGTCGTAGCAGCCGGCGCAGCATGCTGCGGTCGGTGGCGGCCCCGGCCGCGGCGAAGAGCACGGTCGCGAGCAGGCCCGACGCGACGGTCGCCAGGGCAGCGGCGGGTAGGTCGGCCGGGCGCCAGGTCGCGCCCAGCCACCATCCGGCGAGCGCCGCCACGGCGGTGGCGAGCAGGGCCGCGCCGAGTGGGCGCGCCGGTGGGCGCAGGGCGGCCGCACCCCAGGCCCGTGCGGCCAGCACGGTCAGGCAGGCCGCTGCGGCCAGCAGCCCGATGCTCGAGCCGGCACCGATGGCGCTCAGGGTGTCGTCGGGCCCCGGTGCATCGCGCAGCACGATCAGGGGTAGGGCGAGTGTCAGCAGCCATCCGCTGCCGGCGGCCGCTCCGGCCGTGCGGGCATGCCCGCGCACGTAGAGGGCGCGGGTCAGCAGGCCGATCGCGCCGAGGCCGAGGATCCCCGGGGCGAACGAGACCATCGTCGTCGGGATCGCGGCCAGGGCCGCAGCGCCCGACCCCGCCGACCGTCCGGCGTCGAGGGCGCTGAAGAACGCACCGACCGGCTGGGCGACGGCGACGAGCAGGGCGACCCCGTAGAGGCCGGCCACGAGGGTGCCGAGCCAGGCCCCGCGCAGCGTGCGGGCCGCGGAGTCGTCCTCGCGGCTCGTCGAGGCCCCGGACGGGCCGGCCGCCTGGCTGGCCAGGGTCGGGAAGGCTGCCGTCGCGAGCGGGACGGCCAGGACGGCATACGGGAGCAGGGCGACGGCCTGAACGTAGGTGAACACGTTGAGCGTGCCGGGCCCCCCGCGGTCGTTCGCGAGGCGGATGACGACCAGCGTCGCGAGCTGTTGCCCGGCCAGTGCGAGCAGCCCGGCGACGGCCAACCGCCGGACCCGCGCCGACGCGGTGTCGGGGAAGCGGAAGGTCGGCCGGAGCCGGATGCCGGCTCTTCGCAGGGGTACGAGCAGGGGCAGGCTGAGGGCGACGACCCCGAGGGTCGTGCCGATCCCGAGCACGAGGACGGCGGCGCCCGGAATGGCGGAAAGGGGCGCGGCAGGATCGGGCACGAGGGCGCCGTAGAGCAGGTACGTGGCGATGACGACGACACTGGACAGGAGCGGCGCGAGGGCCGCGGCCACGAAGCGACGGTGCGACTGGAGGACTCCGGCCAGGACGATCCCGACGCCGTACAGCGGTATCTGGATCGCGAAGATCCGCAGCAGGTCGACGCCGAGGCCCAGCTCACCGGAGCACCCCTGGGCGGGCAGGAGCACGCCGGCGATGGGGCCGGCGGCGGCCACGACGACGAGCGCCAGCGGGACGAGCCCGGCGAGCGCCCAGGTCAGCAGGGCCGAGGCGGTGCGGTCGGCGGCATCCGGCTCCCCGCGGCCCAGCGCCGCGGAGACGAGCGGCACGACGACCGCGGCCAGGACACCCCCGGCGGCGATCTCGTAGAGGACGTTCGGGACGGTGTTGACGCTCTGGTAGACCGTGCCGACGCAGGTGGCCCCGACGGAGTGCGAGAAGGCGAACCAGCGGCCGAAGCCGACGAGCCGCGCGGCGATGGTGATGCCCGCGATGGAGCCGGCCGCGACGGCGATGCCCCGCCCGGTCCGGCTCATCCCGGTCCGGTTCACGGCGACGACGGGCGCTCGGGTGGGCGGCCCCACTGGTCGAGGCGGCGCAGCAGGGGCTGCCGGTCGATGACCGCGGAGAAGCTGACCCGCTCGGAGGCGAGTGTGAGGCCGGTGAGGACAGCGAGGGCGAGCGAGCGAGCGAGGAGCCCACTCCGCTCGACGAGCGCCAGGCCGAGCAGGGCGCCGGCCGCGTTGGCGCCCGTGTCGCCGAGCATCGAACGTCCGGCGAGGTCGTCGGCGATGACGCCGAGCGTGGCGCCGAGCGCGGCGGCTGCCGGCGCGCCACCGGGCGAGAGGGGCATGCCGAGCACGATGACGGACTTGAGGGCCCGCCCGGGACGCAGGTCGAGCAGGTTGACGAGGTTGGCGGTCCCGGCGATGACCCCGCCACCGACGAGGACGCCGGCGAGGCGCCCCGGCCCGGCACCCGCGCGGGCACCTGGCCGGGGGAGGTCGACCGCCGCGGTGGCCGCGATCCCGCTCGCGGCCAGCCCGATCAGCTTGACCGCTCCGGTGGTCAGCTCTCCGCGGCCGAGCGCCGTGAGGTGGCCACGCAGACCCTTGCTCGTCGCCGACCCGGCGAGATCGTCGAGCATGCCGAGGCCGGCTGCCGTCACGACGAGCGCCGCCGCCGTGGTCCGCCCGCCGGTGCCCGGTAGGACCAGCCCGCCGACGGCGCCGAGGAGCCAGACCGGGCCCTCGAGGAGGGTGACGGGATCACCGGCGTGGTTGGTCCGTGCCCATGGGCGGCGCGTGTGCTCCGGCAGCCACGGGCAGAGCCTCATCCCTGCTGCGGACAGGGCCGCAGCGAGGGCGAGCCGGGCCGCGCCGTCGGCGGCCGTCACCGGCACATCCTGGGGGCCGTCACGGGCTCACCTTGGGCAGGATCGCGTCCGCGCCGGGGGCCGTGCCGTAGTGCCCCACCTGATCGGCGAGCTGCGCCTCGATGGCGAGGACCGTCACTGCCGGCCCCCGGGCGACTCCGGCATGGTCGACCGTGGAGACCGCTGCGCTGGCTCGACGGTCGGACCGCACGGCGCTCACCGCATCGGTGCTCACCGCCTTGCCCGCCGCCTGGACCGGGGCCCCACCGACGACCACGGTGGCCTGCGACCCACTCTCGAGCCGCAGGGCGAGCGCCCGGACCCGCTCGGACCAGGCGTCGACCTCGGACTGGCTGCCGGAGTGGTCGCCGGAGACGACCACGGCCAGGTCGGCGGGCGTGAGCTGGGGGTCGCTGCTGTCCAGCAGGCCGGCGTCGGACAGCTCGGCCATGGCCTTGTCCCGGTCTGCGTTGGTGCCGAGCGGCAGCTCGCTGACGGTGAGTCGGCCGAGGACCTCCGTGAGCAGCTGGTCTCCCGTCTTCGTGGGCCGCAGGTCGAGCGCGGCTGCGGCGGCGGCTGCGGCCTTGGCGCGTTCGGACGCCTTGGCCGGGTCGAACCAGTCCGCGGAGAGGGTCACGGTGCCGTGCACCTTCGCGCCGGACTGGGCCAGCGCGCGGCTGGTGGAGTCGACGAGCTTGCTTTCCACCGAGGGCAGCACGACGAGGATGACGCCGTGTCCGCTGAGGCGTCCGGCGACGAGGCTCGGCGTGATGGCTGTCTCGAACTCGGCTGCGGCAGCGAGCTGTTTCTGGGTGTCCGTGAGCTTGGTGTTGAGATCCTGCTTCTCGTTGCGCAGGGCGGTGACCTGGTCGCCGAGGGTGCTGCCGAGGTTCGACTGGAGCGGGCCGGCACCGAGGACGATGCCGACGGCGAGCGCGAGGAAGATCGAGATGATCGAGACGAGGTGGTAGCGGAAGTCGATCACGTGAATATCCCGACGATGGCGGACCAGAGGTCGTCCCAGCGGGCGGCGAGGACCTGGAGCCACGCCTGACCGGTGGGCGTCGAGGCGATGGCCGCAAAGAGCGCCAGGAGCCCGACCGCGACGAGGGCGACGAGCATGGTGGCCGAGATGCGCGCCCGGTAGAGCCGGCTGACTCCCTTGGCATCGACGAGCTTGCCGCCCACGCGCAGCCGGGTCAGGAAGGTGCTCGCCTGGCCGTCCCGGCCCTTGTCGAGGAACTCGTCGAGGGTGATATGGGTGCCGACGGCAACGATGAGCTCGGCTCCGCAGTCATCGGCCAGCAGCATGGCGACATCCTCGCTCGTGCCGGCCGCAGGGAAGACGACAGCATCGAGGTGGAGCTGCTCCACCCGCGTGAGGCCGGGGGCCCGCCCGTCGCGGTAGGCGTGGACGACCAGCTCGGCACCCGACCGGAGGGCACCGTCCGAGACGGAGTCCATGTCGCCGACGATGAGGTCGGGCCGGTGGCCGGCCTCGATGATGGCGTCGGCACCCCCGTCGACCCCGATCAGGACCGGACGGAACTCCCGGATGTAGGGACGCAGCGTCTCGAGGTCCTCCTTGTAGTGGTAGCCGCGCACCACGATCAAGCAGTGGCGTCCGTCGATGCGCGTGATGATCGGTGGGACGCCGACGCCGTCGAGGAGCAGGTCGCGCTCCCGGCGGACGTACTGCATCGTGTTCGTCGCAAAGGCCTCGATCTGGACGGCGAGACCGGCGCGGGCCTCCTGCATCTTTGCCCGGACCGACTCCTCCCCGAGCACCTGACCGCTCGCGACCCGCCGCTCGCCCTGCCAGAGGTCGTCGCCGTCGAGCCGGACCGGCTGCCCGTCCTTGAGCGTCATGACCTTCGGGCCCGCCTCGTCGAGGACGGGGATCCCGGCCGAGACCAGAATCTCGGGGCCCACGTTCGGGTAGCGACCGGAGATGGACGCTGCGGCGTTGACCACGGCGGCGGGCCGCGCGGCGACGAGGGACTCCGCGCTGACGCGGTCGAGGTCGCGGTGGTCGATGACGGCGACGTCACCAGGCTTCAGACGCTTCGTGAGGTTCTTGGTCCGCCGGTCGACGCGCGCCGGCCCGCAGATGCCGGGGTCGGCGCCAGATGCGTGGCGGCGTCGACGGATGGAGATGGCCATGGTGCTCCCATCGTGCCATGCGAGGCCGTCACGGCTGCACCCGCTCGGGGCCCCTCGCGTCACCCGACGCGACGCGCCTCTCCGGTGACCGGGCGCATCGTCGTCGTCTGTGCGAGCAGGTCCCGTGCGTGGGCGAGGCCGGCGTCCGAGTCGGGATCGCCACCCATCATCCGGGACAGCTCGGCGAGCCGCTGCTCGTCCGCGACGGCGACCACGCTGCTCGAGGTGATGGTGCCGTCGTCCGCCTTGCGCACGACCAGGTGTCGGTCGGCGAACGCCGCGACCTGGGCCAGGTGGGTCACGACGATGACCTGGGCCTGATCGGCAAGCCGCGCGAGTCTGGCCCCGACGTCGAGCGCCGCCCGTCCACCCACACCCGCGTCGACCTCGTCGAAGACGAACGTCGGGCGGCTTCCGGTGCCCGCGCCGACGAGCTCGATCGCGAGCATGACCCGGGAGAGCTCGCCACCGGAGGCGACCTTGGTGATGCTGCGCGGGGGTGCCCCCGGGTGGGCGGCCAGCAGGATGTCGACCTCGTCGATGCCGTGCCGGGTCAGGCGGACGCGCTCGCCGGAGCGCAGCTCACCGTCGGTACCGGCACGGGCGCCGACCTCGACGACGACCTCGGCGCGTCCCATTGCCAGATGGCGCAGCTCGTCACCGACGCGGTCGGCGAACTCGACGGCCGCCTGGTGGCGCCGGTGCGAGAGCAGGGACGACGCGTCGATCAGCTCGGCCCGCAGGGTGTGCGCCTGCTCGGCCAGGTGGGCGACCCGGTCGTCGGCCGTCATGAGCTCGTCGAGACGGGCCGCGGCCTCGCAGGTCCAGCCCAGGACCTGCTCGACCGACTCGCCGTACTTCCGGGTCAGGGTCGTCAGGGCAGCCCGGCGCTGCTGGACCGCTTCGAGACGTTCGGGATCGAGCTCGATGTCCGACAGGTAGCCCGTCAGGTCGGCGACGAGTTCGCTGGTGAGGGCGGCGAGCTCGACGAGACGGTCGTCGAGGGATCCGAGCCGTGCGTCGTGGTGCAGCGCCGGGCCGAGGCCGGAGCGAGCCGCCGCGATGAGGTCGGCGACGTTGGGAGCGGGCTGAGCGACATACTCGTCGCTCGTGAGCCGGCAAAGGGCATGGCCCACCGCCGTGCGGAGGGTGTCGGCGTGGCTGAGGCGTTCGTCCTCGGCGCGCAACGCGACGTCCTCCCCGGGCTGTGGGTCGAGCGCCTCGACCTCCTCGAGCGCCGCGGTGAGCGCGTCGATCTGACGGGCTCGCTCCATCGCGAGCGAGACGAGACGGTCCCGGTCCGACGTGGCCTCCCGCCACTGGTCGTAGAGGGTCGCGACGCGGTCGCGCAGGGCGAGCACGGGCCCGCCACCGAAGACGTCCAGGACCTCGCGATGTGCCTCGCCTCGCGTGAGGCGCCATTGATCGGCCTGACCGTGGAGCGCGACGAGATGCTCTCCCAGCTCGGCGAGGACCCCGACCGGGGTTGTCCGGCCACCGACATGTGCTCTGGATCGACCGGTCGCGGTGATGGTCCGGGCGATGACGAGCTCACCGTCGTCGTGCTCCGCCCCCGCCTGCGCTGCGCGGACCAGGGCCGGGTGGCCCTCGGGCAGCTCGACGACGCCCTCGACGAAGGCATTCGTCCTGCCGCTACGAACGAGTCCGGAGTCGGCCCGCTGGCCGAGGAGCAGTCCGAGGCCGGAGACGACCATCGTCTTGCCCGCGCCCGTCTCGCCGGTCACGACGTTCAGTCCTGGGCAGAGGTCGAGCACGGCCTCGTCGATGACGCCGATCCCACGGAGTCTTATCTGTCTGAACACGGTCGCCCTGTGACCCGCGACCGTCATGGGCTGCGCCGTCTCGCAGCACCGTTGCCGCGCCAGCCCTTCACGGCCAGGTCGAACTTCGCGACAAGGCGGTCGGTGAAGGGCGCGTCGTTGAGCCTGGCGAGGCGGACCGGGCGCCAGCCTTTGCGGACCTCGATCCGGGCCCCGGGTGGCAGCTCGATGTGGCGGCGCCCGTCGCACCACATGATGCCGGAGCCCTCGCTCTGGGACTTGATCTCGATGGCGACATGGCTGTCCGGTCCCAGTACGAGAGGACGGGCGAAGAGAGCGTGGGCCGAGTTGGGCACGAGCAGGAACGCCTCGACCTGCGGCCAGACGACGGGGCCGCCTGCCGAGAAGGCATAGGCGGTCGATCCCGTGGGCGTCGACAGGATGACGCCGTCGCAGCCCCAGCTCGACAGCGGCCGGTGGTCGACCTCGATGACGACCTCGAGCATCCGCTCGCGGGCCGCCTTCTCGACGCTGACCTCGTTCAGCGCCCAGCTGCTGGCGACCAGCTCTCCGTCATGGCGGACGTCGACATGCAGGGTCATCCGCTCGTCGACCGTGTAGGCGCGTGCGGCGATGTGCTCGACGGTCGCGTCGAGGTTCTCGCGCTCCGCCTCCGCGAGGAAGCCCACGTGCCCGAGGTTGACCCCGAGCAGCGGCACGTCGAGCCGGCGCGCGAACTCGGCCCCACGCAGGATCGTGCCGTCGCCACCGAGGACGACGACGAGCTCACAACCCTCGGGGGCGTAGTGCTCGCTCGGCACGTGGACGTGCGCCGACTCATTCAGGTCGAGAGCGCGCGCCTCGTCAGCCTGCACGAGGACCTCGATGTCCAAAGCAGTGAGTCGCTCGACCACGGCCTTGGCCACGACGAGTGCCTCGGGTCGTCGCGGATGGGCGACGAGCAGGATGCGCCGCGTCACGAGTCTGCTTTCAGGTCCATGCGCTCCAGCATGTCATCCTCGTCGAGGCCGGCGTCGCCGGCCCGACGGGTCAGCCAGAGCACGAACTCCCGGTTGCCCGCCGTGCCACGGATCGGGCTGGGTAGCGCCCCGCAGACGACCAGCCCGAGCCCCTTCGCGAGACGGTGGACCTCGAGCAGCACCCGGCTGTGCTCGCGCGGCGACGTGACGATGCCGTCCCGTCCGAGCCGCTGGCGGCCGACCTCGAACTGCGGCTTGACGAGCACAACGAGGTCGCCGTCCTGCGCCGTCAGCTCACGCATGGGCCCCAGGGTGAGTTCGAGGGAGATGAAGCTGAGGTCGGCGACGACAAGGTCGAAGGGCGCGCCCAGGTCGCCCGGCCGCACGTCGCGGATGTTCGTGCCCGGCAGGTCGGTGACCCGGGGATCGGCCGCGAGCTCGGCGACGAGCTGGCCGTGGCCGACATCGAGAGCAGTCACGCTCGCGGCCCCGGCCGCGAGGAGGGTCTGGGTGAACCCGCCCGTGCTCGCGCCGACATCGAGGCAGCGTCGGCCACGGGGGTCGAGCAGTCGGCGCGTGGTCCGTGGACGGGCGGTGGTTCGTGCACGGGCGCGGCTGCCGTCCCCGGGTCCCCACGCCTCGAGGGCGTGCCGCAGCTTCAGAGCGGCCCGACTGACCCAGCGGTCCGGTTCGCGGGTCAGCTCGATCCGGGTCCCCTCGTGGACGGTGGCAGCAGCCTTGGTCCGGACCTGTCCGTCGACGAGGACGGCGCCGCCGGTGACGAGGTCTCGGGCCTGGCCCCTGGATCGAGCCAAGCCACGCGCGACGAGCTCGACGTCGAGTCGTCGGGTCAGGTCGTCACGGGGCCGGCTCACGTCGTCGGAGGCCGCGGCTCACACGCCGCCAAGGCCCACTCACGCGCCGCCAAGGCCGCCGAGCCGGCCCCGGAGGGTGCCATGCACCGCCTCGCCGATCTCGATATGACGATCAAGCGCCTCGTCCTCGATGCCCGCCAACCGGGTCAGGGCCATGTCGACCTCTGGGTCGCCGGTCACCGGCGCGGGTTCGGTGCTCTCGTCGTCACTCATCGGTGCTGTCTCCTGAATCGTCGTCCCCGTCGATGTCCTCGTCGGCGTCTTCTGGCTCGCCTTCGAGCAGGTCGAGGACCGAGATCCCGTCGAGATCGTCAAGCCGCTCGGCCGCGTCGGTGGTCAGCTCATGGTCGGCGTCGGCAGCTCTGGCGAACCACTCACGGGCAGCGTGCTTATCGCCGCTCGCGAGCAGGGCGTCCGCGTAGGCATAGTAGAGCCGTGGCGCCGAGCCCCGGTGTGGGCTGATCCGAGGGGCCAGGTCGGACAGGTTGGCCGCGGCGGCGTCCAGCTGCCCGATGTCCCTCCGGATACCAGAGACGACGATCGCCAGTTCGACTCGTTCGTCGAAGCTGAGACCCTGGGTCTCTTCGCTCTGCGCGATCTCGAGTGCCTTGTGGGGTCGTCCGAGACCGCGCTCACAGTCGACCATGAGTGGGAGCAGGTGACTCGAGCCGGACAGGCGGCGTACCGTCCGGAACTCGGACAACGCGCGTGCCCAGTCTCCCAGCCGGTAGGCCACCAGGCCGAGCGCCTCGCGCGCGGCGGGCACCCGCCCAGCACGGCGCACGGCCGTCTCGGCGTGGGCGAGCGCTGCCTCCGGATCGGTATCGAGCAGCTCCGCGACCATGACGAGGTGCTGGGCGACCCCCTCGGCGTTCTCCTTGGACAGGGTGCGCAGCTGGTTCTTCACTCCGCGGTCCACCTCACGGCCCGTCACGCCCTCGCGAATGGCCGGCTCCGGTTTGCGAGGCGACTTCGGCGACAGGCGGGTGGCCCCACGCGAGACGCGCTCACGCTCGACTGCGGCGGCGCGGCGGTGGTCGTCGTCCCCGGCTTCTCGCCCGCGCCGGTCGTCCCGATCGCGTCGGCCCTGACCACCCTTCCGAGCCTGGGCCGCGCCGCGCCTGTGGTCTCCGCCCCGGGCATCCTCCCGATCCCGGCCGCCGCGGCCGGCTCGCTGGTCCTTGCCATCGCGATCCGGGTGGTCGTCCCTGCGGTGGCCCTGCCCCCGCGGTCCGCGCTCGTCAGCCGCCATGCTGCACATCCTCCCGTTCCGTTGGCCGGACCGCCAGCGCCACGCGTGGCGAAACGGCCGACAGGGCGATCCCGGCCTTCTGAGCGTCACCAGCGTTGGCCTGACCGCCAGCGCCACGCGCGGCGAAACGGGGGATCGGCCGGGGCGTGGGTGCGCCGCACCCGACGGTGGGTCGGGTGCGGCGCGTGGTGTGTGTCCGGCTGTGTCCTACTCTCCCACACCGTCACCGGTGCAGTACCATCGGCGCTGAAGGGCTTAGCTTCCGGGTTCGGAATGGGACCGGGCGTTTCCCCTTCGCTATGGCAGCCGTAACAAAGTCTTCGACCCTGGCCCGGGTCGGGCCCCTTTGTGTTCGGGTCGGTCTCGGGTTCGGGTTCGTACTGTCGTTGTTCTGTTGTCGTACCGGTGCCGCTGGCGTGCTGCTGGTACTGGTACTACTGATGGTGGTACTGGCACTGCTAATGGTGTTGGTGGTGGTGGTTGCGGGTTGGGAGCCGCACAGTGGACGCGTAGTCTTCGTGGT
>NZ_JAKDLO010000259.1 GCF_030452765.1 Intrasporangium sp.
ATGGACGAGTTCATGGCGACCGGCGCCTCCTGCGCTCGCACCCTGTGCCGGCTCTCGGCGGACGCGGCCGGACCCGTGCCCGTGGCGAGCGCTGCCGCCGCGAGCGAGGCTGTGCTGCGCGGTCTCCCGATCGCCCGGGAGCAGATCCGCCTCGCTTCGATGCGTCCATGGGCCGGGTCGTGCAACGGCCGGAGCGGCCTTGGTGGCAGACGGCGCTCGACATGGCTGGTGACGCCGGGGCATGGACCTGGAACCACACCGCCGTGCCGCTCACGAACGGCGCCGCCGACGTCGCCGAAGCCGCGGCGGAGCACCCAGAGGACCTCATCGAGATGGCGGTCGGAACCGGGATGATCGTCCTCGGCGGCACAGGCCTGAGCGGCGGCGCGGCGCTCGATGCAACAGGAGTCGGAGCAGTCGCCGGTGTGCCGATCCAGATCGCGGCCGCGGCGATGGCGGGACCGGCGCTGCCACGGCTGCCCGCGGCGCCGGAGACCTGCTCTCCAACGCGTCCCGCCAGGACAACCGGTTGCTCAAGGAGGTCGATCGTCCGGACAACTGGCGGGGCAAGACGGGCGATCCCCTGCCAGACTCGATGCGTCCGGACACGGCAGGATCGAACTGGAAGGGTCGCGTTGCCAAGGGCGATGGCGAGGTTTGGCAGGCCCCTGACAAGGTGGCCCCAGGCCGACGCAAGCCACAGAATGCCGACACCATCCGCATCATGGATCCCGATGACCGATACAGCCACGGCTACGTGCGCTTCTACAACTCTCACGGACAGCCGCTGCGACTCGATGGCCACACCGGCACAGCACGTGGCCCTGACACCCACATCCCGATCCGAGCGGATGGGACCTATGACATACCGAATGGATGGGCACCATGATTCCTGACTTCGCCGGACAGACGGTTCACGACATGCAGATCGACGGCTGCCTGAGGGTCTGGACCGAGGAAGACTGGGAGTTCGACCTCAACGGCGACACCTACCTCACGAACGCGCGCCTCGGGACGGTTCGAGTCGAGAACGAGCAGTACCGGGATGACCTTCCGGACGAGCTGGTAGACCTCGTTGGGCAGCAGATCTCATCGGTCCTCGTCTCTGAGCAGGGAGACCTCGCGATCAGCATCGGAGATACCCAGCTGAGTACCCGCGCTGGTGCGGACCACGAGGCCTGGGAGATCGGCGGCCCGAAGGGTGTTCTCATCGTCTGCAAGCCGGGAGGGCACCTCGCCATCTGGGGGCCACGCATATGACGGACCGCACCGCCTTGTTCCAATCCCTCGCTGGCCAGACCATCACCGACATCCGGATCGACTACCGGCTGCAGCTGTGGACCGATGAGGGGTGGCAGTTCAACCTCGAAGGGACAACCCACCTCATCAGTTTTGGGCAGCAACCGGAGGAGGGAGGAGATCAACGTCGGCATACACGTCGACGACGAGGACTTGCCACTCGAGCCGAGGCAACTTGTCGACAGCCAGCTACGGAACGTCGTCGTGTCGCCCAATGGTGACCTCGCGCTCAACTTCAGCGACGCACAGGTGAACGTCCGAGCAGACCCGAAATACGAGTCCTGGCAGATCCATGGGGCCCGCGGGGAGATCGTGGTCTGCAAACCGAGTGGCGACCTCGCTGTCTGGGGCCCGTGGGTCTGACCCTTTCCACAGTCAACCTCTTGCACGAGTTGGCTGGCCAACGACTACTCCGCCCGGGTGGACGGCCTGATCGGGCCAGAGGGCTGTCCGACCTATCCGACCTACCGATTGGATCGGCACCAAGATTCCTAACTTCACGGGACACACGATCTACACGATCCGACTCGACTTCAGGGTCCTCGTATACACGGAGGAGAACTGGGAGATCCAGCTCAGTGGGGACACCTACCTCACCAGCCCCGAGGGGGGACGGTCCTGATCGAGGAGCGAAGTGAGCTCACCGAGGATCTGCCTGCAGAACTGGAACGTCTTGTTGGACAACAGATCTCATCGGTTCTCGTCTCGGAGACAGGAGACCTCGCAATCAACATTGGACACGCACAGTTGAGCGTCGCGGCGGGCGAAGACTATGAGGCGTGGGAGATGGGAGGCCCGCATGGAGAGATCATCCTGTGCAAGCCAGGCGGGGACCTCGCTGTCTGGGGGCCACGCACATGACCGATCTGCACCCGCACCGGGGGCAGAGTGCGCGCAACAGCCGGCTTGACGCTGGCATGCGTCACGCTCAAGCGAAACCTGACGGGCGATCGGCGCAGACAGTTCGCACCGGCGGACGACCGTTGGTCGCGGACAGTGGTGTCAGCGGCCATCGCTGAGCAGGAGCCGACGCCGCCGGACGGACCAACGGTCGTCCGTTCGCTCGCGCGAGATCAACGCCGGCTCGTGGCCTCCCCGTGCAGCCTCGCCAGGTCGACATAGACCTCGGCGTTGTGCCGGATCTTCTCGACCTGCTCGTCGATCAGCACGCGGCGCACCTTGCCGGGGACGCCGGCGACCAGCGATCGCGGCGGGATGACCACACCCTCCTGTAAGACGGCCCCAGCCGCGACGAGGCTGCCCTCGCCGATGACCGCTCCATTGAGGATGACCGAGCCCATCCCGATGAGGCAGTCGTCCTCGATCGTGCACCCGTGCAGGACCGCCCGGTGGCCGACGGAGACGCCGGAACCCACCCGGGCGGGCTTGCCGGTGTCCGTGTGCACGACCACACCGTCCTGCAGGTTGCTGCGTTCGCCCAGGACGATCGGCTCGAACTCGGCTCGCAACACGGCTGTGTACCAGACGCTCGAGCCCGCCTGCAGCTCGACGTCGCCGACGAGCTGCGCCGTGGGTGCGACGAAGGCGGACGCGTCGACGTGGGGGATCCGGTCACCGAGCGGGATGATCATTGGCCCACCCTGCCACGCCCGATCCGTCGAGCCCAGCGGGAGTCGAGGCACCTACCGACGAGTCGTGCCCACCCCTCACCCCGACCCAGGCAGGTGCTCGGCCCGGCCGGGCGTCGTCCGAGCGACCGAGCGGCGAAGCTCGAGCCCGCCCTTGACGACACCTGCGGCGAGGGCGGCACCGACGCCCTCACCGGCCCGGATCCGCAGGTCGATCAGCGGCTCGAGACCGAGCTCGGTCAGGACGAGCGAATGCGCCCGCTCACGAGATCGTTGGCCGGCGACCAGATGTGCGGCTACAGCGGGTTCGACCCGGACGGCTGCGAGTGCGCATACGGACGTGGCGAGACCATCCAGGATGACGACACCCCCAGCCTCCGCCACCCCCAGGATGACACCGGTGAGCACCGCGAACTCGCCCCCTCCGAGCCGCCGCAGCACCCCGTGGACATCGACACTGTCTCCCCGCTGCACGCTCGATCGGGACTGCTGCACGCTCGATTGGGACTGCTGCACGCTCGATCGGGACTGCTGCACGCTCGATCGGGATTGGGGCACTCTCGATCCGGACTGGGGGGGCCGTGCGAGGACACGGGCGAGGGCACGCTCGACGACGTCGACCTTGCGCGCGACCATGGCAGTGTCAGCCGACGAGCCCCGCCCGACCACCTCACCAACCGGCACGCCCAGCAACGCTGTCGCGAGCGCCGCGGCGACCGTCGTGTTGCCGATCCCGATCTCGCCGAGCGCGACGAGGCCCGACCCGGCCGCAGCGCGACCGCGCTCGCGACCCAAGGCGAGCAGGGCGGCATACGCCCGCTCGTCGAGGGCATCCGAGGTGACGAGATCGCCTCGGCCCGACGAGCTCCCCACCCCGGCGTCGACAAGGTCGAGCGACAGGCCCGCGGCCCGCGCGGCGACGGCCCCCATCGAGCTCCCCTCACGGGTGGCCCGGACGAGGTCGGCCGTGACCGACGGGTCGAAGGCGGAGATGCCGTGCCGCGTCACCGGGTGGTCCGCGGCCGCGATGACGAGCATCCCCGGCCCGTCCGCCACCGGCAGGGCGCCGATCCGGTCGAGCACCGTGTCGAGGACGCCGAGCGAGCCGGGCACCGTGAGCAGGGCGTCGGCCCGGTCGCGAGCCCCGACGACCTGTCTCTGGTCGGGACCGCGCAGGTGCGATACCGGCGGGGCCGCCTCGGTCCACCGCTCGCGCATGACGACCTGGTCCAGGGGCAGCCGCCTCGACCATCCGGCACGCTCCAGCCCGGGCGACGGCGGGCGCTCGTCGGGCCAGCCGAGGCAGAGCCAACCGAGGGTCTCGACCCCGACGGGCAGGGCGAGCAGGTCGGCGAGCTCGGCCGGCTCGAAGAGGGTCACCCAGCCCATCCCGAGGCCGTGCGCCCGCGCGGTCAGCCACATGTTCTCGATCGCCGCGGCGCAGGACCACAGGTCCGTGTCCGGGAAGGTAGCGCGCCCGAGCACCCCGGCGGCCGGGGTGCGGCGGTCGCAGGCGACGACGACGCCGAGCGGGGCCTCGCGGATCCCCTCGAGGCGCAGGTCGAGCAGGCCACGCGCGGACTCCTCGGCCATGCCCGCGGCCTGCTGGAGCCGCGCCCGGTCGGCCATGACCGCGGCCGCGTCGCGGGTCGCCTGCTCGGACACCACGATGAACCGCCACGGCTGGGAATGCCCGACCGACGGCCCGCGATGGCCGGCCGTGAGGATCGCCTGAAGGACGTCGTCGGGGACGAGGTCGGGTCGGAAGCGGCGGATGTCGCGTCGCGCGGCCACCACCCGCTCGAGCGGCTCGAGCTCCTCGGGCATGGCCCACGCGCCCGGGGCGTCGGCTCGTTCGGCGGCGGAGGTGGTGTCCCCGATCGTGGGGACCGGCCGGCGGAAGCTCACGCTGCGAGGGTAACGAGAGTAGGCGGCATACCCACGGGGTGGGTCACGACCGGGTGTGCGTCAAGTTTGTGGTGTGGCCCAGAGAATCTGTTCGCGTCCGGACT